>NZ_CP046508.1:823000-1137000 GCF_017161115.1 Variovorax sp. RKNM96 | reverse complement strand
CCTTGCGGACGCCCGCCTGTGCCCAGATGCGTGCCGGCAGCGGCAACGTGCGTTCGAGCGGGACTTCGGTGAAGGGCTCGAGCGTGCGTTCGTATTCGGGTCGGATCGGCGGGACGATGGCGCTCATGCCGCGGCCTCCGCATGTTCTTCTTCGAACAGCATGTCGTGGATGCGCTGCGCCGTGCTTTGAAACTCGGCGCCGCCCAGGCTCGCGAGCGAGAAGCCATGGCTGTTGACCTCGGCGCGCATGCGCCCCGGATGCGGCGACAGCAGCGCCACGCGGTTGCCCACCACCAGCGCCTCTTCGATCGAGTGCGTGACGAACAGCAGCGTGAAGCGCACCTCGTCCCACAGCTCGAGCAGCTCCTGCTGCATCTTGCGGCGCGTGAGGGCGTCGAGCGCGGCGAAGGGCTCGTCCATCAGCAGCACGCGCGGCTGCATCGCGAGCGCGCGGGCAATCGCCACGCGCTGCTTCATGCCGCCCGAGAGCTGGTGCGGATGCACGTCCGCGAACTTGGCGAGGCCCACCTTGTCGAGGTAGTGCAGCGCGCGCTCGGCCGCTTCCTTCTTGCCGAGCGTGCGCGATGCGAGCAGCGGGAACATGACGTTCTGCTTCACCGTCTTCCACGGCGGCAACTGGTCGAACTCCTGGAACACGACGATGCGGTCGGGGCCGGGCTGCGTCACGCGCTGGCCGTCCAGGCGGATCTCGCCTTCGACCGGCGCAATGAACCCGCCCACCGCCTTCAGCAGCGTGGACTTGCCGCAGCCCGAGGGGCCGAGCAGCACGAAGCGATCGGCGGCGTGGACGTCGAAGCTCACGCGGTGCGTGGCGCGCACGACGCGCTCGGGGGTGCGGTATTCGAGGCTGACGCCGTCGACCTGCAGCAGCGGCGCGAGGTCGTTCTTTGGGTCTTGCTCCCTCCCCTCCCGGGGGAGGGCTGGGGTGGGGGCAGACGGCGCCGGCTTCGTCACCGCTCTGCCCGCCCCCATCCCAACCTTCCCCCAGAGGGGGAAGGAGTCAACCCCCGAAGACGCCTTCGCCGTGCTCATCAGTTCCCCGAAGCGTTCTGCGCATCGTCGAAAAAATAGTCCTTCACCGACGCCGGCTTGTTCTTGATCGCGCCCACCCGGTGCATGAACTCCGCCAGCGTATAGGTGTTCTGCGGCGTGGTCTTGAACTGCACTTCGGGGTTCTTGATGATCTTGAGCAGCAGCTCGCGGTCGAGCTTGGCGTTGCTCACCTTCAGGTAGATGTCGGCGGCCTTCTCGGGGTTGGCCGTGACGAACTTCGCCGCCTCGTCGAGTGCATCGACGAACGCCTTGTAGGTCTTGGGGTTCTCGCTGCGGAATTTCTCGGTGGCGTAGAGCACCGTGGCCGAGGCCGGACCGCCGAGCACCTGGTACGAATTGAGCACGATGTGCGCATTCGGATTGCCCGCGAGTTCCTGCTCCTGGAACGGCGGATTGCCGAAGTGGCCCGTGATCTCGGTGCCGCCCTTGATGATGGCCGCGGCTGCGTCCGGATGCGGCAGCGCCACGCTGATCTTGTCGAGCCGGTTGAATTCCTTGTCGCCCCACAGCTTGGCCGAGGCGAACTGCAGCACGCGCGACTGCACCGACACGCCCACGGCGGGCAGCGCGATGCGGTCCTTCTCGGTGAAGTCGGCGATCGTCTTCACGTTCGGGTTGTTGCTCACCAGGTAGTACGGGAAGTTGCCCAGCGACGCCACGCCCTTGACGTTCTGCTTGCCCTTGGTGCGGTCCCACAGCGTGAGCAGCGGGCCCACGCCGGCGCCCGCGATCTCGATGTTGCCGGAGAGCAGCGCATCGTTCACCGCCGAGCCGCCCGAGAGCTTGATCCACTCGACCTTGGCATCGATGCCCGCGGCCTTCGCGTGCTTCTCGATGAGCTTCTGCTCCTGCGCGACGTTGAGCAGCAGGTAGACGATGCCGAACTGCTCGGCAATGCGGATCTGGCCCTCGGCGTGCGCCGCGAGGCTGCCGGCGAGGAGACCGAGACCGGTGACGAATGCAGCGGCCTTGCGTGTGAAACGGTTCATGGAAAGCGGTCCGGGAAAAAGAGGAATCAGAAAGGCGTGTCGCCGACGATGGTCGTGCGGTTCAAGCGGCGGCGCAGGTGGTCGGGCGTGCCGGCGGCCAGATGCATCAGCGAGCGGTTGTCCCAGAACACCAGGTCGTGCGGCGCCCAAGTGTGGCGGTACACGAACTCGGGCTTCACGCTGTGCGCGAACAGCTCGGCCAGCAGCGCATCGCTTTCGTCCTGCGGCAGGCCGACGATGCGCGTCGTGAAATGCTCGCTGACGAACAGCGCCTTGCGGCCCGTCTCCGGATGCGTGCGCACCACGGGCTGCACGGCGGGCGCGACCTGGTCGATCTGCGCCTGCGAGAGCTTGGGTCGCCAGGGGTTCTTGGCGCGCAGTTCTTCGTACTTGGCAAGGTAGCTGTGCTCGGCCTTGAGCGGCAGGATGCGCTGCTGCAGATCGGCTGGCAGCGCTTCCCATGCGAGGTGCTGGTCGGCGAAGAGCGTGTCGCCGCCTTCGCTCGGCAGCTCTTGCGCGTGCAGCAGCGAGCCGAGGCTGGGATGGGGCTTGTACGAGATGTCGGAGTGCCAGTAGACGCCTGCATCGCCCAGGCCGATGGGCTCGCCGTTCTCCTTGATGTTGGAGACGATCAGGATCTCGGGATGGTTCTTGAGCTGGAACTGGTGCAGCACGTGGATTTCGAGCGGGCCGAAGCGGCGGCTGAAATCGATGTGCGCTTGCGGGGTGATCTGCTGGTCGCGGAACACCAGGACGTGGTGGTCGAGGTGAGCGCGGTGGATGCGGGTGAAGTCTTCTTCGTTGATTGGCTTCGAGATGTCGAGGCCGATGATTTCGGCGCCGACCGGGGCGGGGAAGGGGCGCACTTCGAAGTGCTGCGTGGGGGCCCCGACATCGTTATGAGAGAGAACGGCAGTCATGCCGGGAATGTAGGGGCCGGGGACTTCTTTCCCAACGAACTCTTCGTTGCTAGCTTATGACCTGTTTTTTGTTTTTTTGTTTTTGGGTCGGAGGTCGGGTCTCGCCCCGACGGGCGACTCACTTTCTTTTGCTTCGCCAAAAGAAAGTAAGCAAAGAAAAGGCGACCCTGCTGTCTGCGTCCCTCCGCTTCGCTGCGGGCAACCTGCGGTGCTCACGTTTCGCGGGGTCTCGCCCAAACTCGCTTCGCTCAAACAAGGGCGAGCCCTGATCCGCGAAACGCTCCGCTCCTCGGCGCAGCCAGAAGGGCTTGGGAGACCGACACGCCATCGCTGCGCTCGGCGGCTCAATGCTTTACGGGCCTTTGCTTCGCTCGGCCTGGATTGGCTCCCTCTCCTTTTGGGAGAGGGCTGGGGTGAGGGCACCGCGGCCGAGCGAAGCAATGGCCCGTTCGGTGCCCCCTCCCCTCTGGCTGCGCCGAGGAGCGCAGCGTTTCGCGGACAAGGGCTCGCAGCTGTTTGAGCGAAGCGAGTTCTGCGAGACCCCGCGAAACGCGAGCACCGCAGGTTGCCCCGTAGCGCAGCGAAGGGGTCGCAGACAGTGGGGTCGCCTTTTCTTTGGCTACTTTCTTTTGGCGAAGCAAAAGAAAGTAGCTCGCCCGCCGGGGCGAGACCCGGCCTCGGGAAGAAAACTAAATAGCAGAAGCTGAAAAGTCACAGCGTATGACTGCGGTCGCCCTCGGCAAACCCCATCGCATCCCAAGGCTCACCAACCGCAAAGCCCACCACCTTGAAGAGCTCCCCCATCTCATGCTCATGGATGAGCCGAGCCGCCATCGCCCGCTCAGCGACCGAGCCCTGCTCCATCCGAGAAACCAACCCGCAATTCAGCAGAAATCGCGCCTGGCTCGTATAGCCCAGCACCTCAAGCCCCGCATCCTGCCCCGCAACCGCAATCCCGGTGAAATCGACATGCGCCGTGATGTCCTTGTAGCCCACGTCGGCCAGCGGATCCCCATCCGCCTGGTGCGCGCGATGGCACATCACCGTGCCCATGTGCCGCTGCGGGTGGTAGTACTCGCTCTCGGGAAACCCGTAGTCGATGAGAAAGGCCGCGCCCTTCTCCAGCCGGTCCGCCAGCGTGGCGATGAAGGCCTGGGCCTGCGGATGAATCTCGGTGAGGTAATCGTGCTCCCCGGGCACGTCGACCGGCGGCCGCAGATCGGTCGCACGATCGGCCCAGCTCCAGCCATCGTTGCCCGCATTGCGCACCACGCCACGCTCGAACCACTGGCCCTTCACGCGCGCCAGCAGTTGCACGGGCATCGCATCGAGCACCTCGTTGCCGACCACGACGCCCTGCATCTTTTCAGGCAGCTCGCCAAGCCATTCGACACGGTCCGCATAGCGCACCAGTGCCTGCTGCTGCCGCTCCCGCAAGGTACCGGAGAGGTCGACGATGCGATAGCGCACGTCGCTGCGCCCCATCTCGTCGAGCGCATGCAGCAACTGCACCGCGAGCGCGCCGGAGCCGGCGCCGAATTCCCAGACGGTGTCGGTGCCGGTCTTCTCCAGCGCCTCGGCCACTTGCGCCGCGAGCGTCTGGCCGAACATCGGCGTGAGCTCGGGCGCGGTCACGAAGTCGCTGCCCGATGAGGGCATGTGGCCGAACTTGGCCGAGGTGTTGGCGTAATAGCCGAGGCCCGGCGCATACAGGGCGAGCGCCATGAAGCGGTCGAAGCCGATCCAGCCGCCCGCGCGCTCGACGGAGCGGGCGATCAGGTGGTCGAGGGCGGTGGGTAAACTGTTTGGAGTCTTGGTCGTCACCCCCCCATTCTCCCTCTGTCCCTCTCTCTCGTCGCATGAGCACCGCCTCCCTCTCCCCCATCCGCCGCACCGTCCTCGTCACGGGTGCGGGCCGACGGCTGGGCCGCGAGATCGCGCTGGCGCTGGCCGCGGGAGGCTGGCAGGTGGCGGTGCACTACCGCAGTTCGCGCGCCGAGGCCGAGAAAACCGTCGCCGATTGCGCCGCGCTCTCGGGCGACTCGGCGCTCTTTGAAGCAGACCTCGAAGACGAGCACGCCACGCGCGCATTGCTGTCACGCGTCGCCGCGCGCTTTCGCACCGTCGATGCCGTGGTCCACAGCGCGGCCCTCTTCGAACACGACGACACCGCCAGCTTCAGCTACGCGCTCATGGAACGCCATGCACGCAGCAACACCGGCGCAGCCATCCTTCTTGCGCAGGCGCTGCACGACCACTTGGCGCGGCGCGATGCGCAGGGCGCAGTGGTTCACCTGCTCGACCAGAAGCTCTGGAACCCGAACCCCGATTTCCTGAGCTACACGCTCTCCAAGGCCGCGCTCGAAGCCGCCACGCCGATGCTCGCGCTGGCCCTGGCGCCGCGCGTGCGCGTGGTGGGCGTGGCGCCCGGCCTCACGCTGCCCAGCCACATGCTGGACGACGACAAGTTCGCGCAACTGCACAAGCTGTCGCCACTGGGCCGCTCCTCCACGCCGGCCGACGTGGTTGCCACCGTGAAGTTCGCGCTGGAGAACGGCTCGATCACCGGCACCACGCTGCTGGTGGACGGCGGCCAGCACCTGATGAAATTCGAGCGCGATTTCTCGCTCATGTGAAGAACGACTGCGAGCACCACCATGTCCTCCTCCCACACCCACGGCCGCCAGACCCTCACCCTGCTGGGCCTGCGCTTCAACGCCAACCTGGGCATCCTCGACCACGAGAAGGTCGCGCCGCAGCCGATCCAGGTCGATGCCGAACTGAGCATGGGCCAGCAGCCGCTGCTGCCGCAGGACGACGACATCTTCCACGTACTCGACTACGGCAAGGTGCGCCTGATCATCATCGACGAGTGCACGGCCGAGCACGTCAACCTGCTGGAGAGCCTCATCGGCAAGGTGGTGCACCGCCTGCTGCAACTGCCCGGCGTGCTGGGCGTGCGGGTGAAGATCGCCAAGCTCGAAATCTTCGACGACTGCGAAGTGGCGATCCGCATGGAAGCCGGGGAATGGTGATCCAAGGCAAAATCGGGGTCCTTTCCCCCGATTTGCCTGAAGTAGCCCACCAATGAACGCCGTCTGGATCGACGAAGCGCCTTCTGACGCCACGACCGTCGCCGCGCCCACCAACTCGCTGAAGATCGAACGCGAGACGCACAAGCTCGAGAAGCGCCTGTGCCGCGAGGTCGGCCGTGCGATCGTCGACTACAACATGATCGAAGAAGGCGACAAGGTCATGGTGTGCGTCTCGGGCGGGAAGGACAGCTACGCGATGCTGGACATCCTGCTCAAGCTCAAGGCGCGCGCACCCATTCACTTCGACATCGTCGCGGTCAACCTCGACCAGAAGCAGCCCGGCTTTCCTGAAGAGGTGCTGCCCAAGTACCTGAGCGAGCTCGGCGTGGCCTTCCACATCGAGAACCAGGACACCTACAGCATCGTCAAGCGCGTCATTCCCGAGGGCAAGACGACCTGCGGCCTGTGCAGCCGCCTGCGCCGCGGCATCCTGTACCGCGTGGCGGACGAACTGGGCGCCACCAAGGTCGCGCTGGGCCACCACCGCGACGACATGCTGCAGACCTTCTTCCTCAACATGTTCTTCGCCGGCAAGTTGAAGAGCATGCCGCCCAAGCTGGTGAGCGACGACGGCAAGCACATCGTGATCCGACCGCTCGCCTACGTGGCCGAGAAAG
The DNA here is from genome assembly GCF_017161115.1 of Variovorax sp. RKNM96. Taxonomy (GTDB): domain Bacteria; phylum Pseudomonadota; class Gammaproteobacteria; order Burkholderiales; family Burkholderiaceae_C; genus Variovorax. Next base: position 1,130,305 of record NZ_CP046508.1, on the reverse strand, counting down.
ACCTGGTGCGCTGGGCGCAGCACCGCGAATTCCCGATCATTCCGTGCACCCTCTGCGGCAGCCAGGAGAACCTGCAGCGCAAGCAGGTCGGCGAGATGCTGCGCGAGTGGGACAGGAAGCACCCCGGCCGCGTGGAGAACATGTTCACCGCGCTGCAGAACGTGGTGCCTTCGCACCTCCTGGACGGAACGCGGCACGACTTCAAGGGTCTGAAAGCGACGGGCGTGGCCGACGACGAAGGCGACAAGGCCTTCGACACGCCCTCCTACGACTTGCTCTCCCAGGCACCCGCAGCCCTTCGCATCGTCCAGGGCTGATCGGCTACCCAGGGGAATTTTGGGCATCGCTGCCCGGAGACCCTTTATGAAACGTGCTTCTCTCGCTCTGCTTTTGGTAGCAGCAGCAACAGCAACCCTCAGCGGCTGCGCCACCTCCTGGGTGGTCGACAGTGACGTGAAGAGTTTTTCGTCGATCGGCACCGTGCCGCCCGGCGCCACCTACCGCTTCGACCGCCTGCCCTCGCAGCAGGCAGACACCGCCCGGCAGGATTCGCTCGAGGCGATGGCCGCCGCCGCGCTCGAAAAAGTGGGCCTGCGCCGCGACGACGCCAAGCCGCAATACAGCGCGCAGATCGGCGCCCGCGTGACCGCCGGCCTCTCGCCCTGGGCCGACCCGTGGCTCTTCGACGGCCCCTGGGGCTACGGCTACGGCGGCGGATACGGCTACGGCCGCCGCTTCTACGGCGGCGGCTGGTACGGCGGCCCGGCGTACTTTCCACCGGCGGCCAACCCCTGGTACGAACGCGAGGTGAGCATCGTGCTGCGCGAGGCCGGCTCGAACCGGGTGGTCTACGAAACCCGGGCCCGCAACGATGGGCCGTACAACGCGAGCGCGGCGATCCTGCCGGTGATGTTCCAGGCCGCGCTGCAGGGCTTTCCGAATCCGCCGCAGGGCGAGCGGCGGGTGAACATCGACCTGGCCACGGCGAAAACGCCGGCCGTGAAATAGCGCACTTCTAGAATCGAGCGGATGCAAGAAGCCACCCGTTTGATTGCCGTTCGCCACGGCGAGACCGCCTGGAACGTCGACACCCGCATCCAGGGCCAGATCGACATCGGACTCAACGCCACCGGGCTCTGGCAGGCGCAGCGGGCCGGCCAGGCGCTGGCGGACGAGGACATCGGCGTCATCTACGCGAGCGACCTCTCCCGCGCCTGGCAGACCGCCGAGGAAATCGCCAGGCCACATGGGCTTGCCGTGCAGCCCGAGCCGCGCCTGCGCGAGCGCGCCTTCGGCCACCTCGAGGGCATGAGCTTTGCGGAAATCGAGTCGATGCTTCCCGAAGACGCCAAGCGCTGGCGCGAGCGCGATCCCGAATTCGAACCCGTTGGCGGCGAAAGCCTCTTGACCTTCCGCGACCGCGTCACGCGCGTGGCCGCCGAGCTGGCGGCGCGCCATCCGGGCCAACTGGTCACGCTGGTCGCCCACGGCGGCGTGATGGATGTGCTCTACCGCGCCGCCACCCGCCAGGAACTGCAGGCGCCGCGCACCTGGCAGCTCGGCAATGCGGCCATCAACCGCATGCTGTGGACGCCGGAGGGTTTCAGCCTCGTGGGGTGGAGCGACATTGCCCATTTAGCGACGGGCGATACGCTCGACGAGACGACGGCCTGATGCGCTGTCCCGCAAATAGCCACACAAAAAATGAAATTGCGCCCTTCAACTCAAGGCAAGGCGCAAATCGCAGAAATCTCCGCAGGGATCACGAGGATTTTTTGCAACGCATCTCCTGAATGAAAAGAATAAATTCCGAATCCTCGGCCTATGCCAGTTGGGATGCCTCCCTGGCCCTCTCGACCCCATGGATCGAAGCTACGCACTTGGGCAGCGTCGTCAGTTTTGCAACCGGGGACGTGCTGGCCCGCGAAGGGGAGCGGCACAATTATTTTTATCTTCTTCGGTCAGGATTTGTTCATTCGACAATTCAACGAAGCAATGGCGCCGAATTTCTGCTCGAGATATTCGGGCCGGGTGCAATTTTTGGCGAAGGCCCGGCATTTGCGAACAGGCCCCGCCCGACCACGACGCGGGTGGTTGCGCCCGCAATTCTCAGCCGATATCTCCCTGCGGATATCACCCGGAAATTCTCCACCATGCCCGAGCTGGCGTCCTCGCTCATTCAGCTTCTCGGTTTCAAGAATCAAATGATTGTTGAAAAGCTTGCGGGTGTTGCGGCGGAGCCTAAAGAACGGGTGGTTGATTTGTTGTTGCGTATTGCACGATTGCAATCGAACAGCGAATTTTCATCGACACTGGAATCAAAGGATTTTCAAGTCGATCTCACGCACGAGAAAATTGCCGCAATGACCGCATTGAGCCGGGTCACCGTCACAAGGACACTGAACGCGCTGTCGAAACAAGGGGTCATCGAGACCCGGGCCAAGCAGGTCATCATCCACGATGCTTCTGCGTTACGTCGTTTGCACTACAAAAATAGTTAACTCTTTGTATACCGGGATACCACGAAAACCCTAACTTGACGCCATTATCACCCTCGCAATCGAAGAGGAAATGATGTCAGAGTTAAACAAGTGGGTGGTTGAGGATATCAACCGCACGACGCCGAACCTCGCGGCGATAAAGAAATTCTCAACCGGGGACCGTGCAGGCCTGCGGTTCGAGAATTTTCTACAGGAATATCAAATCGACCTGATATTGCATGCCATTTCAAAAATCGGCATCGAATATTACGAGGGCGACGACAAGGCGGGTGGTGTTGTTCGCAAAGGAAAACTCGGGCCCAACTTTTTTCGCTTCAAATCGGATCACGGCGAATATTTTCGTCGGACACGCATTTTTGAAGAAATATTCGACCAGCATATTCTGGGCCTCGTCAATTTCTTCCCTCGTGTCCAGGAGGTGGCGTCGAAGATGTTTTCCCTGGGTCCTGGGGTTGCCGAGCACGAAGGCAGGCGCATGATGAATTTCACCGTGCGCGTCTTGCCGGAAGCGCCGATTCATCGGGACTGGATGCCGGGCGAAGACTCCGGACTTTCATTTGCACCGCAAATCAAAGAGCAGTTTGCGTGGAACATTTATCTCAAGACGCCCAAATCCGGAGGGCAGACACGAATCTATAAAGAGCAAGACCCTGCGCGCGTCGGCAAGGAAAGCGAACATTTCGAGGTGGCTCCCCGCGTCGGAGATTTGATCATTTTCCGCACCACGTACGCCCACGAGGTATTGCCGAGCGACGGAGAACGACTGACCCTTTCCGGTTTTTTCGGAACCACCACTGAGAAACTCCTGTTCTGGGTCTAAGGGTTTCGATGGAAAAATCCCTGTCCGCACCCATGGGAATTTCGCATGGCTGGATTGCGGCGCTGCCTTTCATTCCCAAGGTATTGGTATTCGGCCTTATTGTGGGCGTCGCCAGCAAGAATGCCGATTGGTCCTTGAATGAATTGATTCTTGCCGCCTTGAGCATCAATGCAGCCACCGCCCAATTGGCCGCGCTCGAATTCAACAATTCCGCGCATATTGGCGCACTGATTGCATTGACCGTCGGACTCAATGCAAAGCATCTTATTTTTACGGCATCCCTTTGGCCTTATCTGAGGAATTCCGGCAAATGGCGTGCGTGGCTGGCGGCGGCCATGGTGACCGACAGCAGCTGGACGGCATGCCACATCGCCGCCCAGCGTGGCCCGATCAACGTCAACTTCATCCTGGGCAATTCCTCCGCGCTGACCCTGGCGTGGACGGCCGGCTGCATCGCCGGATTCCAGTTCGGCGCCATCTTCACGCAGCAAATGCTGTATCGCTTCGGCATGGATGCGCTGGTTCCTCTCTCGATGGCGCTGCTGCTGCCCATCAGCCTTCGCAAGAATCCTCACCAACTGGCGCCCGTTGGCATCGGCGCCGTGGTCGGCCTGCTTTGCTGGTGGCAAACCGATCAGCAAGCCGCCGCGGTGCTGGTGGCGGGGCTGGCCGGCATGGCGTCCACGCTATGGATCAACAGGGGGAGAAGCCGAGCATGAATGCCATCGTCGTCATGGCGCTGGTCACGATTGCGATCCGCCTGTCGGGCCTGGGCGCCGCCCAATGGCTATCGCGTTGGCCGGCCGCCGAGATGGCCTTGTCGAACGCCGGCCCCAGCCTGATGGGTGCCTATCTGTTGATCCAGATCTGCATCGCGCCCACCTTGCTTTTGCCCGTGGTCGTCACCATGGCCGTGGTGTGGCGCTTCGGCGGACTGCAGATTGCCTTTCTCGCCGGTTGGCTGGCGCTGATGGCCGCGCGCCATCTTTGATGTCGAGGGGCGCAGCGGCTCAGGCGTGCGCCGCTGCGTCCCCGGCCACGCCTGCTTCGGCCTTCTTCGCCTCGCCCGGCAGGTCGACCATCGGCCCCGTGCCGCTGTAGCGGTCGAGCGCCAGGTAGATCGCGGGTGTGATGTACAGCGTGATCACCTGCGAGAAGATCAGCCCGCCCACCACCGCCACGCCCAGCGGCTGGCGCAGTTCGGCGCCGGCGCCGAGGCCCAATGCGAGCGGCAGTGCCCCCATCAAGGCGGCCAGCGTGGTCATGAGAATCGGGCGGAAGCGCAGCCGGCAGGCTTCGCGGATCGCATCGACCGGCTTCATGCCTTCGGTGCGCTGCGCATCGAGGGCGAAGTCGATCATCATGATCGCGTTCTTCTTCACGATGCCGATCAGAAGCAGGATGCCGATGGTCGCGATCAGCGTGAGGTCGAAGCCGAAAATCTTCAATGACAACAGCGCGCCCACGGCCGCCGACGGTAGCCCCGCCAGAATCGTCAGCGGGTGGATGTAGCTCTCGTACAGCACGCCCAGCAGCACATAGATGACCAGCACCGCGAGCACCAGCAGCACCGCCTGGCTCGACTGCGAACTCTGGAACACCGCCGCGTCGCCGCCATAGGTGGTGATGATCGACTGCGGCATGTTCAGCTCGCTCTTGAACTGATCGATCTTCGCGGTCGCGTTGCCCAGCGGCACGTCGGGCGCGAGGTTGAACGACACCGTCACCGCCTGCAGCTGGCCCTGGTGGTTGACCGAGGTCGGCCCCACGGTGCGGTTGATGGTCGAGAAGGCCGACAGTGGCACCAGCCTGCCGGTGGTGCTGCGCACCGAGAGGCGCGAGACGTCGTCCTCGAACTGGCGGTCGTTGTCGGCGGCCGAAAGAATCACCTGGTAGGTGTTGCTCGCCGCGTAGATGCTGCCGATCTGCCGGTCGCCGTAGGCGTTGTAGAGCGCGGTGCGGAGGTCCCCCACCGCCACACCGAGCACGCCGGCCTTGTCGCGGTCGATCTCCAGCGTGGCCTGCAGGCCGCGGTTCTGCGAGTCGCTGGTCACGTCGCGGAAGGCCGGATCGGCGCGCATGCGCTCCATGAGCCGCGTGGCCCACGGCACCATCTCGCCGGCGTTCACGCTCTGCAGCGTGTACTGGAAGCGCGCCTTGCTCTGGCGGCCGCCCAGGCGCAGGTTCTGCACCGGCTGCATGTAGACGGCGATGCCCGGGATCTCGCGAAAGCGCTGGCGCAATGACTCGAGCACCTTCGCCATCTGCGGGCGCTCGCTGCGCGCCTTGAGCACGGCGAAGAGGCGCCCCGAGTTCTGCGTGGCGGTGGGGCCGCCCACGCCGACGAAGGAGCTCACGTAGTCGACGCTCGGATCGTCCTTGAGCGTCGCGGCCACGCGGTCCTGCAGCACCTTCATGGCGGTGAAGGAAATGTCTTCGGCCGCCTCGGTGGTGATCTGGATCTGGCCGATGTCTTCCTCGGGGAAGAAGCCCTTGGGAATGGTGACGAAGAGCCAGGCGGTGACGACGAAGGTCAGGCCCGCCGCCGTCAGCATCACCCAGCGGTGCGCGAGCGTCCAGTCGAGCGTGCGCATGTAGTTGCTGTGCACCCAGCGGTAGCCGCGTTCGAAGGCGCGGCCGATCGCGGTGCCCGGCTCGGGGTGCTCTTCTTCGTGGTCGAGCGCGCCCTCTTCGCGCGGCACGTGCTTGAGCAGCCGGCTCGCGAGCATCGGCACCAGCGTGAGCGACACGATGGCCGACACCAGCACTGCCAGCGCCACCACCACCGCGAACTCGTGGAACAGGAGGCCGATGACGCCCGGCATGAAGAAGATCGGGATGAACACCGCCACCAGCGAGATCGAGATCGACACGATGGTGAAACCCACCTCGCGCGCGCCGCGCAGCGCCGCGGCGAAGGGCTCCATGCCCTTCTCGACGTAGCGCATGATGTTTTCGAGCACCACGATCGCGTCGTCCACGACCAGCCCCACGGCCAGCGTGATGCCCAGCAGCGAGACGTTGTCGAGGCTGTAGCCGAAGGCGTAGAGCAGCGCCACCGCACCGATCAGCGAGATCGGAATGGTCGCCGCCGGAATCAGCGTGGCCACCAGCCGGTGCAGGAAGAGAAAGATCACCAGCACCACCAGCGCGATGGTGCCCAAGAGCGTGAGCTGCACGTCGTGCACCGCCTCGCGGATCGAGAGCGAGCGGTCGTTCACCATCTGGATCTCGACCGACTGCGGCAGCTCCGCCTTGAAACGCGGGATGAGCGCGCGCACCGCGTCCACCACCTGCACGGTGTTGGCATTGGGCTGGCGCTGCACGGCGAGCGAGATGGAATCCTGGCCGTTGAAGCTGCTGGCGGTCTTCACCGATTCGAAGCTGTCCTCGATGGTCGCCACTTCGTCCAGCCGCACCGGCGCGCCGTTGCGCTGGCCGACGATGAGCTTGGCGAAATCGGCCGCCTTCACGAGCTGGCGGTTGGCCTGGATGGTGAGCGTCTGGCGCGGGCCGTCGAGCACGCCGACCGGCGTGTTGGCGTTGGCCGAATTCACCGCCTTGGCCAGTTCGTCGAGCGTGATGTTGCGCGCGTTGAGCAGGTCGGCATTCGCCTTGATGCGCACCGCGAAGGCCTTGCGGCCGTACACGCCCACCTGCGCCACGCCGTCGATGGTCGAGAGCGTGGGGGAGATCAGATTCTCGGCGTAGTCATTGAGCTCGGCCGGATTCATCGACGGCGAGATCAGCGCGATGAACAGCACCGGCGCATCGGCCGGGTTCACCTTGCGGTACGAGGGAAGCTGCGTGAGCTCCTGCGGCAGCTGGCGCTGGGCGCGCAGGAGCGCGGCCTGCACGTCGACGGCGGCGGCGTCGATGTCGCGGCTGCTGACGAATTCGAGCGTGAGCGAGGTCACGCCCTGCGTATTGACCGAACTGATGGTCTGCAGGCCCGGAATGGTCGAGAACTGCTTTTCGAGCGGCAGCGCGACCGAGGACGCCATCGTGTCCGGACTGGCGCCCGGCAGCTGCGCATTGACGTTGATGACCGGCGTGTTGTAGCTGGGCAGCGCCGCCACCGGGATGCTGAAGTACGCAAAGATGCCGACCACCACCACCGCGGCAGACAACAGCACCGTCATCGCAGGACGACGGATGCAGAGCTCCGAGATGTTCATGCGCGTTCCCGCTGCGGCGGCTTGATGTCCGTACCTTCGGACGAAGCGGCGCTACCCGGCGTCACGCCCGTGGTGCCGTTCGGTGCGGCGCCCGGCCCGCCCGTCTTCGCGTCGACGCGGACCTTGCCGCCCGGGCGCACGTTCTGGCTGCCCTCGATCACGACCTGCTCGCCCGGCTCGATGCCGCTCACGGCCACCTTGGTGCCGAAGGTGTGCAGCGTCTTCACCTTTCGGCGCGTGGCGGTCTTGGCCTGGTCGACCACGTAGAGCGAGGTGCCGTCGGACAGCATCATCAGCGCCGCGGCCGGCACCACCGTGGCGCCGTTGAGCGTGCGCACGGTGATGCGCGTGCCCACGAACTGGCCCGGCCAGAGGCCCTGGTCGGCATTGGCGAACACGGCCTTGGCGCGCACGGTGCCGATTTGCGGATCGACCGTGTTGTCGACGAAATCGAGCGAGCCGATGAGCGGCGTCTTGCGCCCGGCGACGAGCGCCTCGACCGGCGCCCGGTTGCGCGCGGCCTCCAGCAGGTCCTGCAGGTTGCCTTCGGGCACCGGGAAGCTCACCGCGATCGGGTCGAGCTGCGTGACGGTGACCAGCGACAGCGTCGGCTGCACCAGCGTGCCCGGGTAGATGTTGACGGCACCGATGCGCCCGGCGATCGGCGCGCGAAGGGTTGCATAGCCGAGCGCCACCTGCGCCGACTGCACGGCGGCACGGTCGGCCGCCACGGCGGCGCGTTGCGCCTCGAGCTGCGAGAGCGTGGCGTCGGCCGCGCTCTTGGCGATGAAGTTCTGCGCCACCAGGTCCTGGCTGCGCTTGTACTGGCGCTCCAGGTCGGCCATGGTGGCCTCGTCCTTCTGCTGCTGGGCGCGGGCGCGGGCGAGGTTGGCCTGGTCGTTGCGGTCGTCCAGCGAGAAGAGCAGCTGGCCCGCCTTGACGAACTGGCCTTCCTTCACATGGACGGTGCTGACGGTGTTGGTGACCTGCGGGCGCAGGTCGACGCTGTTGAGGGACACCACGCTGCCGTTGACCTGCACCGTGACCGGCACGTCCTGCTTTTCGGCGGTGGCCAGGGTCACCAGGGCAGGAGCGCCGCCGCCGGATGCGGCGCCGTTCCCCGGGGTCGCCGCCGTCTTCGCATTCTTTGCCCCGGCCTTGTCTCCGGACATGCTCCACCATCCGCCTGCGACGGCTACGATCAACACACCCGCAAGGGCAATGGCAGCATTTTTCTTCATGGGTTCTTGTGCACTTTGGGCTGACACTGGCTATTGAATCAGCGCCCGACTCACGGCGTTCATGGTTCCCGTAAAGAAATGTAAAGCAGGTCAACCGACAAGCCCGCGCTCAACCTGCTGTGGCCGGTGTGAAGGGGGCCATACCCCCTCGTTAAAATCGCCGCTCCACAGCCTCTGGATATACCCCATGAACCGCTGCAAGAAAACCACGAATGCCCTCACTTTCACCGCGCTGTGCGCCCTCGCCGCAAGCGCCGGACTGTTCTCCCTGCAAGCGAGTGCCCAGGACGAGGTTCCCCGCCCGCAGACCCAGAACGAATCGCTCAACGGCGGGCGCAACTTCCCCATCGGCACGCTGCGCGGCAAGTTCATGGTGACCAATGCGCCCGATGTCGAACTCGACGGCAACGCCGACCGGCTGGGCGCCGGCGCCCGCATCCGCAGTCCGCAGAACATGCTGGTGATGCCCGGCGCGATCATTGGCCAGAAGTACCTGGTGAACTACACCCGCGATGCCGCCGGCCTGCTGCGCGAGATCTGGATCCTCACGCCCGAGGAAGCCGTGGCCAGCCGCGAGTCGCTGAACAAGCCGCTGCTGAACATCTGGCCGTTCACCACGAACGACACCCTCAATACGCAGTAACCGCTGCAAGCAAGCAAGAAAGAAAGGCGGCGCAGGCCTTCCGCGCGCGCCGCGCCCTCCATTCCCGGAGGGCATCGAGAGAGCACCCCATGAAAAAAGTATTCATCAAGACCTTCGGCTGCCAGATGAACGAGTACGACTCGGACAAGATGGCCGACGTGCTGAACGCCGCGCAAGGCTACGAGCCGACGCAGAACGTGGAGGAGGCCGACCTCATCCTGTTCAACACCTGCTCGGTGCGCGAGAAGGCACAGGAGAAGGTGTTCTCCGACCTCGGCCGCGTGAAGCACCTGAAGGCCAAGGGCGTGAAGATCGGCGTGGGCGGCTGCGTGGCCAGCCAGGAAGGCGCGGCCATCATCGCGCGCGCGCCGTACGTCGACATCGTGTTCGGCCCGCAGACGCTGCACCGCCTGCCCGAGATGCTCAACGACCGCGAGCGCCTGAACCGCCCGCAGGTGGACATCAGCTTCCCCGAGATCGAGAAGTTCGACCACCTGCCGCCCGCGCGCGTCGAGGGCGCGACCGCCTTCGTGTCGATCATGGAAGGCTGCTCCAAGTACTGCAGCTACTGCGTGGTGCCCTACACCCGCGGCGAGGAAGTGAACCGCCCGCTGGACGACGTGCTGGTCGAGATCGCCGGCCTGGCCGACCAGGGCGTGCGCGAGATCACGCTGCTGGGCCAGAACGTGAACGCCTACCGCGGCCGCATGGGCGACACCGCCGAGATCGCCGACTTCGCGCTGCTCATCGAGTACGTCGCCGAGATCCCCGGCATCGAGCGCATCCGCTACACCACGAGCCATCCGAACGAGTTCACACCGCGGCTCATCGAGGCCTACGCCAAGGTGCCGCAACTCGTGAGCCATCTGCACCTGCCGGTGCAGCACGGCAGCGACCGCATCCTGATGGCGATGAAGCGCGGCTACACCGCCATGGAATACAAGAGCACGGTGCGCAAGCTCCGCGCCATCCGCCCCGACCTGGCCTTGAGCAGCGACTTCATCGTCGGCTTCCCCGGCGAGACCGACGAAGACTTCGCCAAGATGATGAAGCTCATCGACGACTGCCAGTTCGACAACAGCTTCAGCTTCATCTTCAGCCCGCGCCCCGGCACGCCGGCCGCCGCGCTGCACGACGACACGCCGCACGAGGTAAAGCTCGCGCGCCTGCAGACGCTGCAGCGCGTGATCGACGGCAACGTGCGCCGCTTCGGCGATGCGCTGGTGGGCAGCACGCAGCGCGTGCTGGTCGAAGGCGCCTCCCGCAAGGACGCGAACGAGCTGATGGGCCGCACCGCCTGCAACCGCGTCGTCAACTTCGAAGGCGATGCGCGCCTGGTCGGCCAGATGACCGACCTGCGCATCACGCGCTCGCTGGCCTACACGCTGCGCGGCGAAGTGGTGACGCGCGAATCGTCGCCAGCGCTGCAGCAGCCCGCCGTGGCGCTCGCCCACTGATGGCGAAGCGACCGTCGATCCGGGGCTCGTTCCAGCAGCTCCTGCTCTTTGCCTTTTTGCTGATCACCGCGCTCCTGGTGGGCGTGGCGCTGCGCTCGGTATTCCAGTACGACGCGCTCATGACCCAGAGCCGCGACGCCGCGGCGCGCGCGCTGCGCCTCTCGGGCGCGTCCCAGTCACTGGCCGAACGCAGCGCCGCGATGGAGCGCGCCGGGCGCCAGTCGCTGGTGCTCAACGACGCGGTGCTGCGCCGCCGCTTCGACGAAGCCGCCCGCGAATCGCACCAGGTGCTCGAACGGCTCGAGAAGAACGGCCTCTTGCCCGCCAGCATCGAGCCGTGGCGCGCGCAGCTGGGCGTGATCGAGGGCCTGATGAGCGGCAGCGCCGACAGCGCCCTCACGCGCGAAAGCACGATGGCGATGCAGTTTCGCGAGCTCGACACGCTCAACACCAGCCTCGCGCAGCAGGCCCAGTTCCTCATCGAGATGCAGAACGACGCGCTCGCCAAGCGCATCGAGAACGCGCGCCGCCGACTGATGCGCGAAGTGGTGGCCGCAAGCGTGCTGGCGGTGGTGCTGGCGCTGGCCTTCGGCATCTGGCTCGCGCGCCCGTTCAAGCGCATGGAGCATGCGATCGTCGGCCTCGGCCAGAACCGGCTGGACGAACCCATCGACATCCGCGGCCCGGCCGACGTGCGGCGCGTGTCGCAGCAGCTCGAATGGCTGCGGTTGCGGCTCACGGAACTGGACGCCGACAAGGCGCGGTTCCTTCGGCACGTGTCGCATGAACTCAAGACGCCGCTGGCGGCGCTGCGCGAGGGCGTGTCACTGCTCGAGGACGGCGTGACGGGTCCGCTGAACCCGGCGCAGCTCGAAGTGGCGCAGATCCTGAACCAGAACACCGTCTCGCTGCAGGGCCAGATCGAGGCGCTGCTGCGCTTCAACGCTGCCGCCTTCGAGGCGCGCGAGCTGCGCCGCGAACGCACCGAGCTGCTGCCACTGATCGAGGAGCAGATCGAGGCTCAGCGGCTGCAATGGCAGTCGCACGGCCTGCGCGTACGCGCCGAGGGCGAGCCGATCGCGATCACCGTCGATCGCACCAAGCTCGGCACGGCGATCGCCAACCTGCTGTCCAACGCGATCCGCTTCTCGCTGTCGGGCGGCGTCATCACCCTGGCCGTCTCGAGCACGCCGGAGGCGGTGCACATCGACGTCAACGACGCCGGGCCCGGCATTGCCGAGGGCGATCGCGACCGGATCTTCGAACCCTTCTTCCGCGGCGAACGCCAGCCCGAGCACACGGTGAAAGGCACCGGCATCGGACTTTCCATCGTGCAGGAGTACATTGCAGCCCACGGGGGCCGCATCACGCTGCAGCCTGGCGGGCCCGGTGCACGTTTTCGCATCGAGTTGCCGCGCACGGCCTGACCCTGTTGCCGACACGCCCCCTCTGAATCACCGCTTCGCGCCCTTCGCCTCTTTTTTCGACCCATGTCTTTTTCGTTCGTCCGCAGTCCCATCCTCGCAGCGGCGTTGGCCATGCCTTTCGCCCTGTTGCTGGCCGCCTGCACCACGCAACCCAAGCCACCTGCCGAGGCCGATGCACTGCCCCCGCCGGCCGTCGTGCCGCGCGTCATGCCGGTCGAGGCCGAGCCCCGCGCGCCGGCCACGCAGCCGGCATCGCTCTTCACGCTCATGACTCAGGGCCCGCAGGCCGCCATGCTGTCGTATGCCGACAAGGTGCGGCCGCTCGGCGGCGGCGAGCTCAACACCGAGATCGCCCGCATCGGCGACCCCGGCGATTCGCCGACCACGCAGATGCAGCTGGCGATCTTGCTGTCGCAAACGCGCGTGCCAGCCGACCTGGCGCGCGCCCTCGGCCTGCTGCAGCGCGTGATCGCCAACCCGTCGCCCGAAGCGCAGCCGCTGCACCCGCTCGCGCGCGCGCTGGCGGCCCGTTATGTGGAGCAGCGCCGCGTCGAGGACGACCGCGACAAGCAGGTGCAGCAGCTGCGCGACAGCCAGCGCCGCATCGACCAACTCAACGACCGCATCGAAGCGCTGCGCGCCATCGAACGCAGCTTCGCGCGGCCCGCCGCCACGCCGGCACCGGCAGCCCCAGCACCGGTGACCAACGGAAACAAGCCCACACCATGAGCACCACCGGCGCACGCCTCCTCGTGGTCGACGACGATCCGGACATGCTGCGCCTGATCTCGATGCGGCTGGTGTCGGCGGGCTACCAGGTCACCGCCGTGACCTCGGCCGAAACCGCGCTCACCCAGCTGGAAATCGAGCATCCGCAACTGGTGCTGAGCGACGTGCGCCTGCCGGGACGCGACGGGCTCGCCCTGTTCGACGAGATCCGCAAGCGCCATCCCTCGCTGCCGGTGATCCTGCTCACCGCGCACGGCACGATTCCCGATGCGGTCGAGGCCACGGCGCGCGGCGTCTTCACCTACCTCACCAAGCCCTACGACGCCCGCGAACTGCTCGACAAGATCGGCCAGGCGCTGGCGCTCGGCGCCCCCGCCAGCACGCCGGCCAAGAGCGGCGACGAAAGCTGGCGCGCCGAGATCGTGAGCCGCAGCAACCGCATGGCCGAACTGCTGGCCGAGGCGCGCATGGTTGCCAAGTCGGATGCCTCGGTGCTGCTGCGCGGCGACTCGGGCGCGGGCAAGGAACTGCTCGCGCGCGCCATCCACAAGGCCAGCGCACGCGCCGACAAGCCGTTCGTGGCGGTCAATTGCGGAGCGATTCCCGAAGCGCTGCTCGAATCCGAGCTGTTCGGCCACATGAAGGGCGCTTTCACCGACGCCCACGCGAACCACAAGGGCCTGTTCCAGCAGGCCGACGGCGGCACGCTGCTGCTCGACGAAATCGGGGACATGCCGCCCGCCCTGCAAGTGAAGCTGCTGCGCGTGCTGCAGGAGCGCGCGGTGCGGCCGCTGGGCGCAAGCCAATCGATCGAGGTCGATGTCCGCATCGTCTCGGCCACCCATCGCGACCTGGACGCCGCGATGGAGGCGGGCCAGTTCCGCGAAGACCTCTACTACCGCCTGAACGTGGTGACGCTCACGCTGCCGCCGCTGTCGGCGCGGCGCGAAGACATTCCGCTCTTGGCCAATCACTTCCTGCAGCGCCTGTCGACCAAGTACGGCAAGCGGCTCTCCGGCTTCGCGCCGGAGGCGCTGAAGGCGCTGACCACGGCCGCCTGGCCCGGCAATGTGCGCCAGCTGTTCAACGTGGTCGAGCAGGTGTGCGCGCTGTCGAGTTCACCCCTGATTCCGCTCGCGCTGGTGCAGCGCGCGCTGCGGGTGCCGACGGTCGAGGTCCAGACCTATGCCGACGCCAAGCAGCGTTTCGAGCGCGACTACCTCGTCGGCCTGCTCAAGCTGACCGACGGCAACGTGGCCGACGCGGCCCGCCTGGCCGACCGCAACCGCACCGAGTTCTACCGCCTGCTGCAGAAGCACGAACTCACGCCGGGCCACTTCAAGGCCGATGCTGTCGCTCCGGGCTCGGACCCTGTCGCCGAGTAGCGACGCCCCTAAGTCGTTGATTTCAAAGGCCATTTCCCACGAGCCTTCAAGGCTTGTCGGGATTCGGCGACAAAAACAGGGGTTTTGAGGGCCTGCGGCGGGCCTCCCCAGCGAAAAACGCATCCAGATCGCTCCAAGTCATTGATCTGAAAGCGTTTTCCCAGGCTGGCACAGGGTTTGCCCCTGTACTGGCATGACAGCACTTACCAGCCCATCTTTCGCACTGCGTCCGCAGCGCGACGGCCTGCGTCAAAAGCAGTTTTCCCTCTCGCGGCCCCGTGCCGCGGGTCATTCGCTCGCCGCGCTCGCCAGCGCAGGCGGCGCCGAACCCGATTGCGTCATCAAGCGCTTTCCGGGCATTGGCGACACCCCTTCCCTCGACAAGCAACGTTGGTAAATCACATGAAGCCCACTGACTTCTCCCAACTGAACGTGCTGACCGAAGCCGATTTCTCGCACCGCAGTCCGGTCCGCGAAGAACGCCATCCCAACTCGGTCACCGCACCGCCCGTCAACCGCGGTTCGATGACGCCCCGTCCCTGGCGCGGTTTCTGGAACAGCATCGGCACCGCCCTCCTGGTCAAGCTCGGCGCTGGCCGTGCGACCGAAGGCACCGACGCTGAATCCGCCGAATCGACCCAGCAGGTCAAGCAGCCGTGGCAGCGTGCCGCGGCCCGCCGCCGCAATGCCTTCATGCTGCTCACCGTGCTGAGCACCGTGATCGCATCGACGCTGTTCGCCGGCGTGCAACCCGACTACGACAACGTCTGGCTCGAATACGGCCAGATCGGCCTGTACGGCCTGCTCTCGGGCTGGGTCGTGACCGGCTTCGTGACCGCCCTCATGGGCTTCTACGTTTCGGTGCGCGGTGACAAGCACGCGCTGTCGGCCAAGCAGGTCGCCAACCACCCGATGAACCCGGAAGCCCGCACCGCGATCATCATGCCGATCTGCAACGAAGACGTTGCCACGGTGTTCGCCGGCCTGCGCGCCACCTGCGAATCGGTTGCCTCCACCGGCCACGCCAAGCAGTTCGACGTGTTCGTGCTGTCCGACAGCTACAACCCCGAGACTGCCGCCGCCGAGCGCGCCGCCTGGGAAGACCTGCGCGCCGCACTCGCCGACAGCCCGAACCAGCCGCAGGTCGAGGTGTACTACCGCCTGCGCACCCGCCGCACACACCGCAAGGCCGGCAACGTGGCCGACTTCTGCCGCCGCTGGGGCAAGGACTACCGCTACATGGTCGTGCTCGACGCCGACTCGGTGATGAGCGGCGACTGCCTGACCTCGATGGTCAAGCTGATGGAAGCCAACCCCACCGCCGGCATCATCCAGACCGCGACGCAGGCCATCGGCCACGTCACGCTGCATGCCCGCGCACAACAATTCGCTTCCCGCGTGACGGGCCGCCTGTTCACGCTGGGCATGCAGTTCTGGCAACTGGGCGAATCGCACTACTGGGGCCACAACGCGATCATCCGCGTCGAGCCCTTCATGAAGCATTGCGCGCTGGCCCCGATCAAGGGCACCGGCGGCATGTCGGGCGGCATCATGTCGCACGACTTCGTCGAAGCCGCGCTGATGCGCCGTGCCGGCTACAACGTGTGGCTCGTGTCCGACCTGGTCGGCAGCTACGAGCAGCAACCGCCGGACCTGCTGGCCGAACTGCAGCGTGACCGCCGCTGGTGCCAGGGCAACCTGCAGAACGCCCGCCTGATGGCCGAGCCCGGCATCCATTCCGTGCACCGCGCGATGTTCGTGACCGGCACCATGGCCTATGTGTCCGCGCCGCTGTGGCTCGCGTTCCTGACGCTGGGCACGGCCCTGTGGCTCAGCGGTTCCAGCCTCGTGTCGAGCTGGAGCGTGCTGCCCGCCGAACTGGCCGGCCTCTGGGTCTGGACCCTGTGCCTGTTGTTCCTGCCGCGCGTGCTGGGCATCGCTGCCGTGCTGATGCGCGGCGAGCAACGCCAGTACGGCGGCACCTGGGGCCTGGTGAAGAGCTCGGTGATGGAAAGCGCCCTGGCCATCGTGCAGGCGCCGGTCCGCATGCTCGCGCACTCGCTGTTCGTGCTGGTCGCCCTCACCGGCATCAAGCTCGACTGGAAATCGCCCCCGCGTGAAGCCAACGCCGTGCCCTGGAAGATCGCTGCCACGCAGCTGGCCCCGATGACGCTGGTGATCGCCATGCTGGCCGTCGGCGTCGCGATGATCGACCCGAGCGCACTGATCTGGCTCATGCCTGTCGGCCTGCCGCTGCTGCTGGCGATTCCGCTGACCGTGCTGACCAGCCAGATCGCGCTGGGCACCACGCTGCGCGACCGCGGCTTCCTGCTGATTCCCGAGGAATCGCGTTCGCCGGCCGTGCTGCGCCGTGCGTGGATGCATGCGCTGCGCCTGGCACGTCCTGCGGCGCTGGCTGCAGCCTGATGCGCTGAAGTCACAGCACCCACGAAAAGCCGGCCTCAGGGTCGGCTTTTTTCATGGGGCATGGCTAGAATCGCCCACTCTTTTTCTTTCAACCCACGGATCGTTCGATCCCCTGGAGCGCCAAGTGCCCCGATTCGCCGTCATCACCCTCTGACGCCGACAACACCACTTCACTGCTGGTCATGTCGGGCGCCAAGCTGCGTTCCCACTGACCAGGCACGGCCTCCTCGGCCACTGAAGTCGACTCTCTTTCCAGCTTCGCTCCCGCACGTTGTCGGTTCTTCCTGATTTCCATCTGGAGAACAACGTGTTCCCTCTCTCTTCCCTTTCATCGATTCCGCTGCTCAAGTACCCGCGTACTGCGCATCTGGAAGGCTCGCGCCTGCAGGCCGGCGATACCGACGACGGCCAGACGCCGTTGTCCGCTCTGCACAGCCAGCATGTGGTCATCGAGGAAAAACTCGATGGCGCGAATGCGGCCGTGTCGTTCACTTCGGCAGGCGAACTGCTGCTGCAATCGCGCGGCCACTATCTGGCAGGCGGCGCGGGCGAGCGGCAGTTCAACCTGTTCAAGCACTGGGCCGCGGCGCATGAGGCGACGCTGCTCGAACGGCTCGAAGACCGCTATGTGATGTACGGCGAGTGGTGCTTTGCCAAGCACAGCTGCTGGTACGACCGGCTGCCGGCGTTCTTCCTGGAGTTCGATCTCTACGACCGGCAGGCGGCGAGCTTTCTCTCGACACCTGCACGACATGCGCTGCTGGCCGATGGTCCGGTGATGTCGGTGCCCGTGCTGTACGAGGGCGAGATGCCACGCAGCGCGAAGGCACTGCGCACGCTGGTGCGGCCGTCACTGGCGCGCAGTGCCGACTGGATGCCGGCCTTCGAGCAAGCCGTGGCGCAAGAGGACCAGCCGCTCGATCTCGTGCGACAGCAAACCGACCTGTCCGACCTCGCCGAAGGCCTGTACCTCAAGGCCGAGTCGGGCGGTCAGGTGACCGGCCGCTACAAGTGGGTGCGGCCCGATTTCATTCAGACCATCCTCGACTCGGGCTCGCACCACAGCCGCCGGCCCGTGCTGCCCAACCAGCTCGCGCCGGGCGTGGACCTCTACGCGCCGACGCCGCAAGTGAGCTGGCAAGACCTGGGCCTGCGCACGCTGCGCGACCCCGTCGACCTGACAACAACCGCAAGGAGGCCGCGATGACTTGCGACGATCTGCGCGCGCTGGTCCCCGCGCCCTCACAAAGCTATGACTGGGCCCGATGCTGCGACCTGCTGCCGGCCCTGCTGCGTCTCGAGGAAACGCCGCAAGACCCGTACTACCACGCCGAGGGCAACGTCGGCATTCACACGCGCATGGTGCTCGACGCGCTCATGGCCGACGCGCACTTCCAGCACGCCGATGCCGACCGCCGCTTCGTGCTGTTCATGGCCTGCCTGCTGCACGACATCGCCAAGCCCGACACCACGGTGATCGACGAAGCCAGCGGCCGCATCGGCCAGCCCGGCCATTCGCGCCGCGGATCGGTCGACGTGCGCGTGCTGATGTGGAAGGCCCGCGTGCCGTTCGCGTTGCGCGAAGCGGTCTGCCGGATCATCGCGGTGCACCAGGTGCCGTTCCACGCCTTCGCCTCGCGCAAGGGCGAGCGGCCCGAGTGGCTGGCGCACAGGCTCTCGTGGGAACTGAGCCTGCCCGACCTGTGCTGCGTGGCGCGCTGCGACATGCTCGGCCGCCACTATGAGAAGCGCGCCGACAGCCTCGCCGACATCGCACTTTTCGAGCAGCTCGCGCAGGAAGAAGGCTGCTGGGATGGCCCGCGCAAGATGGCCGATGCGCACACACGCCTGGCCTACTTCCGCGGCGCCGACACCAGCCCCGACTACCCGCTGTTCCAGCAGCCGGGCGCGCAGGTCACGGTGATGTGCGGCCTGCCCGCGAGCGGCAAGAACCACTGGGTGGCGCAGCATCGCAAGGGTTGGCCGGTGGTGTCTTTCGACGATGCGCGCGCCGAGCTGGGCCTGAAGCATGGCGAGAACGACGGCATGGCCGCGCACCACGCGGTCGACCAGGCCAAGGGGCTGCTGCGCAAGCACGAGCGCTTCGTGTGGAACGCCACGCACCTGAGCCAGCAGATGCGCACCAAGACGCTGGACCTGCTCTGGGCATACCACGCGCAGATCGAGCTGGTGTACCTGGAAGTGCCGCATCCGGAACTGATGCGCCGCAACCGGGAGCGCGACACGACGCTGTCGAACGCGGGCATCGAGCGGATGCTGCACCGCTGGGAGCTGCCCGCGCCGATCGAGGCGCACGAAACGGTCTACGACGTGCAGACCTGAAAACGACGAAGCCGCTGGGAAACGCTCCGGCGGCTTCTGTCTTCCGTCCTATCGCTTGACCTGAACGGCCGGGCTCGATGCCCGAGCTCCCGTGAGCGCGTGCCACAACGCCAGTGCAGCGTTCTTTACGCCCAGCACCATGTAAACCCACGCCTTCTGCCACCGATGGCGAACAACAAAGACGTGCAGATGCCAGTTCGGGCGTTTTCGCACTGCGGCGCCGCTGTGAATCAGCAGGAACGCGTCGGGGTTTCCTGCGAAGTCCTGGGCAAGGCGCTGGGCCTCGCTCATGAAGAAGGCCAGCAGTTCGGCTTTGCCCTGCTGCGAACCCGTGCTGGCCTCATCGTGGCAGAGAACGAAGCAGTGAGGCAGCAGAGGCAGGCTGTAGCTGACGAGAAGACAGCCTCTTTCCGCGTAGCCGGGCGGAACGCTCAAGACCCGCTTGAACATGAGCGCCCGCATCTGGATGCGATGCCGTCCTAGAACGGCAGCTTCGGCCCACCAGGACCACCCATCCCGCCCATACCCTTCATACCGCCCATCTTCTTCATCATCTTCATCAGGCCGCCACCCTTCATCTTCTTCATCATCCCCTGCATCTGCTCGAACTCGTTGAGCAGGCGGTTCACTTCCTGAACCTGCACACCGGCGCCGGCCGCGATGCGGCGCTTGCGCGTGGCCTTGAGCAGCTCGGGCTTGCGGCGCTCCAGCGGGGTCATGCTCTGGATGATCCCTTCCTTGCGGCGGATGTCGCGCTCGGCGCGCGTCATGTCGGCCTCGGTGGCCTTGGCGGCCATCTGCGTGGGCAGCTTGTCCATCAGGCTGGAGAGGCCGCCCATCTGCTTCATCTGCTGCAGCTGGCCGAGGAAGTCGTTCAGGTCGAAGCCAGCGCCGCTCTTGACCTTGGCCGCGAGCTTCTGCGCTGCCGCCACGTCGACGCCGGCCGTCACCTGCTCGACCAGCGCGACGATGTCGCCCATGCCCAGGATGCGGCCCGCATGGCGCTCGGCGTCGAACACCTCCAGGCCGTCGATCTTCTCGCTCGTGCCGGCGAACTTGATCGGCACGCCCGTGACCTGCCGCACCGACAGCGCCGCACCGCCGCGCGAATCGCCGTCGGTCTTGGTCAGGATGATGCCGGTGAGGGGCAGCGCCTCCTTGAAGGCCTTGGCGGTGTTGATCGCGTCCTGGCCCTGCATGGCATCGACCACGAACAGCGTCTCGACCGGATCGAGCGCTGCGTGCAGCTGCTTGATTTCGGTCATCAGCACTTCGTCGATCGCGAGGCGGCCTGCCGTGTCGACCAGCAGCACGTCGAAGTAATGGCGCTTGGCGTGGTCGAGCGCGGCGCGGGCGATGTCCAGCGGCTTCTGGTCGGGCGTGCTCGGGAACCACTCGGCGCCGGCCTGCTTGGTGACGGTCTTGAGCTGCTCGATGGCGGCCGGGCGGTAAACGTCGCCCGACACCGTGAGCACCTTCTTCTTGCGCTTCTCAATCAGGTGCTTGGCCAGCTTGGCGGTGGTGGTGGTCTTGCCGGCGCCTTGCAGGCCGGCCATCAGGATCACCGCCGGCGGTTGCGCCGCAAGGTTGATGTCGGACACGCCCTCGCCCATGGTGGCGGCGAGCTCGCGGTTCACGATGCCGACCAGCGCCTGGCCCGGCTTGAGCGAACCCAGCACTTCCTGGCCGAGCGACTTCTCTTTCACGCGGGCGACGAAATCGCGCACCACGGGCAGCGCCACGTCGGCCTCCAGCAGCGCCATGCGCACCTCGCGCAGCATGTCCTGCACGTTGCTTTCGGTGATGCGGGCCTGGCCGCTCATCGTCTTGACGAGGCGGGAGAACTTTTCTGTGAGGGCGGTGGCCATGAGCGGAATGCCTTGCTGCCCGCTGCGGCGGGTCGGATGGAAAGTCTTGGAGACGAGGGGAGAACTTGAAGTCGGGCGCGGGGAACGCAAGGGCGAGACGCTAAACTCCGACCGATGATTTTAGCGATCCCCTCCCCACTCGGCGTGGCGCTGGGCATCGCCACCGCGGCGGCCTACGGATTTGCCGCTGCTGCGGGTGCCCGGCTCAGCCGTCAAACCACCCAATGGGCCCTTGGAATTGCGTGGCTTCTGCATGCGGCCGTGCTGGCACATGGGCTGGTCGGCAGCGAGCCGCGCTTCGGCTTTGCCCCGGCTCTGTCAGTGACGGCCTGGCTGGTGCTCACGGTCTATGCGATCGAAAGCCGCCTGTATCCCCAATTGAAGGTGCGGCGCGCGCTGGCCTGGCTGGGGGCTGCCGCAGTGCTGCTGGCCATTCTGTTCCCGGGCACGCCGTTGCATGTCACCGCCTCACCGTGGCTGCCCCTGCACCTTGCGCTTGGCATCGCCTCCTATGGACTGTTCGGTGCAGCCGTGGTCCACGCCTGGCTGATCACCCGCGCCGAGAAACAGATCCGCCTGACGACCGGCGCGCCCCCCGAGGGCGGCGTGCCGCTGCTCACGCTCGAGCGCCTCACCTTCCGCTTCGTGACCGCGGGCTTCGTGCTGCTGTCGGCCACGCTGCTGGCCGGCCTGCTGTTCACCGAGCAGCTGTACGGCGCCGCGGGCCGCGCCTGGAAGTGGGACCACAAGACGACGTTCTCCGTGCTCGCCTGGGTCACCTTTGCGGTTCTCCTGATCGGCCGTGCGCGCTTCGGCTGGCGCGGCCGCACGGCCCGCCGCGTGCTTTACGCCGGCTCCGCCCTGCTGCTGCTGGCCTATGTGGGTTCCCGCTTCGTGCTCGAAGTGGTGCTGGCGCGTCCTCCCGTATGAAATACCTCCTCGTCCTCGCCGTGCTCTGGATCGCCATCTGGCTCTGGCGCAAGAACCGGCGCGAAGAAATGCGCGACGCCCAGCGCGAGCGCATGGCCAAGGCGCAGCAACGCCCGGCCGCGCCAACGGCGGTCGGCGCGCCGCAGGCCATGGTGCGCTGCGCCCATTGCGGCCTGCACCTGCCCGCGAGCGATGCCATCGCCGGTCCCGACGACGCGGTCTATTGCAGCACCGCGCACCGTCAGGCCGCTGTCGCGGCACGCGGCTGAACACGCCCCCTGCTCCATGAGCACCCCCCTCTGGTCGCGCGGCGAGCCGGTCACCGATTGGGACGTGCTCGAACCCGGCGGCAGCGAGAGCAGCGCGCTGCTGCGGCTCTGGCGCGGCTTCATGGCCGCGCGCTGCTTCGTCGCGCTGGTGCTGGTGGTGTTGCAGGGCGTGGCCTTCGCGCTCGGGCAGACGATGCAGGCGGCGGCCATCGCCATCTCGGCCGGCTACCTGGTCGCCACCTGGCTGGAGATGCGCTATGCGCACTTCGAACCACCGATCCGCGGTTTCTCGACGCTGTGGCTGCTGACCATCGGCATCGACCTGGCCACCTTCACCGCGCTGCAGGTGCTGCAGGGCGGCAACGTCAACTACACGCCGCTGTTCGCGCTGCCAGTGCTCATGAGCGCTGTGCTCGGCACGGTGATCGTGAGCCTGGGCACCACGGCCTCCGTCACGCTGCTGCTGCTGGCCGATGCGGGATGGCACTGGCTGCAGCAGCCGGGCGACTCCTCGACCCGCTTCGTGCAGGCGGCGCTCACCGGCACCGGCCTCTTCGTGGTGGCCCTGCTCGCGCACGAGCTGGCGCGCCGGCTGGCGCGCGAAGAGGCAGTGGCGCAGCGCAACCGCAGCAGCGCGCAGATGCAGGCGGAGGTCAACGACCTGGTGATCGAGACGCTCGCCGAAGGCGTGCTGGTGATCGATGCCGAAGGCATGGTGCATGCGGCCAACCCGGCGGCCGACGCGATCCTCGGCCAGGGCCTGGCGAAGCTGTCGCTGCCGTTCGCGCTGCACGCGCAGCCCGCCTGGCACGCGCTGGCCGCGCTCTCGCGCCAGACCTTCGCGCGGCGGGCGCCGCAGTCCGAGGAGATTCCGGTCGCGCAGGCCCGCGGCGCGGCGCGCGAAGTGCGCGTGCGCACCCGGCTCACGCCCACCAGCGACAAGCGCGCCGACAGCCTCTGCGTGATGTTCCTGCAGGACCTGCGCGAGCTCGAGGCCCGCATCCGCACCGAGAAGCTGGCCGCGATGGGGCGCATGTCCGCCGCCGTAGCCCATGAAATCCGCAATCCGCTGGCGGCCATCGCGCAGGCCAGCGCGCTGCTCAGCGAAGACCTCACCGACCCCGCGCACCGCAAGCTCACAGACATGGTCCAGCACAACGCGCAGCGCCTGGCTCGCATCGTGGACGACGTGCTCGACGTCTCGCGCGCGCGCCAGCAGCGCGTGCTCTCGCTCGGCGAACAGGTGGTGCTCGACCCGGCAGTGCAGGTGCTGGCCGAGGAATGGGTGCGGCAGACGCAGCGCAAGGGCGTGCACATCGCGCTCGAGGCGCCCGGCATCGACGTGCGCTTCGACGCCGAGCACCTGCGCCGCCTGCTGGTGAACCTGTTGGACAACGCATCGCGCTATGCGGGCAAGGGCGAAGGCGCGATCCAGGTCATCACCACGCTGCAGCGCGCGGGCACCAGCCGCCCGGCCCTGCAGGTGTGGAGCGACGGTGCGCCGCTGGAACCGGCGGTGCAGCGCCACCTGTTCGAGCCCTTCTTCTCGTCCGAAAGCCGTTCCAGCGGTTTGGGTCTCTTCCTCTGCCGCGAGCTGTGCCGGCGCCATGGCGCCACCATCGGCTACGAGCGGCGGGCACTGGTGGCGGGCGGGCCCGAGGGCAACGAATTCTTCGTCAGCTTCGCCGCCAGCGAGAACCGGCTGACACAATAGCGTCGTGAGCACCCCACTGTCTTCCGCCCCGCGTCCCGCGCAGATCCTTGTCATCGACGACGAGCCCGACCTGCGCACGCTGTATGAACTGACGCTGCTGCGCGAGGGCTATCACGTCGAGGCCGCGGGCAGTGTGTCCGAAGCCTGGCAGCACCTGGAGGCCGCGCGCTTCGATGCGGTGATCACCGACATGCGGCTGCCCGACGGACAGGGCATGGAGATCATCCATCGCATCCAGAAGAACCAGCGCAGCGAGCGCTGCGTGGTGATGACGGCCTACGGCTCGGCGGAGAACGCGGTCGAGGCGCTCAAGGCGGGTGCGTTCGACTACCTCACGAAGCCGGTCGACCTGAAGCAGTTTCGTGCCGTGGTCGCTTCCGCGGTGCAGGCCACGCGGGCGCCCGTCGTGCAGGTCAAGCCGGAGAAGGCTGCCGTTGCAAGCACCAGCGAACGCGCCGGGGCCGCCTCGATCACCGGCAGCAGCGGCATTGCGGCGCTCGATCGCCTGGTGGGCGAGTCGGACCCGATGCGCCTGGTCAAGTCACGCATCGCCAAGGTGGCGCGCGGCATGGCGCCGGTGCTGGTGCGCGGCGAGTCGGGCACCGGCAAGGAACTGGTGGCACGTGCGGTGCATGCGTGCAGCCAGCGCAGCGACGGCCCGTTCGTCGCGGTCAACTGCGGCGCGATTCCCGAGAACCTGCTCGAGGCCGAATTCTTCGGCGCGAAAAAGGGCTCGTACACCGGCTCCTCGCAGGACCGCGACGGCTACTTCCAGGCCGCGCGCAGCGGCACGCTGTTCCTCGACGAGATCGGCGACCTGCCGCTGGCGATGCAATCGAAGCTCTTGCGCGCCATCCAGGAGCGCAGCGTGCGCTCCATCGGCTCGACGCAGGAAGAAGCGGTCGACGTGCGCATCGTGAGCGCCACCCATAAAGACCTGCACGCCGAGGTGCAGGCCGGCCGCTTCCGGCAGGACCTTTTCTACCGCCTCAACGTGATCGAGATCGCGGTGCCCGCGCTGCGCGACCGCCGCGAGGACCTGCCCGCGCTCTGCGCCGCGCTGCTCGCGCGCATCGCGCAGGACGGCGGGCTGCCGGTGCCGCACCTGTCGGCCGAGCTGCTGCGCCGGCTGGCGCTGCACCCGCTCGACGGCAATGTGCGCGAGCTCGAGAACCTGCTGCACCGCGCGGTCGCGCTCAACGACGGCGACGAGCTGCACCTCGACCTGATGGGCGGCAATGTCGCAACGACGATGGCGGCTGCCGACATGGCATCGGCCACGCCCGCCCAGCTCGCGCCTCGCAACGATGCACCGGTGGCGGTCGCAGAACTCAAGCCGGCACCGGTGGCCGAGTTCAAGCCCACCCCGCCACCCCTGCCCTCCGACCTGCAGGCCTACCTCGACCAGCAGGAGCGCGAGATCCTCGTGCGCGCACTGCACGAGAGCGGCTTCAACCGCACCGCGGCCGCCGCGCGCCTGGGCATGAGCCTGCGCCAGATCCGCTACCGCATCGCGCGGCTGGGCATCACCACGCCCAACGGCGACGATGGCGCCAGCAGCCATGTCGACGACTGAAGCCTCTGCACACAACACGCCGCCCGCCGACGACGGGCTCTGGCGGGCCGGCTGGTACCGCTTCGCGAAAGCCCTGCCTTCACCGAATTTCGGCCCTCGCCCCGCCGGCGCGCAGACCGACCTGATCGTGCTGCATTCGATCAGCCTGCCGCCCGGCGAATACGGCGGCGATGCGGTGCAGCAGCTCTTCACCAATCGGCTCGACTGGGATGCGCATCCGTACTTCCAGTCGATCCGCGGCCTCGAGGTGTCCTCGCATTTCTATGTGCGCCGCAACGGCGAGCTCTGGCAGTTCGTGAGCTGCGACGACCGCGCATGGCATGCGGGCGTGTCGTCATGGCGCGGCCGCGGCAACTGCAACGACGACTCGATCGGCATCGAGCTCGAAGGCCTCGAGGGCCAGACCTTCGAAGCCGCGCAATACGAGACGCTGGCCAGTCTCTGCCCCGCGATCGCGCAGCACTACGCCATCGCATTCATCGCCGGTCACGAGCACATCGCGCCGGGCCGAAAACAGGACCCCGGCGCGGGCTTCGATTGGCGATTGCTGCACGCGCAACTGGGCTGGAAATCACAGATGTTTCCCCCATCTGTGATGGAGCGCTAATTTTTTCAATCGCGTGACGCCCCGCGATGCCCTGCCCTCGGGCCGCATCGCTTTCGAGAATGCAAATGTGAACCGCAGCAACCATGCGGCTTGCAGGCTCAAATCGGCTTGCAAGCCAAGCCCCGTGCGGGTTGCGCGACCATAGGCCAGTATTGACGCGGCATCGCCAGCCATGGCCTATGCCTAGAGAGATACCCGCAGTAGGTGAATCACTCACAAAACACTACCTGTAGTGGCTTGTAGACCCCTGGCACCCTAGATATAGTGTCCTCCGTCCGGTCAACAACGCCGGCGCGGCGCCCAGCCAAGGCGTCGCCACCCAACAAGAATTGCCAACCGAGAGGAAGCGAATGCAAACAGCCCTGAACACCCCATCGACCCCGCGTGCCGTTCCCTCGACGCCACCGCAGCAGCAGCGAGACACTGCTGGCTCCCCCACCGGCCAGAACCTCGCGCACTACCAGATC
Source organism: Variovorax sp. RKNM96 (assembly GCF_017161115.1). Lineage (GTDB taxonomy): Bacteria > Pseudomonadota > Gammaproteobacteria > Burkholderiales > Burkholderiaceae_C > Variovorax. Next base: position 1,103,723 of record NZ_CP046508.1, on the reverse strand, counting down.
ATCCGCCGCAACGGCGCCGTCGTTCCCTTCGAGCCGAACAAGATCGCCATCGCGATGATGAAGGCCTTCCTGGCCGTGCACGGCACCCAGGGCGCGGCTTCGGCCAGCGTGCGCGAGACGGTCGACGTGCTCACCCAAGGCGTGATCCGCGCCATGGTGCGTTCGCGTCCGGGCGGCGGCACCTTCCACATCGAAGACGTGCAGGACCAGGTCGAGCTCGGCCTGATGCGCGGCGGCCACCACGAAATCGCACGCGCCTACGTGCTGTACCGCGAACGCCGCACGCAGGAGCGTTCCAAGCAGGGCGAACATGAAATGCCCGCCGTGCAGACGCTGCATGTGCTGGACAACGGCGAACGCGTCGCGCTCGACCTGAACCAGCTCAAGGGCCTGATCGAATCGGCCTGCGAGAACCTGGGCGACAGCATCACCGCCGCGCCGATCGTCGCCGAGACGATGCGCAACCTGTACGACGGCGTGCCGCTCGACGAGGTCTACAAGGCCTCGATCCTGGCGGCCCGCACGCTGATCGAGAAAGACCCCGACTACACCTTCGCCACCGCGCGCCTCCTGCTGCACACGATCTTCAAGGAGATCGTCGGCCGCGAAGTGATGCCGGTCGACCGCGCCACCGCCTACGCAGACTACTTCCCGCAGTTCATCAAGAAGGGCGTGGAGAACGACCTGCTCGACGAGAAGCTGCTGCAGTACGACCTGCCCCGCCTGGGCGCGGCGCTGAAGGCCGAACGCGACAACCAGTTCGACTACCTGGGTCTGCAGACGCTGTACGACCGCTACTTCCTGCACGTGCGCAAGACCCGCATCGAACTGCCGCAGGCTTTCTTCATGCGCGTGGCCATGGGCCTGTCGCTCGGCGAGATCGACCGCGAAGCGCGTGCCATCGAGTTCTACGAAGTGCTGTCGTCGTTCGACTTCATGTCGAGCACGCCGACCCTGTTCAACGCCGGCACGCTGCGCTCGCAGCTGTCCAGCTGCTACCTGACCACCGTGCCCGACGACCTGGACGGCATCTACGAGTCGATCAAGGAAAACGCGCTGCTCTCGAAATTCGCGGGCGGCCTGGGCAACGACTGGACCCGCGTGCGCGCGCTCGGCAGCCACATCAAGGGCACCAACGGCGAATCGCAGGGCGTGGTGCCGTTCCTCAAGGTGGTGAACGACACGGCCGTGGCGGTGAACCAGGGCGGCAAGCGCAAGGGCGCGGTCTGCACGTACCTCGAAACCTGGCACCTCGACATCGAGGAGTTCCTGGAGCTGCGCAAGAACACCGGCGACGACCGCCGCCGCACGCACGACATGAACACCGCCAACTGGATCCCCGACCTCTTCATGCGCCGCGTGATGGAAAAGGGCACCTGGACGCTGTTCTCGCCTTCCAACGTGCCTGACCTGCACGACCTGTTCGGCGCCGACTTCGAGAAGGCCTACGTGGCCTACGAAGAGAAGGCGGCCCGCGGCGAGATCAAGCCCGCGCGCACCATCCAGGCCTCGGACCTGTGGCGCAAGATGCTCACGATGCTGTTCGAGACCGGCCATCCCTGGATCACGTTCAAGGATGCCTGCAACGTGCGCTCGCCGCAGCAGCACGCAGGTGTCGTGCACTCGTCGAACCTCTGCACCGAGATCACGCTGAACACCAGCGACACCGAAACGGCCGTCTGCAACCTGGGTTCGGTGAACCTGCTGCAGCATCTGAAGGACGGCAAGGTCGACCAGGAAAAGCTCAAGCGGACGATCTCGACCGCGATGCGCATGCTCGACAACGTGATCGACATCAACTACTACGCCGTGAAGAAGGCGCGCGACTCGAACCTGCGCCACCGTCCGGTGGGCCTGGGCCTCATGGGCTTCCAGGACGCGCTGTACGAACTGCGCATTCCCTACGCCTCGCAGGAAGCCGTGCAGTTCGCCGACGAGTCGATGGAAGCCATCTGCTACCACGCCTACTGGGCCTCGACCGAGCTGGCCAAGGAACGCGGCAAGTACTCGAGCTACAAGGGCTCGCTGTGGGACAAGGGGATCCTTCCGATCGACACGCTCGAGCTGCTGGAAAAGGCACGCGGCGGCTACGTCGAGGTGGACCGCTCGGCCACCCTCGACTGGGACGCGCTGCGCTCGAAGATCAAGGCCGACGGCATGCGCAACTCCAACTGCGTGGCCATCGCACCGACCGCGACCATCTCGAACATCATCGGCGTGGACGCCTCGATCGAGCCGTGCTTCGGCAACCTCTCGGTCAAGTCGAACCTGTCGGGCGAATTCACCGTGATCAACCACTACCTGGTTCGCGACCTGAAGCGCCTGGGCCTGTGGGACGACGTGATGGTGATGGACCTGAAGCACTTCGACGGTTCGCTGCGTCCCATCGACCGCGTGCCGCAGGACGTGAAGGCGCTCTACGCCACCGCGTTCGAAGTGGAAACCACGTGGCTGGTGGAAGCCGCTGCGCGTCGCCAGAAGTGGATCGACCAGGCGCAATCGCTCAACATCTACATGGCCGGCGCATCGGGCAAGAAGCTCGACGACACCTACAAGCTCGCATGGCTGCGCGGCCTGAAGACCACCTACTACCTGCGCACGCAGAGCGCGACGCACGCAGAAAAATCGACGGTGCAATCGGGCCGTCTCAACGCGGTGTCGTCGGGCAACGACGCACCCTCGGGCATGAGCGCACTCGAAGCCGCCGCTGCTGCAGCGAAGGCACAGATGAGCGCGATGCCCGCCACCGACATCGCCTTCTGCGGTGTGGACGATCCGACCTGTGAAGCGTGCCAGTGACACGCCGATGCTCGCGACAGTGAGTCAGTGAGGTGCATGCGAAAGTCGCGCGACGTTCAAGCAATGAAGCCATTGACTGACATCGCGCGATGCATGCGAGCAACATAACAACCACATAAATGGCGCGCGATGTGAACGAGCACTTTGCAACTCACATCGTTACTCCGATAATTTGAGCATTGGATTTTTCTATGTTGACCTGGGACGAAGAAGTCAAGCCCTCCTTACCAAAGGATATGCAACAAGGATTGCAGCACCACAACGCATCGACCAGCGGCTCGCCCGCAGGCCGTTCGGTGGACGCTCCGACTTCGTCGATTGCACAACCCGCATCGTCTGCTTCGCGCACGCTCGATGACGGCGCCGCCGCACCGCTGCGCCAGGTTGCTCCCGCTTCGGTTCCTGTCGTGGCGCAACGCGTCAAGGCTTCCGACAAGCGCATCATCAACGGCCAGACCGACGTCAACCAGCTGGTGCCGTTCAAGTACAAGTGGGCTTGGGAAAAGTACCTCGCCACCTGCGCCAACCACTGGATGCCGCAGGAAGTGAACATGACGCGCGACATCGCGTTGTGGAAAGACCCGAACGGCCTGACCGAAGACGAACGCCGCATCGTCAAGCGCAACCTCGGCTTCTTCGTGACCGCCGACTCGCTGGCCGCCAACAACATCGTGCTGGGCACCTACCGCCACATCACGGCGCCCGAATGCCGCCAGTTCCTGCTGCGCCAGGCCTTCGAGGAAGCAATCCACACGCACGCGTACCAGTACATCGTCGAGTCGCTCGGCCTGGACGAGAGCGAGATCTTCAACGCCTACAACGAAGTGCAGTCGATCCGCGAGAAGGACCAGTTCCTGCTCCCGTTCATCGACGCCATCAGCGACCCGCACTTCAAGACCGGCACGCACGAAACCGACCAGACGCTGCTCAAGTCGCTGATCGTGTTCGCCTGCCTGATGGAAGGCCTCTTCTTCTACGTCGGCTTCACGCAGATCCTTGCGCTCGGCCGCCAGAACAAGATGACCGGCGCCGCCGAGCAGTACCAGTACATCCTGCGCGACGAGTCGATGCACTGCAATTTCGGCATCGACCTGATCAACCAGCTCAAGCTCGAGAATCCCGGCCTCTGGACCTCCGAGTTCAAGGCCGAGATCAAGGACCTCTTCATGAAGGCCGTCGAGCTCGAATACAAATACGCCGAAGACACCATGCCGCGTGGCGTGCTCGGCATGAACGCCTCCATGTTCAAGGGCTACCTGCGGTACATCGCCAATCGGCGTGCACAGCAGATCGGCCTCGAAACGCTCTTCCCGAACGAAGAAAATCCGTTCCCCTGGATGAGCGAAATGATTGACCTGAAGAAAGAGCGCAACTTTTTCGAAACCCGCGTGATCGAGTACCAGTCGGGTGGTGCGCTCTCCTGGGATTGAATCTTTCCGATAAGAATTAATGAATTCAAGAATTGCCCTTGCCACCGATCGCGCCAAAGAGCGCGGCATGGACGAGGGCTCAGGTGTTCATGGTGCTGGGGCTCAGATTCCAACGCCATGAATCGCTTCACGCTCCCAACGTGCGTGGAGTGCTTCAATAGGTTGATTTTTTCAACTTGATCAAGGAGAAATAGAAATGGCAACTGCAAAGAAAGCGCCGGCTAAGAAAGCCGCTGCAAAGAAGGCTCCGGCAAAGAAGGTCGCGGCCAAGAAGGCTCCGGCAAAGAAGGTAGCAGCGAAGAAGGCTCCGGCCAAGAAGGTTGCTGCCAAGAAGGTCGCCGCCAAGAAGGCTCCTGCCAAGAAGGTAGCAGCGAAGAAGGCAGCACCGGCCAAGAAGGCTGCTGCGAAGAAGGCTCCGGCGAAGAAGGCCGCTGCCAAGAAGGCGCCTGCGAAGAAGGCCGCGGCGAAGAAGGCTCCTGCCAAGAAGGCAGCTGCCAAGAAGGCCCCTGCAAAGAAGGCCGCCGCCAAGAAGGCTCCTGCGAAAAAGGCTGCGGCCAAGAAAGCCGCGAAAAAGCCCGCTGCCAAGCCTGCCGCTGCTGCCAAGAAGCCTGCTGCAAAGAAGGCTGCCAAGGCACCCGCCAAGGCTGCTGTAGCGCCTGCCCCTGCCGCGCAAACGACGCTGAATCCCCAGGCAGCCTGGCCGTTTCCTACGGCCAGCAAGCCCTGAGTAATCTCAGCGCCTTGACGGCAAAAAACCCGGCACCTCACGGTGTCGGGTTTTTTTTTGGGCGCTCGAAGAAGAGGCTTCTTACAGGCCCAGGGCCTTGCGGTCGACCTGGTAGTTCTGCGGTCCGCGCTGCGCGATCTTGAGCGCGCCGATGCGGTTGCCCAGTGCCGCGCATTGCGCGAGCGGCCATTCCTTTTCCAGACCGAACAGCAGCGCGCCGCGCCATGCGTCGCCGCAACCCGTGGGCTCGACCACGGCGGTGGGCGTCACGCCCGGCACATGTTCGCGCTCGCCATCGATCCAGACCTCGCAGCCCTCGGCCGCCAGCGTGACCACCAGGCCGCGCACGCGCTTGGAAATCTCCGCCAGGCTCCAGCCGGTGCGCTGCGACAGCATCTTTCCTTCGTAGTCGTTGACCACGACCCAACTCGCGAGATCGACGAAGTGCTTGAGCGCATCGCCGTCGAACATCGGCAGGCCCTGGCCCGGATCGAACACGAACGGAATGCCGGCGGCGGCGAACTGCTCCGCGTGCTGCAGCATCGCCTCGCGGCCATCGGGCGCGATGATGCCGACCTTGATGTCCTCGCGCGCCGCCACCTTGGTGATGTGCGCCTGCTGCATCGCGCCGGGGTGGAACGCAGTGATCTGGTTGTTGTCGACGTCGTTCATGATCATCGCCTGCGCGGTGAAGGTGTCGTCGAGCTGGCGCACGAACTCGGTGTCGATGCCCAGCGAGCGCATGCGCTCCAGGTAGTCGGCGCCGTCGCTGCCGAGCGTGGCCATCGGCAGTGCGGTGCCGCCCAGTGCGTTGAGGCTGTAGGCGATGTTGCCGGCGCAGCCGCCGAAGTCGCGACGCAGGCCCGGCACGAGGAACGACACGTTCAGGATGTGCAGTTGGTCCGGAAGGATCTGATCGGCGAACCGGCCCTCGAAAGTCATGATGGTGTCGAACGCGAGGGAACCGCAAATCACTGCTGCCATGGGTGGACCGTTTTCGTTGAAAGAAGATGGATGAGGGAAGGACGATGGCTTGCGTGCAGGCGTCGTCCAGCTAGGGATAGAAGGCTTCCACGCGGTAGCCCGCGATGGGCGGCAACGCAGCCGATTCCGTCGGCGACAGGGTCAGCGGCAGCGAGGCCGCGCGATCGGCGCGCGCTGCAAGCACCGACGGTGCGCCGTAGTCCGAGGGCATCAGCACGCGCCGCACCACCGCACGCTCCTGCGTGTCGAGCAGCGAGAGTTCGACGGCCGGCATCGCGAGCGGCACGGTCGCGCCGTTGCGCAAGGTGAAGCTGAGCCGGTAGTCGTTGCCGCCGCTCTTCTCGCGCGCGAAGGCGGCGCCCTCGATCATGATGTCGCCGATCTGACGCAGGGCCGAGAGTTCGCAGCCGGTGTACTGGCACAGCGCCGCCAGCGCGGGACGCAGGCCCGGCTGGCGCGCGACGATGCCGTCGCGCTCGTGGCGAACGATCTGCACGATGAGCAGCAGGACAGCGAGCAGCGCCAGGACGACCAGCAGCAGCCGCACACCCTTGCGCTGCCAGAAACCGGGCGCCTGGGTGTCGTGCTCTTCGTCGTCGGAAAAATGGTGGTCTTCTTCGCGCTCCGCAAACATCGGCGGCAGCGAGACGGGGCCCTCCTCCGGCTCACTCGCCTCCCGGACCATCGACGACGACGCGGCCTTGGCGGCGGCCCTGGCCTCTCGCGACTTGTTGGCGCTCGCGATCTTGGCCGACTTGATGCGCGCCCGGCGCAGCGCCTTCTGCATCTGGACCTGGTCGTGGTCCTGCTCTTTTTCTTCTCCCTCCTCGGCGCCGTCGTCGAGGGTGGGCTCGACCAGTCCGTGCACCTTGGCGCGCGGGACGGGCAGCGGGGGAACCGGAGGCGGCGGAGATGGCGGCGGCGGCGCGAGATTCAGGTCGATGTTCGGGAACGGGGGCAGCGAGCTCGCCGGCGGCCGCCACGCGGGCTCGCTGACATCCAGGTCGGACCACGGCTCGTCCGCGATGATGCCGTGCGCGGGCAATGCGAGCGTTGGGGATGACGGGGATGGCGCAGGCGGCGGCGCGACTGCGAATTCAACAGGCCCGGGCTCTTCCGTCGCCGGCGGCGGATGCGCCACCTCGGTCTGGGTGCGCTCTTCAGGCTCGTCATCGAAGAAATCTGCGTCTTCGGAGGCCTGGGAAGGCTGCGACGGCGTGGACGGCGCGTCGGCCCGGCTCTCGGAGGAAGGCTCGAGCAGTGCGGGCGGATGGGCGTTCGCCGACGACGGTGCGGCGGGCACCCCGTCGGGCGATTCGTGCAGGTCGAGCGTCGCATCGAACACATGGCTGCACCGGCCGCAACGCACCCATCCGTCCGAGATGCGAAGCTGATCGCGCACCACCTTGAAGGTGGTGGTGCAGGCGGGGCAACGCGTGACGAGGCTCATGACCGGGCGATTGTAGGGTTGGGCCCCCGCCGTACGAGTGGCGCGAACGGCGCGCGGCAGTAGTGCGAAAACTCGGCCGCGCCGCTCAGCAGCGCGCCGTCATGAGGATCCAGCCGTCCTCGCTGTCACTGACCTCGAGGGCCGCATACGGCGCGTAGGCTTCTTTCAGCTCGTCGGCCTGGCGCTCGAGGATGCCGGCCATCACCAGCGATCCGCCCGGCGCCACGTGGCTGCGCAGCAGCGGCGCGAGCAGCTTGAGCGGCGTGGCCAGGATGTTGGCGAGCACGGTGTCGTAGGTGCCCTTGGCCGCTTCCGGCAGACCGGCATTGAGGCTGACGCCGTTGGCTTCGGCATTGAGACGGGTCGAGGAGACCGCGGCTTCGTCGATGTCGACGGCATCGATGTCAAGCGCGCCGAACTTCGCCGCGCCGATCGCCAGGATGCCGGAGCCGCAACCGTAGTCGAGCACGCGCTGCTTGGCAAAAGCGCCCTCGCCCTGCTTCGCGATCCAGCGCAAACACATGCGCGTGGTGGGATGGGTGCCGGTGCCGAAGGCCAGGCCCGGGTCCAGGCGGATCAGCTGCTTCGCCTGCGCGGGCGGCTCGTGCCAGGTCGGCACGATCCAGAACTCGGGCGTGATCTCGACCGGCGTGAACTGCGATTGCGTGAGCCGCACCCAGTCCTGCTCGGGCACATTCGCCACGCCAAGCACCGAGCAGCCTTCGAAGAAGTCCTGCAGTGCGAGCAGCGATGCGGCCTCGTTCGCAAGCGCCTCCTCGGCGAACAGCGCGATCACGCGCGAGCGCTGCCAACCCTCCTTGGGCGGCGGCATGCCGGGCTCGCCGAACAGCGCCTGCTCGGCATCGGTCTGCGCGTCGGCGTCCTCGACGGACACGCTCAGCGCATCGAGTGCATCGAGCGCGTCGCTGAGCATTTCGACCCGGTCTTCCGGTGCCATCAGGCGAAGTTCGAACATGGCGTCGTCTCTCGGGTCAGCGCTTGTGCGCTGCCAGCCACTCTTCGAGATAGTGGATGTTGGTGCCGCCGGCCATGAACTTGGCGTCGACCATCAGCTCGCGGTGCAGCGGGATGTTGGTCTGGATGCCTTCGATCACGGTCTCGTTCAGCGCCGTGCGCATGCGCGCCATGGCCTGCTCGCGCGTGTCGCCGTACACGATGATCTTGCCGATCATCGAGTCGTAGTTCGGGGGCACGAAGTAGTTGGTGTACGCATGCGAATCGACGCGCACACCGGGGCCGCCCGGCGGGTGCCACATGGTGATGCGGCCCGGCGACGGCGTGAACTTCCAGGCGTCTTCGGCGTTGATGCGCACCTCGATGGCGTGGCCGCGCATCTCGATCTGGCGCTGGGTGAACGGCAGCTTCTCGCCGGCCGCCACCATGATCTGCGTCTTCACGATGTCGATGCCGGTGGTGAACTCGGTCACCGGGTGCTCCACCTGCACGCGCGTGTTCATCTCGATGAAGTAGAACTCGCCGTTCTCATAGAGGAACTCGAAGGTGCCCGCACCGCGGTAGCCGATCTTCTTGCAGGCCGCGGCGCAGCGCTCGCCGATCTTCTCGATCAGCTTGCGCGGAATGCCGGGGGCCGGCGATTCCTCGATCACCTTCTGGTGGCGGCGCTGCATGGAGCAGTCGCGCTCGCCCAGGTAGACCGCGTTTTTGTGCTTGTCGGCGAGGATCTGGATCTCGATGTGGCGCGGGTTCTGGAGAAACTTCTCCATGTACACGGCCGGATTGCTGAAGGCCGCGCCAGCTTCCGCCTTGGTCATCTGGATCGCGTTGACCAGCGCCGCCTCGGTGTGCACCACGCGCATGCCGCGGCCACCGCCGCCGCCCGCCGCCTTGATGATGACCGGGTAGCCGATCGCACGGGCAATGCGCTTGTTGGTGGCGGCGTCGTCCGAAAGCTCGCCTTCGGAGCCGGGCACGCAAGGCACGCCGGCCTTGATCATGGCCTGCTTGGCCGAGACCTTGTCGCCCATCGTGCGGATGTTGTCGGGCGTCGGACCGATGAACTGGAAACCGCTCTGCTCCACGCGTTCGGCGAAGTTGGCGTTCTCGCTCAGGAAGCCGTAGCCGGGGTGGATGGCTTCGGCGTCCGTCACTTCGGCCGCCGAGATGATCGCCGGCATGTTGAGGTAGCTCTGCCCCGAGGGCGCCGGGCCGATGCACACGGCTTCCTGCGCCAGCTTGACGTACTTGGCCTCGCGATCGGCTTCGGAATAGACCATCACGGCCTTGATGCCCATCTCGCTGCAGGCACGCTGAATCCGGAGGGCAATCTCCCCCCGGTTGGCAACCAGGATCTTCTTGAACATGGTCACTCGATGATGAACAGCGGCTGGCCGTATTCGACCGCCTGCCCGTTTTCGCCGAGGATCTGGGTGATCGTGCCGGACTTGTCGGCTTCGATTTCGTTGAGGATCTTCATCGCTTCGATGATGCAGATCGTGTCGCCCTCGTTCACCTTGCTGCCGATTTCGACAAAGGCCGGTGCGCCCGGGCTCGACGAACGGTAGAACGTGCCGACCATGGGCGACTTGACCGCGTGGCCGGCCGGAGCGGCTTCGACTGCGGGGGCGCTTGCGGCGGCCGGGGCAGCGGGCGCACCTGCCACTGGGGCAGCAGCAGGCGGCGCTGCCAGGGTTTGCACATACTGCACCGGGGCGGCGCCGCCGCCCTTGACGATGCGAACCTTGCCTTCGGTTTCGGTGATTTCCAGTTCGGAAATATTCGATTCGGACACCAAATCGATCAGTGTCTTGAGTTTGCGCAGATCCATGGGACTCCAGTGCCGGCTTTGCCGGTCATTCGGATATAACTGGGCTGAAAATCGGCGATTTTCAGCGTTTGGTGGCTAACGCCAGCTTGGGCGGCCGATTCTAACCATGAACAAGTTCACGCCGCCAAGTCTCTAAATCGGCGGTTTCGAGCTTGCCCATTTTACGAGCTGCAACAGAGCCGTTACCGTTCAGCACCAGCGTGAAGGGCAATCCACCGCCGGTATTGCCCAGGTTCTTGACCAGCTCCGTGCCTTGCAGCCCGGCCAGGCCGGTGGGATAGGTGACCGGGGTGCGTTGCAGGAATTTGCGTACCGCGCTGGGCTGGTCAATGGCCAATCCAACCACTTGCCATCCGTTGGCGCCATGTTCGCGGAAAAAGGTGTCGATCATCGGCATTTCTTCGACACAGGGCGGGCACCAGGTGGCCCAGAAGTTCAGCAGCAACGGCTTGCCGCGAAGGCTCGAGAGAACCAGTTCACCACCCTCCGGCCGTTCGAATTTCTGGGCCCAGAAGGTCGCGTCGAGTTGCTCGCCACCCGCCGCATTGCTCCTGGCGCTGCGTTCCCGCCACCAGGCGCCACCCACCCCGGCAGCGGCGGCCACCGCCGCCACGCCGCCATAGAGCATGCCGCGTCGTGTCGGCGAAGAAGTCATTCACTTGTCCTTTTCTCTTTCAATCAGTCGGCGCAATGCGGGCAGGTCGCCGCGCGGCGTGCGCCCCTGGGCGTCGGGCTTGAGGGCGCCGCGCAGGTCGTCAAGGTCGTAGACCAGCAGGTGCACGCCGATTTCCTCGCCGAGCATGCGGCTTGGCGCATGCACGCTCAAGGCTTCGACCTGCTCACCATGGAAGCCGGTGACCATGCGCGGTTCGTAGTCCACGTGGTGGTCGATGAGGGCGATCTCGGCGGATTTGGAATCATCGCAGAACATCTGTATGTAGATGTCCGAGAGCCGTGTGGCCGTGCCGTGCCATACGGCGCCGCCGATATGCGGGCGGAAGGCGGCCATGCGCTCCATCCACTCCAGCGCCAGCAGGCGCAGCGCATGCAATTCCTGCGGCTGGGTGTCAGCACAGAAGAGCGCGATGTAGTCGCGCACCTCAGCCTCGACTTCGTCGTTGTTCGGCAGCGAAGTGCGCGCCGACAGCCCCAAGTCACGCAGGGCCCGGCGTTTGGCGGGGCCGTATTCCAGCCCTTCCTCGACGACAAGGCGGGCTGCGGTGGCGGCGATTTCACGCTTGGACGTGTCCATCGGGGCATTTTGCCCGCAGTAGGCGTCATGCACACGAAATCAACATGAAGCTCGGGGCGAAGGCCGGGCTTGCGGGACGAGCCCCTTATTCCGCCTCCCTAGAATCGCCCGATGCACATTCATATTCTGGGTATCTGCGGCACGTTCATGGGCGGACTGGCCGCCCTGGCGCGCGAAGCGGGCCACCGGGTCACGGGTTGCGACGCCGGCGTGTACCCGCCGATGAGCGACCAGCTGCGCGCCCTCGGCATCGACCTGATCGAGGGTTTCGGCGCCGATCAACTGGCCCTCGCACCCGACATGTTCGTGGTCGGCAACGTGGTGTCGAGGGCGCGCCTGCCCGACGGCAGCCCCAAGTTCCCGCTGATGGAAGCCATCCTCGACGCCGGCAAGCCCTACACGAGCGGCCCGCAATGGCTGGCCGAGCATGTGCTGCTGGGCCGCCATGTGCTGGCGGTGGCCGGCACGCACGGCAAGACGACCACCACATCGATGCTGGCATGGGCGCTTGAGCAGGGCGGCAAGGCGCCGGGCTTCCTGGTGGGCGGCGTGCCGCTGGACTTCGGCGTGTCCGCCCGCCTGGGCGACGGTGCCGCCTTCGTCATCGAGGCCGACGAGTACGACACCGCCTTCTTCGACAAGCGCAGCAAGTTCGTGCACTACCGGCCGCGCACCGCCGTGCTCAACAACCTCGAATTCGACCACGCGGACATCTTCGATGACCTCGCCGACATCGAACGCCAGTTTCACCACCTCGTGCGCACCGTGCCCAGCACCGGGCGGCTGGTGGTCAATGCCACCGAAGAGAGCCTGCAGCGCGTGCTGGCCCAGGGCTGCTGGAGCGAACTCGCGCGTTTCGGCGCAGGCGGCGAATGGGAGGCCCGCGGCTCGCACGACGCCTTCGACGTGATGCGACAAGGCGAGACGGTCGGCCGGGTCGAGTGGGAACTCTCGGGCCTGCACAACCAGATGAATGCGCTGGCCGCCATCGCGGCTGCCGACCACGTCGGCGTTGCGCCGGCCGATGCGGCGCGCGCGCTCGGCAGCTTTCGCAACGTGCGCCGGCGGATGGAACTGCGCGGCACAGTCGAACGCAAGGGCGGCGCGATCACGGTCTACGACGACTTCGCCCATCACCCCACCGCCATCCGCACCACGCTCGAGGGCCTCCGCAAGAAGCTCGACGACGCGGGCAAGCAAAGTGAGCGCATCCTCGCGGCCTTCGAGCCGCGCAGCAACACGATGAAGCTGGGCGTCATGGCCGCGCAGCTGCCGTGGAGCCTTGAATCGGCCGATCTTTCGTTCTGCCACACGGCCGGACTCGACTGGGATGCCGCCGCGGCCCTGGCGCCGATGGGCGACCGCGCACAGGTCGCCGGGGCCATCGAGCCGCTGGTGGCGCAGATCGTCGCGGCCGCACGGCCGGGCGATCACATCGTCTGCATGAGCAACGGCGGCTTCGGCGGCGTGCACGACAAACTGCTGCGCGCACTGCGCGACGGCACCGCCGCTTCCGCCGCCTGAGGTCCGGGTATGGCAACACCCGACGCCGCACTGCTCGACCTGCTGCGTCGCGTGTACGCCAACGGCAACAGCTACTTCGATGCCGACGGCAACTATTGCCACCGCATTCCCGACACCTTCGACGATGCGGAACGGCAAGCCCTGAAAAACGCCGGCCTGCAGCCCAACACCTTTGTCGAGATTCCGCACGACGAGGCGGTAGAGCGCCTGCGGCAGGCCGCGGCCGGAGTCGACCTTCGCCGCGCCGCCGACGCCTTCGTCGCCTCGATGGTGTCGAGCGACCTGGCCTGGCTGACGGTGCTGCCTGCCACCGCCCTCGGCCTGGCCATGCCCGCGCACCCGATGCAAGCCATGGGCGGCGGAAGCTGCCGCGTCTGCTTTCACCGCGAAGAGCGCGCGGACCTGACGATGCGCGCCTACTTCCGCCACCTGCAGGGCGCGGGCTGGGGCACCGGCGGCGGTCCGGTCGAAGGCCTGCTGGCGCTGGAGGCTGCGGGCAGGGTCGGGCTTGAGGACTGGCCCCGCCCGACTCCGCGCGACATCTGGGCCTTTCATCGTCTGCTGGACCTGCTGCGCGCGCTGCCGGCGGAAACGCGCTACAGCAAGGCGCGCGCCGCCCTCAAGGCCGCGAAGCTGCTGCGCGTGAACACGCCCTATCGGTGCGAGACGGTGCTCGAGGCGCTGGCCACGCTGGGGGTGATGCAGACGCCGGAGCACCCCGGCCTCTTCACTCGATGGACCACGGCGGCCGAGCGCGACCAGCGCCCTTCCACCAAGGTGGAAGTACCGGCGCCGCTGGGCTGGTGGAGCGCGGCGCATGGCCTCGACGAAGGCCTGCTGGACCGCCTCTTCGGTCATCTGGATTGCCCGGACCGGGAGCCGCTCATCGAAGAGGCCGCCACGCCGGCCCGGCGCAAGCCCGCGGCCGCTGCCGCGCGCGCCAAGTCGATTCCCGGGCCACCGGCTGAGGGCGATGTGTATGCCGTGCGCCTGCGGGAAGACCTGTGGACCGCCGCCTACTGCCACGAGGTGCGAGAGCCTGACCACCGCGGCATCGTTCGCGGCCGCGTGGAATACCTGGACCTGCTGTCGCCCTCGCCGCCTACGGCCGAGCAGATCACCAACCTCGGCTTCCGGGATCGCCGCAACGGCGAGCGCTGGCAGACCTGGGTGGCCGGACTCGGCAAGACCACTGGCGTGTCGCGCATCGCGGTCGGCGTTCCGCCGCCGCCGCACGACCAGCCGACGCCGGACCGCATGCCTTCCGGCCAAGCCAGCGACCTGAGACACTTGGCCGGCTGGCACTTTCCCACCACGCCCTGACCCCGTGAACATGCGCTCCACCGAACTCATCGAAACACTGGGCCTTCAGCCCCACCCGGAGGGCGGCTGGTACCGCGAGGTATTCCGTTCCGCCGCACAGGTGACGCCAGCCGATGGCCGCGCATCCCGCAGCGCACTCACCAGCATCTATTTCCTGCTCGAGGCGGGCCAGCATTCGCGCTGGCACCGGGTGCTGTCCGATGAAGTCTGGGTGCACCTGGAGGGCGTGCCGCTGGCGCTCTGGACCTGCGATGCCGCGATGCGCACGGCGCCGGCCCATGTGCGGCTGGGGCCGGTCGACGCGCACGGCACGCGTCCCCAGCATGTGGTGCCAGCCGGCCAGTGGCAAGCGGCCCGCCCGATCCAGGGCCATTCGTCAGGCGACTACACGCTGGTCGCCTGCATGGTCGGCCCGGGCTTCGATTTTTCCGACTTCTCGATGGTGCCGCCGGGCAGCGACGAGGCGGCATCGATGCGGCACCACTGGCCCGACCTGGCCGGGATGCTGTAGCGCCCCCTCTTAACCGCGGCGGGCCTTGACGGCCTGCGACAGCGTCTCGAGCACCTGCACCGAATCGTCCCAGCCGATGCACGCATCGGTGATGCTCTTGCCATATTCGAGGCCCGAGAGCTGGTCCTTGCCCGGCGTGAACTTCTGGGCGCCCGGCTGCAGATGGCTCTCGACCATCACGCCGAACACGCGGTTCGAGCCGCCGGCGATCTGGCCCGCGATGTCCCTGGCCACGTCGATCTGCTTCTGGTGCTGCTTGGAACTGTTGGCGTGGCTGCAGTCGACCATCAGCGTGGGCGGCAGCTTGGCGGCTTCGAGGTCCCTGCAGGCGGCTTCGACGCTGGCCGCGTCGTAGTTCGGCGCCTTGCCGCCGCGCAGGATCACATGGCAGTCGCGGTTGCCGTTGGTCTGCACGATCGCGACCTGGCCGTTCTTGTGCACCGAGAGGAAGTGGTGGCCGCGGGCGGCCGCCTGGATGGCGTCGGTGGCGATGCGGATGTTGCCGTCGGTGCCGTTCTTGAAGCCGATGGGGGCCGAAAGGCCCGAGGCCAGTTCACGGTGCACCTGGCTTTCTGTGGTGCGCGCGCCGATGGCACCCCAGGAGATCAGGTCGCCGATGTACTGGGGCGAGATCACGTCGAGGAACTCGCTGCCCGCCGGCAGGCCGATGCGGTTGATGTCGATCAGGAGCTGGCGCGCGATGCGCAGGCCTTCGTCGATGCGGAAGCTCTCGTCCAGGTACGGGTCGTTGATCAGGCCCTTCCAGCCGACGGTGGTGCGCGGCTTCTCGAAGTACACGCGCATCACGATCTCGAGCGTGCCGGCGTATTTTTCGCGCTCGACCTTCAGGCGCTTGGCGTACTCGACAGCGGCGGCCGGGTCGTGGATCGAACAGGGGCCCATGATCACCAGCAGCCGGTCGTCCTTGCCGGCCATGATGTTGTGGATGCTGCGGCGGGTGCCCTCGATCAGCGTTTCGACCGGCGTGCCGCGGATCGGGAAAAAGCGGATCAGATGTTCAGGAGGGGGCAGCACGTTGATGTCCTTGATGCGTTCGTCGTCGGTCTTGCTGGTTTTTTCGACGCTCGCATACCAGCTGTCGCTGGCCGGGGCAGTGTTCGTGCTCATGGTGCTGTTCCTTGTTGGAGTGAATATCGTCAGGGCATAAAAAAACCGCCGGGGCTTGAGGCGCCGGCGGTTTTGGGAGGGTGTTCGTTTGCTTTACGCGCTCGCCTCTCGTCCGCCGGAAACCGGGAACCAAAAGTAGGCAAAAAAGTAAGCGCGGAGGGCGGACATAGGGGCGGAATGTAGCACGGAAAACAAAGACCCGGCCAGGCGGCCGGGTCATGGGGTGGGTTACCGGTAGCCCGATTCGTTGGCGTTGTGAATGATCCAGATCAGGTTGCCGCTGGTGTATTCACCCATGCCGCCGCCCGCGAAGATCAGCCGTCCCTGGCCCTTGTAGGTCATCTCGAAACGATGGCGATCGCTGCCGAAATAGAACGGAATGAAGGCCTTGCCCGTCACGTAGGCGCCCTGGTCGGTCGGCGGGCCGGCGAGGTCGGTGACCTGCTTGGCGCTCATGCCGATCTGCAGACGGGTGAACTTGCTGTTGCGCGCCGGGTTGCCGGTGATCTCGCCTTCGTAGCCGTTCAGGCCCTTGACGGTGCGGCCACTGCCGGCTTCGACCTTGGAGGAATCGGTCACGTTGCCCTTGCCATCCATGCCCGCGCCGGAACCGCTGCGCGCGGGCGCTGCCGGAGCGGCGGCCGCGGGAGCGGGCGCGGCCTGGGGCTGGCTGCCCGAACCACCGCGCGATGCGCAGCCGACGCTGCCCAGCGCGACCAGGGCGGTCATGGCCCAGAGGGCCGCGGGCGAGTTGATCCTGTTCCCCATGAAATGCTCCTTGAATGCGTCGTGCGCAAAAGGGCGCAGCTTAGCAACCGGAGGAAACGCCCGGCAAGTGCCGAAAGTCCTAAGCCGTTCCACCTACCGTGAGCCCGTCGATGCGCAGCGTGGGCTGGCCAACGCCCACGGGCACGCTCTGGCCTTCCTTGCCGCAGGTGCCCACGCCGGAGTCGAGCGCCATGTCGTTGCCGATCATGGTCACGCGGGTGAGCGCGTCGGGGCCGTTGCCCACGATGGTCGCGCCCTTGACCGGGTACTGGATCTTGCCGTTCTCGACCCAGAAGGCCTCGCTGGCCGAGAACACGAACTTGCCGCTCGTGATGTCGACCTGCCCGCCGCCGAAGTTGGTGGCGTAGAGGCCCTTCTTGATGCTGGCCACGATTTCCTGGGGGTCCTTGTCGCCGCCGAGCATGTAGGTGTTGGTCATGCGCGGCATCGGCACGTGGGCGTAGCTCTCGCGGCGGCCGTTGCCGGTGGGCTTGACCTTCATGAGGCGGGCGTTCATCGAATCCTGGATGTAACCCTTGAGGATGCCGTCCTCGATCAGCACGTTGCGCTGGCTGGCATTGCCCTCGTCGTCGACGTTGAGCGAGCCGCGGCGGTCGGCGATCGTGCCGTCGTCGAGCACCGTGACGCCCTTGGCCGCCACGCGCTGGCCGATGCGGCCCGAGAACGCGCTCGAGCCCTTGCGGTTGAAGTCGCCTTCCAGCCCGTGGCCGATGGCCTCGTGCAGCAGGATGCCGGGCCAGCCGGAGCCGAGCACCACGGTCATCTCGCCGGCCGGGGCCGGGCGGGCGTCGAGGTTGGTCAGCGCGGCCTTCACGGCCTGGTCGACATATTCAGCGATCTTCTCGTCGTCAAAATAAGCCAGTCCGAAACGCCCGCCGCCGCCGCCGGAGCCGACTTCGCGCCGGCCGTTCTGCTCGGCGATCACCGTGACCGACAGGCGCACCAGCGGGCGCACGTCGGCGGCCAGCGTGCCGTCGGCGCGCGCCACGAGCACCACGTCGTATTCGCTCGCCAGGCCCGCCATGACCTGCGCCACGCGCGGATCGCGCGAACGCGCCAGCTTCTCGGTCTTCTCGAGCAGCTTGACCTTGGCCGTGCTGTCGAGCGTGGAAATGGGATCGACGCCGTTGTAGAGCGAGCGGCTCGAGGCGATCTTGCGGGTCGGCGTCTTCACGCGGCCGGTACGGCCGGCGGAGGAAATCGAGCGGACCGTGCGGGCCGCATCGAGGAGCGAGGCTTCGGAAATATCGTCCGAATAGGCGAATGCAGTTTTCTCGCCGCTGACCGCACGCACGCCGACGCCCTGGTCGATGCTGAAGCTGCCGGTCTTGACGATGCCCTCTTCGAGGCTCCAGCCTTCGCTGCGCGTGTACTGGAAGTAGAGGTCGGCGTCGTCCACCTTGTGGGAGGTGATCTCGGCCAGGGCCTTGCTCAGGTGCGATTCGTCGAGTCCGAATGGCGTGAGCAAGAGTTGTTGGGCTGTGGCGAGGCGCTCGATGGTGGGTTCGCGGGAGATCATTCCGCCATTCTAGGCAGCGACCCTCTCCCGTGCCGCTCCCAAGGGCACTCGGGCGCCTAGTTCTGCGCCAGCTTCCTCGCCCGCGCGATCGACATCAGGATGCCCAGCCCCAGCCCCAGCGTCACCATTGCCGTCCCGCCGTAGCTGATGAACGGCAGCGGCACCCCCACCACCGGCAGGATGCCGCTCACCATGCCCATGTTCACGAAGGCGTAGGTGAAGAAGATCATCGTGACCGCCCCTGCCAGCAGCCGCGAGAAGAGCGTCGTCGCGCTGGTCGCGATGGCCAGCCCGCGGAAGATCAGGAGGATGAAGGCCGAGATCAGCGCCAGGTTGCCTATCAGCCCGAATTCCTCGGAATAGGCGGCGAAGATGAAGTCGGTGGTGCGCTCGGGAATGAATTCGAGGTGCGTCTGCGTGCCCTGCATGAAGCCCTTGCCGCCGACGCCGCCCGAGCCGATGGCGATCATCCCCTGGATGATGTGGAAGCCCTTGCCCAGCGGGTCCTTGCTCGGGTCGAGCAGCGTACACACGCGCTGCTTCTGGTAATCGTGCAGCACCCGCCAGTCGACGCCGTCGGCGCACAGCCTCGTCTCGAAGCTCACGATCAGCGTCACGGCAATGGCGCCGATCAGCACCGGCGGCACGATCAGCTTCCAGGGAAGGCCGGCAAAGAAGATCACCGCCATGCCCGCGGCCAGCACCAGGAGCGAGGTGCCGAGGTCAGGCTGTTTCATGATGAGCCCGACCGGCACCGCCAGGAGCACCGTGGCCACCACGAAATCGAGCGGCCGCAACTGGCCTTCGCGCCGCTGGAACCACCAGGCCAGCATCAGCGGCATGGCGATCTTGAGGATTTCGCTGGGCTGGATCACCACGCCGATGTTGATCCAGCGCTGGGCGCCCTTCTTGGTGATACCGAAGAGCGCCACCGCGATCAGGAGCGCCACGCCCGCCGCGTAGAGCGGCACCGCGAACATCATCAGCCGCTGCGGCGGCACCTGCGCCACCACGAACATGATGAAGCCGGCCAGGAGCATGTTGCGGCCATGGTCGACGAAGCGCGAACCGTGGTCGTAGCCGGAGGAATACATGGTCAGCAGCCCGGCGAAGGCGAGCAGCAGCACGGCGAAGGCCAGAAAGCCGTCGAAGCCCTGGAAGATGGGCGCGATTCGACGCGCCAGGGAGGGCTGATTGAACACGGCAGACATGGGGGCGGATTATCCGCGCCCCGCACGCCACTTCAGCCGAAAGCGAGTTGAACGACCGTGCGCCCCGGTCGGCTTTCGACCGCCAGCCGCGCGCCGATCGCGCCGGCGCGCTCCCACAGCGCCCTGGGGACCTGCGAAGCGTCGAAGCCCCGGCCGTTGTCGATCACCCGCAGCCGCACCGTGTCGCCCTGCATGTCCGCCTCGATCCGCAGCACGCTCGCCTGCGCGTGCTGCAGCACGTTGGAGATGGCCTCGAACAGCAGGAACTGCAGCTGTCGCATCGCGTGCGCATCGAGCAGTTGCACCGGCCCGACCTCCTCCACCGCCCATTCGAATTCGATGCCCGCCGCCACCAGCCGGGGTTCCAGCCGGTAGCGCAGCGCCGCCAGCAGCGCGCCGACATCACCTGGCGGCAAATGGATCGAGTCGATCGACAGCTTGAGCTGGTCGAGCGAGTCGCGCAGCGTGCGCAGCAGTTCTTCCGAACTGGTCTGGCCCGACTGCAGCTGCCGGATCGCCGAGCTGATGTGCGAGCCCACGCCGTCGTGCATGTCGCGCAGGATGCGCTCGCGCTCGTGGGTGCGGGCCTGGTCGCGCGCCACCTGTTCGAGTTCGGCGTAGGTCAGCGCCAGTTCGCGCTCGCGTTGCGCCACCCGGTCGGCCAGCGCCGCGACCCATCCGCGCGCCTGGGTGCTCACCGCATGAAAGCGCCGCAGCACGATCAGGAGCAGCGCGATGCCGAAGAAGATCGACGAATAGCGCACCCAGGTGGTCTCGCCGTAGGCATCGCTCAGGCGGATCACCAGCCAGTCGCGCACGCCGAAGCCCACCGTCACCAGCGCCGCGAGGGCCACCAGCATCCGCTCGGTGCTCGGCTGGCGCACGGTCGCCACCACGAAGCCGCCCACGAAAACGCCAATGATCACGATCTCGACAGCGAGCCAGCCGGTGAGCCACAACGGTTGTTCGCGCTGCAGGGCCAGCGTGCTCGCCACCACCGTTCCGGCGACGACCGCGGCGAGCGGCCAACGCAGCCATTGCAGCCGGGGATTCCGGGCCCACCCCGCGAGGTGGTAGCAGAACATCATGGCCGACGCCGCCCAGCCCGCGTAGCAAGCCGCCATCAGCACGCCCCAGGGAACCCAGGGCAGCGGCGGCTCGGCGATCACGCCGTCGGCGACGCGGATCGCCCAGCAGAACTCGGCGAGTGCCGCCCATAGATAAATGCCATCGCGCCGCTGCCGTCCCACGGCACCGGTGTCGACCTGCGTCAGCCAAAGCGCCAGCGCGATGCTGCCGACGATCAGGCTGAAGGCCGTCAGCAGCACCGAGCCGGTGAAGCGCCAGGCATAGGCACTTTCGAAGAGTTCGGTGCGCACCGGCGTGGCGGGCCCGATGACGACGCGCGAGAGGCCGGCGCGCCGGGCGCTGTCGGCGCGCAGGCGGATCTGCAGGTGGTTCTCGCCGGCAGTCAGCAGGTGTCCCGGCACCGGCACATAGATCGGCGCCTTGGCGTAGTCGGCTCCGTTGGCCGCGCCCAGGTCGCCGTAGACCTGCAGCAGCGCCCCGTTGAGCTGCACCTCGAAGACGTTGCCCACGCGGGGAATGAAGATGCCCCAGGGCGTTTCCGGCGCGGCTGCGAGGGTGAACGGCAGGTCGAAGCTCGCGAGGCCGGGCCGGCCGCGATGCTGGCGGTCCCAGTGGTAGGACAGCTCGACCGGCCCGGTGCGGGTGATGCCGTCGACCGACGTCGTGATGGTGCCCTGGCGCAGTTCGATCGAGCCATCGTCGGCCTGGAGGGGCGCCCCCGCCGCCGCCGCCATGCCGGCAGGGCCGGTCACCAGCACCGCCAGCCAGAGCGAAAGCAGCGCCCCCAGCCTCGCCAGCATCCGTCCTCAGCCCGGATGAGGCAGCAGGCCGAGGCGCGTGGCCTCGAAGACCGCCTCGCTCTTGGAGTGCACCGCGAGCTTGCCGTAGAGGTTCTTGATGTGGGTCTGCACCGTGTGCACGCTCAGGCCCTTGAGCCGCGCGATTTCCGCGTACGAGAAGCCGCGCGCGATCAGCGTCAGCACCTCGTGTTCGCGCGCGGACAGCAGGCCCCGCTCGCTGTCGTCGAATGCGGCCTCGGGCGCGGCGGTGCCGGCGGCGGTGCCGGCGCCGACCATGCTGGCCGATTGCAGGCTGCGGTACTTGGCCAGCACCCGCCGCGCGATCATGGGCGAGATCGGCGATGCGCCGGCCTTCATCTCCACGATGGTCTGCGCGATGTCCTCGGGCGCGGCGTCCTTGTGGATGTAGCCCACGGCGCCGGCCTCGATGCTGGCGAGCACGTTCTCCTCGTCGCCGAAGACCGACACCACCAGCGGCTCGCACCCGGGAAAGCGCGCGACGGCGTCGCGGATCACGTCGAGACCCGTGCCGTCGGGCATGCCGAGGTCGACCAGCAGGACGTCGGGAATCGTCGCGGTGCGCGCCAGCCAGCCCAGCGCCTCCTGTACGGTGCCCGCGCTGCCGAGCCAGAAAAGGCGCGGGCTGCGCTGCACGCTGGCTTCGAAGAAGGCGCGCGCGCGGCTGTCGTCCTCGACCACGAGCACACCCCATCGGCGCAGCGTGCCGTCATCCGGTACCTCTGTATTCATGGCATGAAGCATAAGCCTCGGCGCACCCCCGAACGCCGCGCATGCATACCCCTTTCATGGGATGCGCACCGCGGATCGCGTCCCGAGAATTGGGCGTTTTCTTTTTCTTTTTTGCCGCGGGTTCATCGCCGTGCGTGCGACGCCGGCAACGAGGAGCAGCCCATGAATACTTTCGAACTCCAGCCAGGCGACCATCGCAGGGCCGAGGCCGACGGAACGTTCATGCGGTGTAAGTAGTTATGAGTTATCGCTTTCCCCAAGAACCCCTCGCCGCAGGGTTTTTGAATGCCGCAAGCCGCTTTGCAGGCACGGACCTCATGCAGAATTACCGCGTCTCGGCCAGCGAGGTGCGGCGTTCGCACCTTCCCGCCCTTCCCCCCATGGACCCGCAAACCACCCATCTGCTGTACCTGCACGGCTTCCGTTCCTCGCCCCGTTCGACCAAGGCGAAGCTCGTGGCGCAGCGCGTGGCGCAGGCGCATCCCAACCTGGAATGGTGGTGCCCGCAACTGCCGCCCTCGCCGCACGACGCCATCGACATGGTGATGAAGGGCATCGCGCACTGGCCGCGCAAGTCGATGGCCGTGATCGGCTCGTCGCTGGGCGGCTTCTACGCCACCTATGTCGCCGGCATGACGCGTTGCCGCGCGGTGCTGCTCAACCCGGCCGTGTACCCGGCGCGCGACCTCACGCTCTACATCGGCGACCAGACCGTCTGGCACGACCCGGCCGAGCATTTCTATTTCCGGCCCGAGTACATCCACGAACTGCGCGCCATGGAAGTCGGCTCGCTCACGCGGCCCGAACGCGTGTTCGCGATCATCGCCAAGGGCGACGAGGCGCTCGACTGGCACGAGATGTCGGCACGCTATCCGGACAGCAACATCAAGCTGCTGGAAGGCGGCGACCATGCGCTGTCGGATTTCGAGACGGCGCACCTCGACGACGTGATGGCGTTCATCAATCCAGTCTGAGCATCGCCGGGCCGGGCCGCCCCATCCAGCATGGGACAATCCGCGCCTATGTTTGTATTGTTTGAAGAAGCCGGCAAGTACCTCGGCGGCCGTGTCCTGTCGGAGGCCGAAGCCTCGGCGCAGGTCGAGCTCGAGACCGGCAAGCGCGTCAAGGTCAAGGGCGCCAACATCGTTCTGCGTTTCGAGAAACCGTCCCCGGCCGAGCTGATCGCCGAGGCGCGCACGCTCGCCGCCGCGATGGACCTCGACCTGGCCTGGGAATTCGCAGCCGAAGGCGAGTTCGGCTTTGCCGACCTGGCCGCCGACTATTTCAGCGACAAGCCCACGCTCGCCCAGCAGGCCGCCGCGCTGTTCGCGCTCTTCGAGGCGCCGCACTACTTCCGCCGCGCGGGCAAGGGGCGCTTCAAGAAGGCGCCGGCCGAAATCGTGCAGCAGGCGCTCGCCGCCATCGAGAAGAAGAAAGTCATCCAGGCGCAGATCGTCGAATGGGCCGGGCAGCTGGCCGAGGGCGTGTGCCCTCAGCCGATCCGCGAGCAGCTCTACAAGATCCTGTTCAAGCCCGACAAGAACGCGCCCGAATACAAGGCCGTGGTCGACGCCGCGCGCGCCACGCAGCGCCCCCCGCTCGACCTGCTGGAGCGCGCCGGCGCGATCGACTCGCCCTACCAGTTCCACTGGCGGCGCTTCCTGTTCGAGAACTTCCCCAAGGGCACCGGCTTTCCGGCGCTCGCGGCACCGGCCATCGTGGACGAGCTGCCCGTCGCCACCGGCGTCGAGGCCTTCTCGATCGACGATTCGCAGACCACCGAAATCGACGACGCACTGTCGGTGCAAGGCCTTGGCAGCGGCACCGTCACGGTCGGCATCCATATCGCGGCACCGGCCCTGGCGCTCACGCCCGGCAGTGCCATCGACAACGTGGCGCGTGCACGCATGTCGACGGTCTACATGCCGGGCTACAAGATCACGATGCTGCCCGACGAGGTGGTGAACACCTACACGCTGCTCGAAGGCGCCGACCGCCCGGCCGTGTCTCTCTACGCGCGCTTCGACGAAACCACGCTCGAGCTGCAAGGCACCGAGACCAAGCTGGAGCGCGTGCCGATCGTCGCCAACCTGCGCCACGACCAGCTCGACAGCGTCGTCACGCAGCCCTGGCTCGAAGACGCCGCGGTCACGAGCGAGAACACGCCTGAAGCTGCAGCGAACCTGCGCGCCCCGCTCTCCTTCCTGTTCCGCCTCGCCAAGCAATTGAAGGCGCAGCGCGAAGTGGTGCGCGGCAAGCCAGAGAACTTCAACCGGCCCGACTACAACTTCCGCCTCGTCGGCAACGACGGCAACGAACCCACCGGCAACGAACAGGTGCAGATCACCACGCGCCAACGCGGCGCGCCGCTCGACCTGATCGTCTCGGAAGCGATGATCCTGGCCAACAGCAGCTGGGGCGGCTGGCTCGGCGAACTCGGCGTGCCCGGGCTCTACCGCAGCCAGGCGAGCCTGGCGCCCGGCATCAAGGTGCGCATGGGCACGCGCGCGCTGCCGCACGCGGGCCTGGGCGTGAAGAGCTATGCATGGAGCACCTCGCCGCTGCGCCGCTACACCGACCTGGTGAACCAGTGGCAGATCATCGCCGCCGCCCGCCACGGCAAGACCGCCGCGCTGGCTGCGCCCTTCAAGCCGAAGGACGCCGACCTGTTCTCGATCCTCTCGGGCTTCGACGCCGCCTATGCAACCTACAACGGCTACCAGGGCGGCATGGAACGCTTCTGGACGCTCAAGTACCTGCAGCAGAACGGCATCACCGAGCTCGAAGCGACCGTCATCAAGGACATTCCCAACGGCGCGCTGGTGCGTGCCGATGCGCTGCCGCTGGTGTTCCCGGTGGCCGGCCAGCAGGAGCGCGGTGCGCGCCTGCGGGTGAAGCTCGGCGAGATCGACGAGATCGCGCTCGACGTGAGCGGCACCGTGCTCGAACGCCTCGATGCGCCGAAGGCCGATGCCTCCGCGGAAGACGAGAGCGGCGAGGACGAAGAAGAAGTCGCCGGCCCGATCGCCATTGCCGTCGACCTGAGCGACAGCGAGGCCGCACCGGAAAACACACCTGCATGAACTCCGGCGGAACGTCCGGAGAAATGCAGCCCCTGGAGGAGTTTCGAGAATGAACTTCAAGGACCTCAGCACGCTGCAGATTGCCCTGGGCGTGTCGGTCATTGCGCATGCCGCGCTGCTGGCGGTGCGCTTCGTCGATCCCGAGTCGTTCAACCGTGCGTTCACCGACACGCCGCTCGAGGTGATCCTGGTCAACAGCAAGACCAAGGAGCGGCCCGACGCGAATGCCAAGCTGATGGCGCAGACCTCGCTCGCGGGCGGCGGCGATCTCGACAAGGGGCGCGCGACCAGCCCGCTGCCGCCGTCGAGCTTCACCGCCGTGGGCGATTCGTTCGAGGACGCGCGCAAACAGGTCGACGCCCTGCAGGCCGAGCAGATGCAGATGATCACGCAGTTGCGGCGCGACATCGCCGCGATGCCGGTGCGCGATCCGCGCAATGCGGGCGATCCGACCGAAGCCGCCGCGCAGGAAGAAAAGCGCCGCCAGATGGTCGAGCTGCTGGCCCAGATCGAGCGCCGGGTGAACGAGGAAAACTCGCGCCCCAAGAAGCGCTACATCAGCCCTTCCACGCGCGAAGCCGCCTTCGCGGTGTACGTGGACACCATGCTGCGCCGCGTCGAGGCGCGCGCCGCGGAAAACTTCCCCGAGCTGGCCGGCAAGAAGCTGTACGGCGAACTCAAGATGACGCTGACCGTCAACTTCGACGGCAACGTGCTCGCCACCGTGGTCGACCAGAGCTCGGGCAACATCGCGCTCGACCGACGGGCACAGGCGATCGTTCGCAGCACCGGCAACTTCGGCAAGTTCACGACCGCCATGCGCCAGGAGCAGGCCGACCAGATGGTGATCCAGGGCACGTTCCGCTTCGCGCGCGACGGCACGATGGAAATCTCCCAATAAACAGCGAGGCTGCAGCCATGGACCTGTACTGCGTCATGGGCAACCCCGTCGAGCACAGCCGCTCGCCGCGCATCCATGCCCGTTTTGCCGAACTCTGCGGCCAGCAGATCGACTACGGCCGCCGACTGATTCCGCTCGGCGCCTTCGCCGAAGGCATCGCCGCATTCCGCCGTGAAGCCGTCGAGCGCGGCGACAGCGCGCGCGGCTGCAACATCACCGTGCCCTTCAAGTTCGAAGCTGCCGCCCTGGCGCAGCACACCAGCGAGCGTGCCCTGCTCGCGCAGGCGGTCAACACGCTGCGCTTCGAGGCCGATGGCAGCATCCATGCGGACAACACCGACGGCATCGGCCTCGTCAACGACATCGTTCGCAATGCGGGCGTGCCGCTGGCCGGCAAGGAGCTGCTGCTGATCGGTGCCGGTGGTGCGGCGGCCGGCGTGCTGGGTCCGCTGCTGGACGCGGGCGCCTCGCGCATCGTGGTGGCCAATCGCACCATCGACAAGGCGGTCGCGGTGGTCCAGCGACATGCCGCGCTCGCGCTCGGCCACGGTGCCACGCTCGAAGCCTGGGCGCTCGACGAAGTGCCAGGTAGCTTCGACGTGGTGGTCAACGCCACCGCTTCCAGCCTTGTCGGCGATGCAGTGCCGGTGAGCGCGCAAGTGCTGCGCCCCGGCGCGCTCGCGGTCGACATGATGTACGGCCCCGCCGCTGCGGGCTTCATGGCTTGGGCCGAGGCGCATGGCGCCGTGCCCCGCGACGGACTCGGCATGCTGGTCGAGCAGGCAGCCGAATCGTTCGAGATCTGGCGCGGCGTGCGCCCACCGTCGGCACAGGTGCTGGCCGAGCTGCGCGCATCGCTCGCCGCGGGTCACTGAGAAAATGAAGGCCGTGCTGCGCCTCATCGCCTGCCTCGTGGTGGCGGGTCTCGCACTCGAGTTGTTCTTCGTGGTGCGCATCGCGGCCATGGCGGTGGTCGATCCGCAAAGCACCGCGTTCCAGCGCTCCGAGGCCTGGCAGGTCGCCATCCACAAGGGCAGCGAGGGCGGCTGGCGCCAGGAATGGGTGCCCTATTCGCAGATCAACGACACGCTCAAGCGCGCCGTCATCGCGAGCGAGGATGCCGGCTTCGTCGATCACAACGGCGTGGAGTGGGAAGCCATCGAACGCGCGCGCCAGCGCAACGCCAAGGCCGAGGAACTGGCCGCCAAGCGCGCCGCCCGCGCCGTGGCGCGCGGCAAGCCGATGCAGCCGGTGCGCCTGCGCGGCGGCTCCACCATCACGCAGCAGTTGGCCAAGAACCTGCTGCTTTCGGGCGAGCGCACGATGCTGCGCAAGGGCCAGGAGCTGGTGCTCGCGACCCTGCTCGAGGTGTTTCTCGACAAGCGCCGCATCCTGGAGATCTACCTGAACAACGTCGAGTGGGGCGAAGGCGTGTTCGGCGCCGAGGCCGCATCGCAGTACTACTTCAAGAAGCCCGCCTCGCGCCTGGGCGCCAACGAGGCCGCGCGGCTCGCGGTGATGCTGCCGAGCCCGAAATTCTTCGAGCGCCGGCCCGGCTCGCCGTATCTCAACGGACGGGCGTCGACGGTCGTGGCGCGGATGTCGTCGGCCGAGCTGCCCTGACCCTCGCGCGCGCTGCTTCGAGGGCCAGCACGGCTGCGAAGCCGATCGTGTAGGCCACCACGTCCCACCAATCAGCGGTGCTGCCGAGCACGATGCGCAGGGCCCGGTTCGGAATGTGCAGATGCCAGGCCGACGCGAGGAACTGGCCCAGCTCCACCGCATAGCCCACGCCGAGCGCGGCCAGTGCGAGCGGCAGGACGCGCGCGGCAATGAAGGTCTTGAAGACGAAGTAGACCCACACCACCGCCAACACGTCGCCGAAGAAACTTCGCAGCCACCCCCAGCGCGCGCCGACGGTGGCCAGCAGCGCAAGAACAATGAACAGGGCCACCGCCCACACCAGTGAAAGAGGATCGAATCGCCATCGCATGGCCCGTATCATCGCGCCCATATGCTGGCAAAGCTCACAGGTTGGTTGTTGTTGGGAATCGTCCGGTTGCTCACCGGCGCACAGGCGCGCTGGTACGGCTGTCCACCGAAGGCCGAGCAGCGCATCTATTTCGCCAACCACCAGAGCCACGCCGACCTCGTGATGATCTGGGCGGCCCTGCCCGAGGAACTGCGCAGCATCACCCGGCCGATCGCGGCGCGCGACTACTGGGCCAACACGCCGGTCAAGCGCTGGATCACGACGGAGGTGTTCAACGCGGTGTATGTGGAACGTGCGGCCACGGCGCCGGCCGCCCCTGCCGCGCCCGAACCGGTACAGACTGAACCGGCAGTCGTTGCAGCGCCCATCGAGCGCATCGAGCCTTCGATGGAGCCGCTGCTGCCAGCCACATCGCCCGCCGCCGAAGCGCCGCGTGCCGAGGTCGTGAACGAACTGCAAGGCGAGCTCGATCTTCCGGCGCCGCCACCGCCTCCTCAACCTGCTGCGCCACCGCCATTCGTTGCGGAACCGGCGCCACCGGCCGAACCCGTACAGCCTCCATCCGACCCTCTCGCGCCACTCGTCGAGGCCCTCCGCAGCGGCGACTCGATCATCATCTTTCCCGAAGGCACGCGCGGCCACACGGGCGAGCCGCAGAAGTTCAAGTCGGGCCTCTACACGCTCGCAACGATGTTCCCCGACGTGGTGCTCGTGCCGGCCTGGATCGACAACGTGCAGCGCGTCATGCCCAAGGGCGAGATCGTGCCGGTGCCCATTCTTTGCTCCGTCACCTTCGGCGCGCCGATACGCGTCGAGGACGGCGAGGAGCGCCGCCCCTTCCTCGATCGCGCGCGTGCCGCGGTGATTGCATTGCGCGATATCTGACATGAACCAGTTCCTGCGCAGCCTCACCCCGACCCAACAGGTCGCGGCGCTCTTTCTCATCGTCTTCGGCGTGCTGGTGATCATCAGCACCACCGCCTTCTTCCTGAGCTTCCGGGAAAAGCGCAACCCTGTGCACGACGCCACCTGGCAGGCCGAGCTCGCGCATTTCCGCGCGCTGCTGGGCACCACCTGGTTCATGGTGGTGGTCTTCTGGATCGGCTGGGCGCTCGGCGAAACGGTGGCCACGGTGCTCTTCGCGCTGATCTCGTTCTTCGCGCTGCGCGAGTTCATCACGCTCTCGCCCACGCGGCGCGGCGACCACCGCAGCCTGATCCTCGCGTTCTTCGTGGTGCTGCCGATCCAGTTCTGGCTGGTGGCCACGGCGCGCTTCGATCTCTTCACCGTGTTCATTCCGGTCTACGTGTTCCTCGCGATCCCGGTGGCGAGCGCGCTGGCGAACGACCCGAGCCATTTCCTCGAGCGCAACGCCAAGCTGCAGTGGGGGATCATGGTCTGCGTCTACGGCATGAGCCATGTGCCGGCGCTGCTGCTGCTGAGCTTTCCCGGGTACGAGGGCAAGAGCGCGTTCCTCGTGTTCTTCCTGGTGTTCGTGGTGCAGACCTCGGTGCTGGTGCAGCACCTCATCTCGCGCCGCACGCAGCGTGCGCCGTTCGCGCCCAACGTGAGCCGCAGCTTCAACTGGACCAGCTGGGGCATCGGCATCGTGGTGGCGAGCCTGGTGGGCGCGCTGTTCTCGTTCATCACGCCGTTCAAGTTCGGGCAGGCGCTCGCGGTGTCGGTCATCGCCTGCATCGCGGGCTCGATGGGGCACCTGGTGATGAAGGCGCTCAAGCGCGACCGCGGCATTCCGAACTGGGGCAAGAAGGGCGTGGGCGTGACCGGCGCGAACGGCCTGCTGGACCGTGTGGACGCGCTGTGTTTTGCCGCGCCCATCTTCTTCCATTCGATCCGCTGGTACTTCAACGCCTGACATGCGAATTCTCGGCATCGACCCCGGCTTGACGACCACCGGCTTCGGCGTGGTCGATGCGGACGGCCATGCGCTGCGCTACGTGGCCAGCGGCACCATCAGCACCCGACACCTGGGCACCGGCAACCTGCCGGCGCGGCTCAAGGTGCTGTTCGACGGCATCGCGGAAATCGCGCAGCGCTACCAGCCCGATGCATCGGCGGTGGAAATCATCTTCGTCAACGTCAATCCGCAGTCGACGCTGCTGCTGGGCCAGGCGCGCGGTGCGTGCGTGACCTCGTTGGTGAACAGCAACCTCACGGTGGCCGAGTACACCGCGCTGCAGATGAAGAAGGCGGTGGCGGGCCACGGCCAGGCCGCCAAGGCGCAGGTGCAGGAGATGGTCAAGCGCCTGCTCGACCTGCCCGGCCTGCCCGGCGCCGACGCGGCCGACGCGCTGGGCATCGCGATCACGCATGCGCAGGTCGGCCGTTCGATGGCGCGGCTGGCCGAGGCCGCGGAGTTGTCGAAGACCCATGCCGGCACGTACCGGCAAGGGCGCTCGCGCTGACTACCTGCGAAAGTCCAGCCGCCCGTTGGTCCAGCGTCCGTCGATGCGCCGGTTGTCCACGATCAGTCCGACCCAGGGGCGCGTGGTGTCGGGGCTGCGGAGGTTGATGTAGCGGCCCACCAGCGTGTCGGGTGCGATGTAGCGGACATCGAGCAAGGCATGGCGTTCGCCGTCGGCCCAATCGAACATCAGGTAGAAGCGGCCGCCGGCCACTTTCACCATGGCCTTGCCTTCTTTCCAGGCCTCTGCCGTGTCGCCGGAAATGGTCGGATCCGCACCGCCGTTCCATCGGCTGGACCAAGCGCCTGCGATCGAATCGGGAATCTCATCGGCGATCGATCTCCATGGCTGCGCATTCGGATCGTCGTTGCCGCCGCCCAGCTCGACGCCGTCGGCGAATTCGTCCACATCGGGTCCATCCGGGTCCGGCGCATCCTGGACGCCGAACGGATTCCTTTTGGGTTGTTCAGTGTGTGTGTTCATGGCGCCATCGTGCGCCCGCGCCGCTCGCCTCGCATGCCGTTTCCGGACATGCGAACGGAGATGAAAAGCTAGGCCACGCGCTCGGCAATCAGCACCGCGAAGAAGCCGAACGCCGCGAGCAGCGTCCACTTGAGCACGATCCAGCCGACGCGGCGGTACTTCGCCTGTCCGGTGCCCGCATAGAACGCGAACGACACGCCGGCCACCAGCAGAAGCAGCAGGATGGCCCAGCGGAAGAGGAGCATCGTCTCGGCGCGCGCCTACCAGGCCCGCGCCACTTCGCCGAAGCCGCGCGGTGCGCGCTTCTCGTCGTCGAAGGTCACGACCTCGTAGGCGTCGCTGTTCGCGAGCAGTTCGCGCAGCAGCTTGTTGTTGAGCGCGTGGCCCGAGCGGAACGCGGTGTAGGCCGCGAGCAGCGGCTTGCCGATGATGTACAGGTCACCCATTGCATCGAGGATCTTGTGCTTCACGAATTCGTCGTCGTAGCGCAGGCCGCCTGCATTGAGCACCTTGGTGTCGTCCATCACGATGGCGTTGTCCAGACCGCCTCCGCGCGCGAGGCCCTTGCTGAGCATGTACTCGAGCTCTTTCGTGAAGCCGAAGGTGCGCGCACGCGCGATGTCACGGCTGTACGAATCGGTGCCGAGGTCGAACTCCACGCGCTGACCGGTGGAATTGACCACGCGGTGATCGAAGTCGATCTCGAAGCTCAGCTTGTAGCCGTGGTAGGGCTCCAGGCTCGCCCACTTCTCGTTGGCGCCCTCGCCTTCGCGCACCTCGACCTTGCGGGTCACGCGGATGAAGCGGCGCGGCGCCTTCTGCAGCTCGATGCCCGCGCTTTGCAGCAGGAACACGAAGGACGAAGCCGACCCGTCGAGGATCGGCACTTCGTCGGCCGTGATGTCGATGTAGAGGTTGTCGATACCGAGGCCGGCGCAGGCCGACATCAGGTGCTCGACCGTCTGCACCTTCGCGCCGCCGGTCGAGACCGTGGAAGCGAGGCGCGTGTCGGTGACCGCTTCGGCGGTCATGCGGATTTCAGCGGGTTCAGGCAGGTCAACGCGGCGGAACACGATGCCCGTATCGGCCGGAGCCGGTCGCAGGGTCAGTTCCACGCGTTGCCCGCTGTGGAGCCCCACGCCCACGGCGCGGCTGATCGACTTGAGGGTTCGTTGTTGCAGCACGCCGGGGATTTTAGGCGCGCCACGGCTGTGGCGGCCTATTCCCCTCGCTATGGCAGCGATAGACATCGGTTCTACGTAATCCTGGCGATGGACGCAAAGGGCACGAAGTGAACGCAGCGCCTAGAGCCAGCGGAAGTCCCTTTCAGGTCTTCCCTGTACCCCTTGCGAACCTTCGTGCCCTGAGCGTTCGGTCGCCTTCCGTCAATCAGCTTGACGGCGCAGGAATGCCGGGATCTCGAAATCGTCCATGCCACCCGACGACAGCGCATCCACCTTTGCCGCGGCCATCGTGCGGTTGGTGCGCCACACGCTGGGAACGGCCATGCCGTCGTAGTTCGGCTGGTTTCCGCCGCTGTGGCCGCCGCCGTGGCCCGTGCCGCCCATGGTGGGCACGTTGAACGGGATGTTGTCGGTGCCGGTGCGAATGACTTCCAGCGTCGGTGCCTGGCGGCGTGCGTCCGCACGCGACAGGCCCGTCGCCACCACGGTCACGCGCATCTCGTCGCCCAGGGCTTCGTCGTAGGCGGCGCCGTAGATCACGTGCGCATCGGGCGAGGCATAGGCGCGAATGGTGTTCATCGCGAGCTTCGACTCGTTCAGCTTCAGCGAACCCTTCGACGCCGTCACCAGCACCAGCACGCCCTTGGCGCCCGAGAGGTCGATGCCTTCGAGCAGCGGGCAGGCCACGGCCTGTTCGGCGGCGATGCGCGCGCGGTCGGGGCCTGCGGCCGCGGCCGTGCCCATCATGGCCTTGCCGGGTTCGCCCATCACGGTGCGCACGTCTTCGAAGTCGACGTTCACGCCGCCGTACTCGTTGATGATTTCCGAGATGCCGCCCACGGCGTTCTTGAGCACGTCGTTGGCGTGCGCGAAGGCTTCGTCCTGGGTGATGTCTTCACCGAGCACGTCGAGCAGCTTCTCGTTGAGCACCACGATCAGCGAGTCGACATTGGCTTCGAGTTCGGCCAGGCCGTCGTCCGCGTTCTTCATGCGGCGGCCGCCTTCCCAGTCGAAGGGCTTGGTCACCACACCCACGGTGAGGATGCCCATTTCCTTGGCGATGCGCGCGATCACCGGCGCAGCGCCGGTGCCCGTGCCGCCACCCATGCCGGCGGTGATGAACAGCATGTGCGCGCCGTCGATGGCCGCGCGAATCTCGTCCACCGCGAGCTCGGCGGCTTCACGGCCCTTGTCGGGCTTGCTGCCGGCGCCCAGGCCGCTGGTGCCGAGCTGGATGATCTTGTTCGCGCTGCTGCGGGTGAGTGCCTGCGCGTCGGTGTTGGCGCACACGAACTGCACGCCCTGCACACCACGCTCCATCATGTGGGCGACTGCATTGCCGCCACCGCCGCCCACACCGATCACCTTGATCTGCGTGCCTTGATTGAATTCTTCGACTTCGATCATTTCGATGGTCATTTCTAACTCCTTGAATATTGCAGTTGCCGTTTTGTATCTATGAATAATTCTTTTGCCGTGACGTGTTCAACGAGAGCGTCGTCACGATGGTGGACCTGTTCGTCGCCATCGCTCGTTGAAATGCAACGGCGGACTGCCGCGAGCTAGCCAGAGTGGGGAGTGGTTCATGGTCAGAAGTTCCCCACGATGAAGTCCTTGAAACGTCCGAACGCAGTCTTTACCGACCCGTTCTTCTGCGCGACCTTGAAGCCGCGCATGCGTGCGAAGCGCGCCTCCTCGAGCAGGCCCATCACGGTCGCCGCGCGAGGCTGCGCCACCATGTCGGACAACGCGCTCGAATACTTCGGAATGCCCCGGCGCACCGGCTTGAGGAAGATGTCTTCGCCAAGCTCGACCATGCCGGGCATCACCGCGCTGCCGCCGGTGAGCACCACGCCCGAAGAGAGCACCTCTTCGTAGCCCGATTCGCGCACCACCTGCTGCACGAGCGAGAAGATCTCCTCGATGCGCGGCTCGATCACGCCGGCCAGCGCCTGCTTGCTCAGCATGCGCGGGCCGCGGTCGCCCAGGCCCGGCACTTCCACCTGCTGGTCGGGGTCGGCCAGCAGTTGCTTGGCATAGCCGCTCTCGACCTTGATGTCTTCCGCGTCCTTGGTGGGCGTGCGCAGCGCCATCGCGATGTCGCTCGTGATGAGGTCGCCCGCGATCGGGATCACCGCCGTGTGGCGGATCGCGCCGTTGGTGAAGATCGCCACGTCGGTCGTGCCCGCACCGATGTCCACCAGCACCACGCCCAGCTCGCGCTCGTCTTCGGTCAGCACCGCCTGGCTGGAGGCCAGCGGGTTCAGCATCAACTGGTCGACTTCGAGGCCGCAGCGGCGCACGCACTTGATGATGTTCTCGGCCGCGCTCTGCGCACCGGTCACGATGTGCACCTTGGCCTCGAGCCGCATGCCGCTCATGCCGATCGGCTCCTTCACGTCCTGGCCGTCGATCACGAACTCCTGCGGCTCCACCAGCAGAAGGCGCTGGTCGCTCGAGATGTTGATCGCGCGCGCGGTCTCCACCACGCGGGCCACGTCGGCGGGCGTCACTTCCTTGTCCTTCACCGCCACCATGCCGCTCGAGTTGATGCCGCGGATATGGCTGCCGGTGATGCCGGTGTAGACGCGGCTGATCTTGCAGTCGGCCATCAGCTCGGCTTCTTTCAGCGCCTGCTGGATGCTCTGCACCGTGGCGTCGATGTTCACCACCACGCCGCGCTTCAAGCCATTGCTCGGCGCGATGCCGAGCCCGGCGAGCTTGAGCTCGCCGCCGGGCAGCACCTCGGCCACGACCACCATCACCTTGGCGGTGCCGATGTCCAGTCCTACGACCAGGTCTTTGTATTCTTTGGGCATTGAAATATGTCCTCGGTATTCGCTACTTGATTCTTCTTGGGGCCTCTGGCGAGACCGTGGTGACGCCGCGCAGCCGCAATGCATACGCGTCGTTGTGGCGCAGATCGGCGCCTTCGACGTCGGCCACCGTGCGGTGGTACTGGCCCGCGACCTGGGTCACGGTTTTCAGGAAGCGCTGCAGCCTGGCCGACACCTCTTCGCTCTGCCCGCGCCCCAGCTCGATCTGCGCACCGCTGTCCAGCACCACCTTCCAGCTGCCGCGGCTGGACAGCGTGAGCTCGTCGATGCCGAAGTCGTAGGGCTGGAACTGCGGCGCAAGCACGCGGTACATGCCGAGCACCTGCCCGGCCTGCTCGATCGGGCCGTCCAGGCGCGGCAGGTTCTCGTCGACCTCGGCCACGTTGGCTTCGAACACGTCGCCGAAGCCGTTGATGAGCTTCGAGCCCGCCTCGTCACCCCAGCTGGCCACCGGCACCTGTTCGGTCAACGTCACGCGCAGCTTGTTCGGGAACTCGCGCCGCACCACCGCGCTGCGCACCCACGGCACCGCCTCGAAGGCGGTGCGCGCACGCGCGAGGTCGATGGTGAAGAAGTTGCCCGAGAGCTGCGGCGCCACGTTGGCGCGCAGCGTGACCGCGTTGTTGTGCGTGACCTCGCCGTCCACCTTGATCCCCGCGAGCGGGAAGAAAGGCTGGCGCAGCACCCACCACGCGCCCGCGGCAAGCAGCATGAGCGCCACCGCCACGAACGCGAGGTTCGCCACGATGTTCATGAGCTTGACGTCGAAGGGCACGGGGATGCTGTCGGCCATGGCTATTGCGCTCCTCCCTTGGCATCCAGCGAAGCGGAGGCCAGCACGCGCAGGCACAGCTCTTCGTAAGGAATGCCTGCCGCGCGCGCCGACATCGGCACCAGCGAATGGCTGGTCATGCCGGGCGAGGTGTTCATCTCTAGCAGGAAGGGCTTGCGGTCGCTGGCGCGGATCATCACGTCGGCGCGGCCCCAGCCGCGGCAGCCGAGCGTGTGGTACGCGGCCAGCGTGATGCGCTGGATCTCGTGCTCCTCCTCGGCCGGCAGGCCGCTCGGGCACTTGTACTGCACGACGTCGGTGAAATACTTGTTCTGGTAGTCGTAGGCGCCTTCGGGCGCGGCGATGCGCACCACCGGCAGCGCGCGCGCGTCGAGCCCCTGGCCGAGCACGGCGCAGGTCACTTCCTCGCCCTCGATGAACTCCTCGCAGAGCACGTCGGCGTCGTACTTGGCCGAGAGCGTGACGGCGTCCTGCATCTGCGAGTAGCCCTCGACCTTGGTCACGCCGATGGACGAGCCCTCGCGCGGCGGCTTCACGATCAGCGGCAGGCCCAGCACATCGGGCACCACCATGATCTGCTCGCGGCTTTGCTGGTCGAAGGCCAGGCGCACGTACTTGGGCGTCGGCAGGCCGTCGGCCTGCCAGATGCGCTTGGTCATGACCTTGTCCATCGCCACGCTCGAGGCCATGACGCCCGAGCCGGTGTAGGGAATGCCGAGCAGCTCGAGCGCGCCCTGCACCGTGCCGTCCTCGCCGTGGCGGCCGTGCAGCGCGACGAAGCAGCGCGCGAAGCCTTCGCGCTTGAGCTCGACCAGTTCGCGCTCGGACGGATCGAAGGCATGCGCGTCGACGCCGCGCGAGCGCAGCGCCTCGAGCACGCCGGTGCCCGACATCAACGAGACCTCGCGTTCCGCGGAACTGCCGCCGAACAGCACGGCGACCTTGCCGAAAAGTTTTGGATCCTGAAGGCTCACGATGCCCTCCCCTTGCGCGAGCCGCGCTCCGATGTTGTTGACGATGGCGCGGCGGCCACTGTGGCCGCGCCGCCGAGTTCGACCACCTTGCCCGGCACCGCGCCGATGGACCCGGCGCCCATGCAGAGCACCACGTCGCCGGGCTTCGCGTTGTCGAGGATCGCCTGCGGCATCGCCGCGATGTCGTCGACGAACACCGGCTCCACCTTGCCCGCGATGCGCAGCGCGCGCGCCAGCGTGCGGCCGTCGGCCGCCACGATCGGCGCCTCGCCGGCGGCATAGACCTCGCCGAGCAGCACCGAATCGGCGGTGCCGATGACCTTCACGAAATCCTCGAAGCAGTCGCGCGTGCGGGTGTAGCGGTGCGGCTGGAAGGCCAGCACCAGCCGGCGGCCCGGGAACGCGCCGCGCGCCGCGGCGATCGTGGCCGCCATCTCGACCGGGTGGTGGCCGTAGTCGTCGATCACGGTGAAGCTGCCGGCACCGCCCGGAACGCGCACTTCGCCATAGCTCTGGAAGCGGCGGCCCACGCCCTTGAAGCCTTCGAGCCCGCGCTGCACCGCCTCGTCGGGAATGCCGAGTTCGACCGCCACCGCAATCACCGACAGCGCATTGCGTACGTTGTGCTCGCCCGGCAGGTTCAGCACGATGGGCAGGTCCGGCAGCGTCACGCCGTTGCGGCGCTGCGCGGTGAAGTGCATCTGGCCGCCGACGGCGCGCACGTCGATCGCGCGCACCTGCGCGTCCTCGCCGAAACCGTAGCTGGTGACCGGGCAGGTGACCTGGGCCACGATGTCGCGCACCGCGGGATCGTCGGTGCAGAGAATGGCCACGCCGTAGAACGGCATGCGGTGCAGGAAGTCGACGAAGGCCTTCTTGAGCTTCGCGAAGTCGTGCCCGTAGGTCTCCATGTGGTCGGCGTCGATGTTCGTGACCACCGCCATCACGGGCAGCAGGTTCAGGAACGAGGCGTCCGACTCGTCGGCCTCTACCACGATGTAGTCGCCGCTGCCCAGCTGCGCATTCGCGCCGGCGCTGTTCAGGCGCCCGCCGATCACGAAGGTCGGGTCGAGCCCGGCCGCCTCGAGCACGCTCGCCACGAGGCTGGTGGTGGTGGTCTTGCCGTGCGTGCCCGCAATCGCGATGCCCTGCTTGAGGCGCATCAGCTCGGCCAGCATCAGCGCGCGCGGCACGACCGGAATGCGCTTCTCGCGCGCGGCCAGCACCTCGGGGTTGTCCGACTGCACCGCGGTCGAGGTGACGACCGCGTCCGCGCCGTCGATGTGCGCGGCCGCATGGCCCACGAAGGTGCCGATGCCCAGGCCCGCGAGCCGGCGCAGCGTGGCGCTGTCCGACAGGTCGGAGCCGGTGATCCTGTAGCCCAGGTTCAGCAGCACTTCGGCGATGCCGCTCATGCCGGAGCCACCGACGCCCACGAAATGGATGTGACGAATCGCGTGCTTCATTTGGCAAGCTCCTCGCAAGCGCGGACGACAGCCTCGACGGCCTCTGTCTTCTGCATGGTCTTGGCCTTGGCGGCCTTCTCGATCAGCGCGGTGCGCTCGGTTTTCTGTAGCAAATCAGCCAGCAATTCAGGAGTGAGGTCGGCCTGCTGCACCAGCCAGCCGCCGCCCGCGTCCACGAGGAAGCGCGCGTTGGTGGTCTGGTGGTCGTCGACCGCCGAGGGGAAAGGCACGAACAGCGCTGCTGCGCCGACGGCCGCGATTTCTGTGACGGTGCTGGCACCGGCGCGCGCGACGATGATGTCCGCGTCGGCATAGGCCTGCGCCGTGTCTTCGATGAACGGCGTGAGTTCGCCTTCGACGCCCGCGGCCGTGTAGTTGGCGCGAAGTTCGTCGATCTGCTTGGTGCCGCTCTGGTGCAGCACCTGCGGCCGCGTGGCCGGCTCGATGCGGGCCAGCGCCTGCGGCACCACGGTGTTGAGGCCGCGCGCGCCGAGGCTGCCGCCCACGACCAGCAGCTTGAGCGGACCGCTGCGGCCCGCGAAACGCGTAGCCGGATCGGGCTGCGAGGTGAACGCCGCGCGCAGCGGGTTGCCCACCCACTGCGCCTTCTTCAGCACGTTGGGGAAAGCTGTGAACACGCGATCGGCCACGCCCGCCAGCACCTTGTTGGCAAGGCCGGCGACCGAGTTCTGCTCGTGCAGCACCAGCGGCTTGTTGAGCAGCACGCCCATCATTCCGCCCGGAAAGGTGATGTAGCCGCCCAGGCCCACCAGCACGTCGGGCTTGACGCGGCGCACCACGCGAAAGCTCTGCCAGAAGGCGCGCAGCAGCTTCAACGGAAGCAGGAACAGCGTGAGTAGACCCTTGCCGCGCACGCCGCCGAACTGCACCGGCTCGAACGCGAAGCCGCGCGGCGGCACGAGCTTTTCTTCCATGCTGCCGGGCGCGCCCAGCCAGTGCACGCGCCAGCCGCGCTCGCGCAAGGCCTCGGCCACCGCGAGGCCCGGGAAGATGTGGCCGCCGGTGCCACCGGCCATGACGAGTGCGGTGCGCCCGGTCATACGCGGCCTCCGCGCATGAGAACCCGGTTCTCGTAGTCGATGCGCAGCACGATCGCCAGCGCCACCATGTTCATCAGGATGGCCGAGCCGCCGAAACTCATCAACGGCAAGGTCAGGCCCTTGGTCGGCAGCGCGCCGAGGTTGACGCCCATGTTGATGAAGGCCTGGAAACCGATCCACACGCCGACGCCTTGCGCGACCAGGCCCGAGAACACGCGGTCCAGCGCAATGGC
Source organism: Variovorax sp. RKNM96 (assembly GCF_017161115.1). Lineage (GTDB taxonomy): Bacteria > Pseudomonadota > Gammaproteobacteria > Burkholderiales > Burkholderiaceae_C > Variovorax. The sequence goes on along the minus strand of NZ_CP046508.1, from coordinate 1,064,197 downwards.
CTGGCGGCCGATGTGCATGACGCGGCGTGTGAGCCAGAGGAAGAGGCCGATGATCAACAGCACGCCGACGAGACCGAACTCCTCGCCGATCACGGCGAGCAGGAAGTCGGTGTGCGCTTCGGGCAGCCAGTGCAGCTTCTCGACGCTGCCGCCGAGGCCCACGCCGAAGATCTCGCCGCGCCCGATGGCGATCAGCGAGTGAGACAGCTGGTAGCCCTTGCCGAGCGCATGCTCCTCGCTCCACGGATCGAGGTACGCAAAGATCCGCTCGCGGCGCCACGGGCTGGTCGCGACGATGGTGCCGAAGGCCACCACCACCAGCGCGGCGATCACGAAGAACATGCGCGCGTTCACGCCGCCCAGGAAGAGGATGCCCATCGCGATCACCGCGATCACCATGAAGGCGCCCATGTCGGGCTCGGCCATCACCAGCATGCCGACCACCACCACGGCGATGCCCATCGGCAGCACGGCGCGGAAGAAGCGCTCCTTGATCTCCATCTTGCGCACCATGTAGCTGGCGGCGTAGAGCACCATCGCCACCTTGGCGAGCTCGGAGGGCTGGAAGCGCATGAAGCCCATCGGCAGCCACCGCCGCGCACCGTTCACGCTGATGCCGATGTGCGGAATGAGCACCGCCACCAGCAACAGCAGCGAGGCCACGAAGAGCCAGGGCGCGGCGCGCTCCCAGGTCTTCATCGGGATCTGGAAGGCCAGCAGCGCCGCGATGAAGGCGAACACCACCGACGCCGCATGCCGCGTGAGGAAGAACGAGGCGTTGTAGCCGGCGCGCGCGAAGCGCGGGTTGTCGGGCAGTGCGATGGAAGCCGAATACACCATCACCAGGCCCCAGGTCAGCAGCGCGACGGTGACCCAGACCAGCGCCTGGTCGAAGCCCAGCACGCGCATCGGCGTGGCCTTGGTCTGTGCGATGCCGGCGCCGCCCAGCCGCACCGGCAGGTGCACGGGCAGCGAATCGATACCGCTGCGGGCGCGCCTGAACCAGCCACCGAAGCGGCTGGTGCGGGTGTCGGGCGTCGAGTCGCCTGCAGCAGCGGAGTTCACAGCGTTTCCTCCGGGGACGAACCGTCGATCGACATGCCGCGCGGGTTGTCCGCGAGCGTCTGCACGGCCTCGCGGAAAACTTCCGCGCGGTGCTCGTAGTCGTTGAACATGTCGAAGCTCGCACAGGCCGGTGACAGCAGCACGGCATCGCCGGGGTTGGCGCGCGCCGTGGCGAGCTTCACCGCCTCGTCCATCGAGGCGGCATGCATCAGCGAGACGCCGGTGTTGGCGAGCGCGGCCTCGATCAGCGGCGCATCGCGGCCGATCAGCACCACGGCGCGTGCGTGCTGGGCCACGGGCGCGGCGAGCGGTTCGAAGTCCTGCCCCTTGCCTTCGCCGCCGAGGATCACGACCACGCGGCGGTCTTCGCCCAGGCCGTTCAGCGCGGCGACCGTCGCGCCGACGTTGGTGCCCTTGCTGTCGTCGAAATACTCGACATCGTCGATCAGTGCGATCGGTTCCACGCGGTGCGACTCGCCGCGGTATTCACGCAGGCCGTAGAGCATCGGGCCCAGCGGGCAGTCGGCGGCGGTGGCGAGTGCGAGCGCGGCCAGCGCGTTCATGGCGTTGTGGCGGCCGCGGATGCGCAGCGCGTCGGCGGGCATCAGGCGCTGGAAGAAGATTTCTTCTTCGACCACCGCGCCGCGCTTGCGCTTCTGCGTTTCGTCGGCTTCCAGCGCACGCACCAGCCAGGCAACGCCGTTGATGCGCTCGATGCCGTAGTCACCCGGGCGCAGCGGCATCGCGCTGCCGAAGGTGACGTGCGCGCGGATCTGCGGACGCTGCAGCTTCACCCGGAGGGGCGGTGGCAGCATCGCCATCACGCCTGCGTCGTCGCGGTTCAGGATCATCAGGCCCTGCGCGCCGAAGATGCGCGCCTTGGCCGCCGCGTAGGCCGGCATGTCGCCGTGCCAGTCGAGGTGGTCCTGCGTGAGGTTGAGCACGGTGGCGGCGGTCGGCTCGAAGCCCTGCACGCCGTCGAGCTGGAAGCTCGAGAGTTCGAGCACCCAGACATCGGGCAGCGTCTCGGCATCGATGTGCGCGGCCAGGGTGTCGAGCAGCGTCGGGCCGATGTTGCCGGCCACGGCCACGGTCTTTCCCGCGCGCTCGACCAGTTGGCCGGTGAGCGCGGTGACGGTGGTTTTGCCGTTGGTGCCGGTGATAGCTAGCACCGCGGGGGTGTAGCCCTTGGGGGCCGGGGGTTCCTCGATCGGCACCAGGGGCAATTGGGCCGTCGGCTCTTCCTCCACCGCAGCGGAGGCCGGGTTGGTGGCGGAGAGTTCGGCGATCTTGGCGACGAACTCGGCGGCCTCGCGGGCGGCCGTGGGGACGTAAGGCTTGCCCGTGGCCGGCAGGCGGGAGCCGGTGGCGGGCGCAGTTGCTGGCGTCGTCGCTTCGGGGGCGACATCGGTGGTCTCTGCGGCCGGCGCGACTTCGTCGGCGGGCGGCGAGACCGGAACGCTCAGCGACGGATCGCGCAGCATGGCCTCCGCCATCGCGGGGGTTGCCAGTTCGGGTGCTGCCTCGGTTACTTCGGCGACTTCCGTGCTTTCGGTAGCGACAACGGGCTCACCCGTCTCGGCCTGCGGAGGCACTTCAGCGGTTTCGACGGCTTCGGTCGTCTCGGCAGTCGCAGGCGCTTCTGCCTCGACCTGTTCGGTCACCGCTGGCACTTCTTCCGGTGCGGCTGGCACTTCGGCCACTTCGACGGGTGCGGCCTCCGTCGGCTCGACGGTCAATGCCAACTCCGCTTGTGCCTCGGGCAGCACGGGTTCTGCAGGCACTTCGGCAACCGGTTCAGCCGCGGCCTCAGGTTCGGCCTCGGCGACTTCCGCCACGGGCACTTCGACCGTCCGCAGATCCAGCAGTGCGCGCGCAAAGAGATCGAGTTCACCGCCGACCGTGAGGCCCACGGCCCGCGCCGCATCGACGACCGGCGCAATGGTCTCGGGCGACAGCCCCGGCGAGCGGTACACCGCACGGATCGGCGTGCCCTCGATCAGCGCGGCCGAGAACGGCCCGCCGATGAAGGTCACCCCGGGCAACTCCGCCTGCAGCGTCGCGAGCGCGGCGGGCGCCTCGCGCGTGTCCGCCACGGTCACGACCGCACCGTGGCGCGCGCACCAGCGCGCCATCGCCAGCCCGGACGCACCGAGGCCGAGGACGAGGACGGGGAGGTCTTTCAGATGGCGCATCGGTTCTTTCTCACCGCAGCTTCAGCGTCGAAAGACCCACGAGGCACAGCAGCATCGTGATGATCCAGAAGCGCACCACGACCTGCGTCTCGCGCCAGCCGCTCTTCTCGAAATGGTGGTGCAGCGGCGCCATCTTGAGCACGCGGCGGCCTTCGCCGTAGCGCTTCTTCGTGTACTTGAAGTACATGACCTGCGCCATCACCGAGATCGCCTCGACCACGAAGATGCCGCCCATGATGAAGAACACGATCTCCTGGCGCACGATGACCGCGATGGTGCCCAGCGCGCCGCCGAGCGCGAGCGCGCCCACGTCGCCCATGAAGACCTGCGCCGGATGGGTGTTGAACCAGAGGAACGCGAGCCCCGCGCCGGCCATCGCCGAGCAGAACACCAGCAGCTCGCCCGAGCCCGGGATGTTGGGGAACAACAGGTACTTGGAATACACCGCGCTGCCCGTGACATAGGCGAACACGCCCAGCGCCGAGCCCACCATCACCACCGGCATGATCGCCAGGCCGTCCAGGCCGTCGGTCAGGTTCACCGCGTTGCTCGCGCCCACGATCACGAGGTACGTGAGGATCACGAAGCCGATGCCGCCGAGCGGATAGCTCACTTCCTTGAAGAAGGGCACCAGCAGGTTGATCTTGGGCGGAAAGTCGAGATCGAAGCCAGACTGCACCCACGCGAAGAACAGCTGCAGCACGCGCCAGTTGGAGCTCTCCGAGATGCTGAAGAGCAGGTAGAAGCCCGCGAGCAGGCCGACCACCGACTGCCAGAAATACTTCTCGCGCGAGCGCATGCCCTCGGGGTCCTTGCGCACCACCTTGCGCCAGTCGTCGACCCAGCCGATGGCGCCGAAGCCCATCGTCACCCACAGCACGATCCACACGAAGCGGTTCGAGATGTCGAACCACAGCAGCGTGGCGAAAGCGATGGCGAACAGCACCAGCACGCCGCCCATGGTCGGCGTGCCGCTCTTGGTCAGGTGCGTTTCCATTCCGTAGCCGCGCACCGGCTGGCCGATCTTGAGCGCGGTCAGGCGGCGGATCACGTACGGACCGGCCACCAGGCCGACCACGAGCGCGGTCACCGCGGCCATCAGCGCGCGGAAGGTGAGGTACTGGAAAACGCGCAAAAACCCGAACTCGGGCGAGAGCGTCTGCAGCCATTGGGCCAGGCTCAGCAGCATGTGGTGTCGCGCGGCTCATGCGTCATGACCGGCCTCCTTTTGTTGTTTTGGGATGTGACTGGGCGAGATCGCCGATGGCCTGCACCACGCGTTCCATCTTCATGAAACGCGAGCCCTTGACGAGCACGCTGCCGACCAGCGGCAGGCGGGCGAGCACGGCGGCATGCAGCGCTTCGTAGTCACCGAAATGACGGCCGTTGTCCGCATCCTGGAAGGCCGCGACGGTGTGCGCGGTCTCGGTGCCGAGCGTGTAGACGGCCTCGATGCCGCGCTGCTTCGCCCAGGCGCCGACCTCGGTGTGGAACTCGAACGCGCGGTCGCCCACCTCGCCCATGTCGCCGAGCACCAGCAGGCGCGGACCGGGCAGGCCCGCGAGCACGTCGATGGCGGCGATCACGGAATCGGGGTTGGCGTTGTAGCTGTCGTCGACCAGCGTGAGCGTGTGCTTGTTCGACAGCACGACCTCGCTGGCCTTGGAGCGGCCCTTGACCGGCTCGAAGGCCGACAGGCCCTCGGCGATGCGCTCGATCGGCACGCCCGCCGCAAGCGCGCAGGCGGTGGCGGCCAGCGCGTTGCCCACGTTGTGGCGGCCGGCGATGTGCAGCTGCGCATCGAAGGCGCCCAGCGGCGTGCGGATGCGCACGGCCCAGGCACCCTGCTTCCATTCGGCGCCGTCCAGCGAGATATCGGCGCCCTCGTCCTCGCCGAAGGTCATGCAGCGGCGCGAGCCGCCGTCATGCGCCATGTCGGTCCAGAGCGAGGTGAAGGTGTCGCCATAGGGGAAGACGGCCGTGCCGTCGTCGGGCAGGACCGCGAACACGGCGGCGTTCTCGATGGCCACCGCCTCGACGCTGGCCATGAATTCCTGGTGCTCGCGCTGGGCGTTGTTGACCAGCGCGATGGTCGGGCGCGAGATGGCGGCCAGCCGCGCGATCTCGCCCGGGTGGTTCATGCCCAGTTCGAGCACCGCGTGCTGGTGGCGCGCCCGCAGGCGCAGCAGCGTGAGCGGCACGCCGATCTCGTTGTTGAAGTTGCCGGCCGTGGCCAGCGCGCGGTCGGCGCGGAAGGCGACGAGGATCGCCGCGATCATCTGCGTGACGGTCGTCTTGCCATTGCTGCCGGTGACGGCGATCAACGGCAGCTCGAACTGCGCACGCCAGCCCGCGCCGAGTGCGCCGAGCGCAACCAGCGAATCGGGCACCTCGAGGCCCGCGAGACCCGCGGCTTCGAGGCCGTGGTGAGCGATGGCCGCGACCGCGCCGTGCTCCTTGGCCTGCGCCAGGAAATCGTTGGCATCGAAGCGCTCGCCCTTGAGCGCGACGAACAGGTCGCCATCGGCCAGCGTGCGGGTGTCGGTGTGCACACGGGCGATGACCGTCGCCGGGTCGCCCACGAGGCGGGAGCCGGGAATCCATTGCTGCGCCTGGGCGAGCGTCATGTTCAGCGGCGTCATATCTGTCATGCCGCACCTCGCTTCGTCAGCGCGTCCAGCGCATGGGTCCTGTCGGAGAACGGAATGCGTTGGCCCGCAATCTCCTGCCAGGCCTCGTGGCCCTTGCCGGCGATCAGCACCACGTCCTGGGGCGCGGCCTGCGCGATCGCGTCGGCAATGGCTGCCGCGCGATCGGGCTGCACCTGGGCAACGTCGGGGCGCGAGAAACCGCGCAGCACCTGGCTGATGATCGCGTCGGGCTTTTCGCTGCGCGGGTTGTCGCTGGTCACGACGACATGGTCGGCCTGGCGCTCGGCGACGGCGGCCATCATCGGGCGCTTGATCGGGTCGCGGTCGCCGCCACAGCCGAACACGCACCAGAGCGCGCCGCCGCGCTGTTGCGCCAGCGGGCGCAGGCCGGCGAGCGCCTTGTCGAGCGCGTCGGGCGTGTGGGCGTAATCGACCACGGCCAGCGGCGCATCGCCGCCGACGCTCACCCGTTCCATGCGGCCGGGCACGCTCGTGAGATTGCCGCAGGCCGCCACGGCTTGCGACAGCGACAGCCCCAGTGCGCGCAGCGTGCCGAGCACGCCGAGCAGGTTGGCCACGTTGTACTGGCCGATGAGACCGGTGGAGAGACGCTCGGCCGACGCGGTGCCGTGCTCGGCCACCGAGAACTGCAGCCCCTGCGCGTCGTAGCCGATGTCGCGCGCCACTAGGCGCGCCGGCTTGCCGCCGGCCGACACGGTCCAGACGTCGAGCGCGCCGATGCCGGCATCGACAAGGTTCGCGCACAGGCTCGCGCCATGCATGTCGTCGATGTTGATCACCGCGGCGCGCAGGCCCGGCCAGCGGAACAGCTCGGCCTTGGCTTCCCAGTAGGCATCCATGCTGCCGTGGTAGTCGAGGTGGTCCTGCGTGAAGTTCGTGAACACCGCGACCGCGATCTGCGCACCGTCGAGCCGGCGCTCGGCGATGCCGATCGACGAGGCCTCGATGGCGCAGGCGCCGAAGCCGCGCTCGACCAGCGCGCGCAACTCGCCCTGCATCATCACGGGGTCGGGCGTGGTGAGGCCGGTGTAGGTGAGTTCGGGCGGCACGCCGATGCCCAGCGTGCCCATCACGGCGCAGGGCGACGGCGCACTGCGTTCCATGGTGCCGTCGGGCCGCATCGCGCGAACGCCGCCGGCCGCGCGCAGCGTAGAAAGCGATTCGGCCAGCCACCATGCGGTGGAAGTCTTGCCGTTGGTGCCGGTCACGGCCAGCACGTCGAGCAGCGCCGAGGGGTTGTCGTGGAAAGCCGAGGCGATCGGACCGGTGGCGGCCTTCAGGCCCGGGTAGGCCGCGATGCGGTCGCTGTATTCACTTTGATCGAAGCCGAAGGCATCGACACCTTCGAACTCGACCAGGCAGGCCGTGGCGCCCTGCGCGAGCGCGGCCGCCACGTGCTTGCGCCCGTCGGTCGCGGCGCCGGGCCAGGCGATGAAGCCGTCGCCCGCGCCCACGGGCCGGCTGTCGGCATGCAGCGTACCCTGCACGCGCTCCTTGAGCCAGAGCGCGGCCAGTTGGGGGGATGTGAGTGTCAGCATGCTCAGAAGCTCTCGTCGACGCCCTGCGTCATCACAAGGGGTTTGACCGCCAGGTCGGGCGGGACGTTCATCATGCGCAGGGTCTGCTGCACGACTTCGCTGAACACGGGTGCCGCAGCCACGCCGCCGAAATACTGGCCGTCGCTGGGCTCGTCGATCATCACCGCGACGATGATGCGCGGCTTCTCGATGGGCGCCATGCCGGTGAACCAGGCGCGGTACTTGTTGCTCGCGTAGCCCTTGCCGACCTGCTTGTGGGCCGTGCCCGACTTGCCGCCGACCGAGTAGCCGACCGTCTGCGCGCGCGTGCCGGTGCCGCCGGGGCCGGCCGCCATCTGCAGCATCTTGCGCACCGCCAGCGCATTGGAGGGCGAGAACACCCGCACGCCGACCGGCGGCTCGGAATTCTTGAGGATGGTGACCGGAATGAGCGAGCCGTCGTGCGCGAACGAGGTGTACGAATGCGCCATCTGGAACAGCGACGCCGACAGGCCGTAGCCGTAGGCCATGGTGGCCTGCTCGACCGGCTTCCAGGTCTTCCATGGGCGCAGCCGCCCGGTGACCGCGCCGGGGAACTGGATCTGCGGCTTCTGGCCGTAGCCGAGCGCGGTGTAGGTGTCCCACATCTCGTGGGGCGTCATCTTCTGCGCGATCTTGAGCGCGCCGACGTTGCTCGACTTCTGGATCACGCCCTCGACCGTCAGCGTGCCGTAGTTGTGGGTGTCGCTGATGGTGAAGCCGCCGATCTGGTAGCGGCCGGGGCCGGTTTCGATCAGCGTGGAGGGCTTCACGCGGCCGGCTTCCAGCGCCATGCCGACGGTGATGGGCTTCATCGTCGAGCCGGGCTCGAAGGTGTCGGTGACGGCGCGGTTGCGCAACTGTTCGCCAGTGAGGTTCTGCCGCTTGTCGGGCACGTAGCTCGGGTAGTTGGCCAGCGCCAGCACCTCGCCGGTGACCGAGTCGAGCACCACCACGCTGCCGGCCTTGGCCTTGCGCGCCGTCACCGCGTCGCGCAGCTTTTGGTAGGCGAAGAACTGCACCTTGCTGTCGACGCTCAGCTGGATGTCCTGGCCGTCGAGCGGCGGGACGATGTCGCCCACGCCCTCGACCACGCGGCCCAGGCGGTCCTTGATGACGCGGCGCGAACCGGCCTTGCCGGCCAGTTCCTTGTTGAACGCGAGCTCGATGCCTTCCTGTCCGTTGTCTTCCACGTTGGTGAAGCCGACCACGTGCGCCGCCGCCTCGCCCTCGGGGTACTGGCGCTTGTATTCCTTGCGCTGGTAGATGCCCTTGAGGTTCATCGCGGCGATCTGCTTGGCGATGGGCTCGTCGACCTGGCGCTTGATCCAGACGAAGGTCTTGTCCTCGTCCTGCAGCTTCTTGTCGAAGTCCTTCTGCGGCATCTCCAGCAGCTTGGCCACCTGCTTGAGCTTGGCGCGCACCTCGGGGTCGTCGCGCTCGATGTCTTCGGGAATCGCCCAGATGCTGGGCGCCACCACGCTGGAGGCGAGGATGAGCCCGTTGCGATCGAGGATGCGGCCGCGGTTGGCCGGCAGCTCCAGCGTGCGCGCAAAGCGCACTTCGCCCTGCCGCTGGAAGAAGCTGTTGTTGAAGACCTGCACGTACGCCGCGCGCCCCGCCAGCATGACGAAGCCGAAGGCGATGCCCGCGACGATGAACTTGCTGCGCCACACCGGCGTCTTGCTCGCGAGCAAGGGGCTGGTGGTGTAGCGAACGCTGCGGTCGCGGCGGCTCATCGTGCAGCCCCCCTGGCGGAGGTGGCGGCCGGCTTGGGCGGCGTGACCGGCGGCAGCGGTGCGACGGCCGGGATCACCGAGCCGTCCGGACGCACGTACTGCGTGATCGCCGGCGTGGTCGTGCGCATCTGCAGCTGCTCCTTGGCGAGCTTCTCGACGCGCAGCGGCGTGGCCTGGGCACGCTTCTCGACCTGCAGCCGGTCGTGATCGGTCTCGAGACGGCGCGCCTCCTGCTGCACGCGGTCGAGCTCGGTGTAGAGCTGGCGCGAGCGGTACTGCGTATGGACGAGATAGAGCGACGTCGCGATGACGGCCATCAGCAGGAGCAGGTTCAGGCGGGCCATGTCAGTTGGCCTCGGTGCGCTCGGCCACGCGCAGGATCGCGCTGCGCGAACGTGGGTTGCCGCGCACTTCGTCTTCGGACGGCTTGATGCGCTCGAGCGCGTTGAGCTTCATCACCTTGGGCGCGGCGAAAGGCGCCCGGCGGTCGTAGACCTCCTTCGAGTGCTTGGCGATGAACTGCTTGACGATGCGGTCTTCCAGCGAGTGGAAGCTGATCACCGCGAGCCGGCCGCCGGGCTGCAACACGGACAGGCTCGCCTCTAGCGCCTGTTGCAGCTCTTCAAGCTCGGCGTTGATGAAAATCCGAAAAGCCTGAAATGTGCGCGTTGCAGGGTTCTGGCCCTGCTCGCGGGTTTTGACCGTGCCAGCCACGAGCTCGGCCAGTTCGGTGGTGGTTGAAATTGCGCCCCGTTCTTGTCGGCGAGCAACAATCGCCTTTGCAATCTGAACAGCAAACCGTTCTTCGCCATAGTCACGGATCACCTCTGCAATCTGCTGAAGTTCGGCCGTTGCCAGCCATTCGGCCACGCTCTCGCCGCGCGTGGTGTCCATGCGCATGTCGAGCGGGCCGTCGAATCGAAAACTGAAGCCGCGCACCGGGTTGTCGATTTGCGGCGAACTCACGCCCAGGTCCATCAACAAGCCGTTGACGCTCGCGTCGGGCAACTCGCCCAGCGAACGGAATCCCTGGTGCCGGATGGAAAAACGCGCATCCGAGATGCGCGCTGCTTCGGCCACCGCTTCCGCATCCTTGTCGAACGCGATCAACCTGCCTTCCGGAGCGAGCCGCGCGAGGATCGCGCGTGCATGCCCTCCGCGCCCGAAGGTCGCATCCACGTAGGTGCCGGTGGCTGCCGCGCTGCCGGAAAGAAGGGCTTCCACCGCTTCGTTCAGCAAGACGGTCGTATGGGTCCATGGGGTGTTCACGTGGGTCCTCAGAACGCGAAGTCCTGAAACACATCCGGCATCTCGCCCTGGGTGGCCTCGGCCTCCTTGGCCTCGTAGGTGGCCTTGTCCCAGAGCTCGAAGTGGTTGCCCATGCCCAGGAGCAGCGTGTCGCGCGCGATGCCGGTGGCGGCGCGCAGCTCGGGCGAGACCAGGATGCGGCCGGTGCCATCCATCTCGACGTCCATCGCGTTGCCGAGGAAGACACGCTTCCACCACTGCGCCGACATCGGCAGCGCGGCGATGCGCTCGCGGAATTTTTCCCATTCGGGACGGGGGAACACCATGAGGCATCCGTGCGGATGCTTGGTGATCGTGAGCTGGCCGCCTGCCGTCGCGCTCAGGACGTCACGGTGCCGGGTCGGCACGGAGAGCCGCCCCTTGGCATCCAGACTGAGCGATGAAGCGCCTTGAAACACGACCACGAACCCCTGTGTTGGGAGGTGCTGCAACGCCCGAAAGAGGCACTACCCGCACTTTTTCCCACTTAACTGCACTTTTTTGCACTGTAGCAGGAAACACTTGGGGCGCAACTGGCCGTTGGTGGTATTTTTTGTAATGGAATCAACGACTTAGCGCCGATTCCAAAACCTCGGAATCGGCGAATTTCGTTGAAAATGAAGTACTTAGCTCACGCAGTGAAAGTAATGCGTGAAGCATTCCCCCGTTACAGGGGGAGGAGAAGCGGCTTCAGAGGATGAAGCGCGAAAGGTCTTCGTCGTGACTTAGTGCCTTGAGGCGCTCGTCGACGTAAGCGGCATCGATACGGATCGTCTGACCCTCGATGCGGGCCGCGTCGAAGCTTACCTCATCGAGCAGGCGCTCCATCACGGTCGACAAACGGCGCGCGCCGATGTTCTCGGTGCGCTCGTTCACCTCGAAGGCGATGCTCGCCAGGCGGGTCACGCCGTCGGGCTGGAAGTCGAGGGTCACGCCCTCTGTCGCGAGCAACGCCTGGTACTGCTTCACGAGCGACGCGCGGGTCTGCGTGAGGATGCTCTCGAAGTCCGACACCGAGAGCGATTGCAGCTCGACGCGGATCGGAAACCGCCCCTGCAGCTCGGGGATCAGGTCGCTCGGCTTGCTCAGGTGGAACGCACCGCTCGCGATGAACAGCATGTGGTCGGTGCGCACCACGCCGTACTTGGTGGTCACGGCCGTGCCCTCCACCAGCGGCAGCAAATCGCGCTGCACGCCCTGGCGCGACACGTCGGAGCCCTGCGCTTCGCTGCGCGTGGCGACCTTGTCGATCTCGTCGATGAAGACGATGCCGTTCTGCTCGGCGTTGGTGATCGCCTGCGCGCGGATCTCGTCCTCGTTGACCAGCTTGGCCGCTTCCTCGTCGATCAGGAGGCGCAGCGCCTCGGCGATCTTGAGCTTGCGCGTCTTGCGCTTGCCGCCGCCCATCTGGCCGAACATGCCGCGCAGTTGCTCGGTCATCTCCTCCATGCCGGCGGGGCCCATGATCTCGAGCGGCGTGCGGGTCTCGGCGAGGTCGAGTTCGATTTCCTTGTCGTCCAGCTGGTGCTCGCGCAGTTTCTTGCGGAAGGCCTGGCGCGTGGGGTTGGGGCCGTCGATCGCCGGGGTCGTGCCATCGGCACCGCGCGCCGGAGGCAGCAGCACGTCGAGGATGCGGTCTTCTGCGGCGTCTTCGGCCCGCGCGCGCACCTTGGCGCTTTCGGATTCACGGGTCTGCTTGACGGCGATCTCGGCGAGGTCGCGGATGATCGAATCGACGTCTTTCCCGACGTAGCCCACCTCGGTGAACTTGGTCGCCTCGACCTTGATGAACGGCGCATCCGCCAGGCGCGCGAGACGGCGGGCGATCTCGGTCTTGCCCACGCCCGTCGGGCCGATCATGAGGATGTTCTTCGGGGTGATCTCGCTGCGCAGCTTCTCGTCGACCTGCTGGCGACGCCAGCGGTTGCGCAGGGCGATGGCCACGGCGCGCTTGGCGGCCGGCTGCCCGACGATGTGGTTGTCGAGCTCGGAGACGATTTCCTGGGGGGTCATGGACATGGTCAGAGCGCTTCCACCGTGTGGTTCATGTTCGTGTAAATGCAGATTTCTCCGGCGATCGCCAGCGATTTGCGCACGATCTGCTCGGCCGAAAGGTCGGTGTTGTCGATCAGCGCCTTGGCCGCCGACTGGGCATACGCGCCACCCGAGCCGATGGCGATCACACCGTCTTCGGGCTCCAGCACGTCGCCGTTGCCGGTGATGATGAGCGAGGTGGTGGCGTCCGCCACGGCCAGCATCGCCTCGAGCTTGCGCAGCACGCGGTCGGTGCGCCAGTCCTTGGTGAGCTCGACCGCCGCGCGGGTCAAATGGCCCTGGTGCTTTTCGAGCTTGGCCTCGAAGCGCTCGAAGAGCGTGAAGGCGTCGGCGGTGGCGCCGGCAAAACCGGCCAGCACCTTGCCGTGATAGAGGCGGCGCACTTTGCGCGCCGTGCCCTTGATGACGATATTGCCGAGAGTGACCTGCCCGTCCCCGCCGATGGCGACCTGGTCGCCTTGGGGGGTCTTGCGGCGCACGCTCACGATGGTGGTGCCGTGAAACTGTTCCATCGAAGCCATCTGGGGATGGCCCAGGGCAATGCAACCCCGAAACAGGGGCGGTTTCAGTTCTTTCGAACGGCTACGGTTGCGTGGTCCGCAATGCCCACGAGGCCGAACAGCGCGGCGATCAGCCGGTGCGCATCGACGAACTGCACCCGCTCGCCATTCGCGTCCCGCGCCCGCACCCAACTGAGCAGCGTGCCGGCGGCGGCGAGGTCCATGCGCAGCAGCGCCGCGCACGAAATGACGGGCGCCGTGGTGTGCCGCAGGTCGGTATCGAGCCGCTGCCAGGACGACAGCGATTCGCCCCGCAGATCGCCCGCCAGCGCGGCAAAACCGGTGTCGTGGGTGGGAAAGCTCTCCGATTCGGCACTCGACAGCAGCGACCACACCGAGCTGCTGCGGCTGGGCGGCGGCGCGGCGAGCGCGGTGCATTCGCCGATCGGGTCCTGCCAGGACGGCGGCGACACCTCGTAGGTGATGCAATAGTTGAGCGCCACCAGTTCGAAATCGTCGGGCAGGTGCATCACCCGCAGCGCGGCCAGGTGCAGCTGCCACCAGACGTCGTCGGTGCCGCGTTCGTTGTTGGGCGCCGCTTCGGCCAGCACCGCCAGCAGTTGCGCGGTGCCGATGAAGCGCAGCTTGACCGGCGAATCAGCCCAGTGGGTCAGCAGCACGCGCAGCGGCGCGGCCGCCTCGGGCTCGATGGCGGTCAGCGAGCGCCAGTCGAGCGTCCAGACCGAACCGGCCTGCGACAGCGCGCGCGTCAGGCTCATCAGCCCCTCGCGGGACAGGCGCGCGGGACTGTTCCAGTCGGCCTGGGCACCACCGCCCTCGCCGCCCTGCTCGGCCTCTTCGCTGGCGGTCACCGCCTTCACGCTGCGGGCCAGGTCCTCGAGCGATACCCAATCGGGGCCCATGCGCTTCATGCGCTGCGCGTAGCGCATGCGGGCGGCCGCGAACTTGGCGGCGTCGCCGGTGGCGCGATAGAGGTCGAACAGGGTGCGCCAGCGGCTGTCGTCGCGTTCGGCTGCGGCGTCGTTGTCGCCGTCGGCCGGTGCGCTCTCGGAGGCCAGCGCCTGCAGCAGGATCGCCTCGGCGCCGGCGTCGTCGCCATGCGCGAAGCGGATCACCGCTTCTTCGAGCGCGCCGTCGTGCGCCAGCCGGGAAGACAGCAGCGGCGGTGCGCCGCCGGCACTCGCTGCACCTGCGGCTTCGACGGGCGCCACAGCCGCCACCGTGCGGTGCACCGGGGGCGGTTGAAGCAGATCGTCGACATGGACCGGCGGCAGCGTCTCGGCGCCGGCATCGGGCGGCGGGTTGACCAGCGTTTCGCCGTTCGGGCCGCGGCCTTTCCACCACTGCTGCGACATCTGCTCTTCGATCTCGTCGATCTTCTTGAGCGTGAGCGCGCGGCCCTCGGACTTTTCAGAGGAGCTGTTGACGTTGAACGACGACGGCGTGACCGTCGCCTCGAAAGCGTGGGCGGCAGCCTCGCGCTGGCGGAGCTTGCGCAGCATGTCGAACTCGCGCCGGCGCACGAAATCGTTGCGCTGGCGCCGCTCGATCATCTCCTTGAGCATCTCCCGGCTGTAGGTCTGCTCGGGCAGCGAGGAGTCCGACGTGGAGGAAGGCGCATCCAGCTCCGACCAATCCTTGAGCGGATTGCGGACAAACTTGGCCACCTTCGAGAAAAGACGGCCCGATTCTTCCTTTGGCATTCGGTGAAGACTATCGAACGGGCTGGTTTTTATCTACCGCGAACCTGTTCAATCTCCGAACATTTTCTGCTTGAGCTCGCGGCGCTGTTGCGCCTCGAGCGACAGCGTGGCGGTCGGGCGGGCCAGCAGGCGGCCGACACCGATGGGCTCGCCGGTCTCGTCGCAGTAGCCGTAGTCGCCGGCGTCGATGCGCTGGATCGACTGCTCGATCTTCTTGAGCAGCTTGCGTTCGCGGTCACGGGTGCGCAGCTCGAGGGCGTGTTCTTCCTCGATGGTGGCGCGGTCGGCCGGATCGGGCACGACCACCGTGTCTTCACGCAGGTGCTCGGTGGTCTCGCCGGCGTTTTCCAGGATGCCGCGCTTGAGTTCTTCCAGCTTCAGGCGGAAGAACGCCATCTGCTTTTCGTTCATGTACTCGGTGTCGGGCATCGCGATGACTTCGGCATCGGTCAGCTCGGCGGGCGACTTGGTCTTCCAGTTGTTCGCGAGCTTGGGGTCTTTCTTGACGGCCAGCGGCGGCGGCGGCACCAGCGCGGTGGACGGCGCCTGCGAGAAGCTGGACTTGGCGGCGGTCGACGCCACGGACTGCGGCATCGAGGGGACGGTCAGTTGCGACAGCCGGGACACACGGCCCCCACGCGCGGCGGGTGCGGGCGTGGCGGTTTGAGCGGGTATCGAAGGTGTCGCCGGGGCGGAAGAGGAGGCGGCAGCCGTTTTTTTCATGGGGATCGGGGGAGCAGAAGGAACGGCAGCAGGGCGGCCGACGGGTTTGGATGACGATGGACCCGTGCCTGCGGTCTTGGTTGCTGTTGCAGGCTTGGCGGGCTTGACGGACTTCTTTGCAGCGGTTGCGGCCTTGACCGGTGGTGCTGCGGGCTTTTTGGACGCGCTTTTCTCCTTCGTTGCAGGCGCTTTCGCGGTGGCGGAAACCTTTTTCGCCGCGGGTACAGCCTTCGCAGCCGGCGCCTTCTTTGCGGCGGGCTTGGATGCTGGCGTGGCCTTGGCGGCGGGTTTCTTCACGGTGACTGGCTCCTTGGACGAACTGGAACGCGCTTTCACTGGGTGTCTCCTCCCATGGGAACCACTCGCGGCTTTCGTGCCGCGCGGGCTCCACGTTGTCGGGGTGCTCGCGTTTGCGAACCCCGGGGTTATACCCCCGAAAGCCCTGCAGAAACGTGCGGCGCCCCGTGCCGGAAGTCACATCTTGTCCAACGGACGGGACGTGGCTCCCGGAACAGGCGCGCGATTGTATAGAGAACTCGAAACCGCGGGCGATGTGTCTGCATGCCGGTCGCCTCCGGTAGCATCGGCCGGCGTCGCCGGAGGGGGTGGCGCGAGGCCCGCATTGCCCTGGAGCGGCACGGGCCCATCCGATCATTCGATAAAAGAAAGCAAGCCTTGAGCAAGAAAGCAGTTCTGGGAGCGGTGGCCGCGGCCATCGTCGTCGCGTACGGAGGGAGCACCTGGTGGACCGGTTCGAAGGTCCGCTCGATCTACGACACCGCACTCGACGAGATGCCCAAGCAGACCGCGCTGGTGCGCGTGGCCGAGCGCAAATACGAGCGCGGCTTCTTCGGCGCCGTCAGCACCGTCACGCTGGAAATCGGCTGCGCGGCCGATACCCCCACCGCCCCTGCCGTGGCGCAGGCGCCCGCCGCCAAGCCCGCCGAAGGCGAGGAGCAGCCGGAGGAAGACGAAGACCGCGACGAGACCGAAGCCAAGCCGCCCAAGCCCCTGCGCCTCACCTTCCGCGACACCATCCACCACGGCCCGATCGCCGGCGGCAAGTTCGCGGCCGCCACCATCGACAGCGAACTGGTGCTCGACATCAAGGGCCAGGCCGAGGCCGAGAAACTGTTCGGCAAGGCCAAGCCGCTGACGGCATTCACCAAGGTCGGCTTCGACGGCAGCTATGCCATCGACATGGCCGTCGCGCCCGTCAAGCTGGCCGAAGAAGGCAAGGGCCAGCTCGCCTGGCAAGGCGCACAGGCCCACATCGAGGTGAATGCCGCACGCACCAAGGCGCGCTATGACATGACGATGCCCGGCCTGGACTTCAACGACGCGGCCAAGGGCCTGCAGATGAAGATGGGCAAATTCACCGCCAAGGCCGACATGGACAACAGCGCGGGCTGGTTCCTGGCCACCGGCAAGACCGAAGGCCGCCTGGAAGCCTTCGAGTTCTCCGCCACCAAGGGCCTCGCGGGCAACGTCGATGCCGACGCGCCGGCCGGCACGCACAAACCCCTGAAGGTGCTGCTGCAGAACGTCGACCTGACAGGCGAGGCCACCATCAAGGACGGCCTCTACGCCTCGGACGCCGCCCTCAAGGGCCAGGGCAAGATCGGCGAGACGAGCATCGACAGGTTCGAGATGTCCAGCGGCGCCCGCCGCATCCACGCCGCCGGCTACAAGAAGCTGGCCGACGCCTACCTGCAGTCCAGCGTTGCGGCCGGCTGCGGCAAGAGCAGCAAGGCCACACAGGCCGCGATGAAGGCACTGGCCGACCAGCTCGCCCCGGATCTGAAGGCCATGGCCAAGTACAGCCCCGAGTTCGGCCTGGACAAGATGGTGGTCGAGATCGGCGGCAAGCGCGGCGAAGTCAGCTACACGGCCGGCATGGTCGGCGTGACCGACGAAGATCTGCAGGCCCCGGGCATGGCGCTGCTGCTCAAGCGCGGCGTGGTCAAGGCCAATGCGCGGCTGCCGGTGCAATGGCTCGAGCAGATCGCCGCCACCGGCGCCGAAAGCGGCCAGACGCCACCGCCCGAAATGGTCGCGGGACTGGTCGAGCAAGGCGAGGAAAAGGGCTTCGTCAAGCGCGATGGCGAGCACGTCACCGGGCAGATCGAATTCAGCGAAGGCAGCCTGAAGGTCAACGGCAAGCCGCTGAACGCGCTGGGCAAGTAAGGTATTTCCCCCTCCCCCGCTGGGGGAGGGCCGGGGTGGGGGCACAGCGGCATTCAACGCCACGCAGCCTCGACGGCCACGCGTGCCCCCATCCCAACCTTCCCCCAAAGGGGGAAGGAGCAAGTCAGGGCTTCAGACCAGGCACTGCTCGAGCCCCTGCTCGAGAATTTCGCGCGGCAACTCGATGCCGATGAACACCATGCGGCTCTGGCGGTTCTCGTCCTTGCCCCACTCCGGGCCCAGGTCGCTGCCCATCAGCTGGTGCACGCCCTGGAAGATCACCTTGCGCTCGGTGCCCTTCATGTTCAGCACGCCCTTGTAGCGCAGCATGCGCGGGCCGTAGATGTTGACGATCGCGCCCAAGAAGTCTTCCAGCTTGGCCGGATCGAACGCGCGGTCGGCCTTGTAGACGAAGCTCTTCACGTCGTCGTCCGTGTGGTGATGGTGGCCGTGGCCTTCGTGCTTGTGCGAGGGGTGGTCGCAATGCTCGCCATGCGCGTGGTCATGGTCATGGTGATCGTGGTCGTCTTCCTTCAGGAAGTCGGGGTCGATGTCCAGCTTGGCGTTCAGGTTGAAGCCGCGCAGGTCGAAGATGTCCTTGAGCGACACGTCGCCGAAATGCGCCTTCTGCTGCGGCGCGCGCGGGTTCATGTGCTTGAGGCGATGGATCAGCGCATCGGTCTCTTCTGCCGACACCAGCTCGCTCTTGCTGATGAAGATCTGGTCGGCAAAGCCCACCTGGCGGCGCGCTTCCTGGCGGTCGTTGAGCTGCTGCGGCGCGTGCTTGGCATCGACCAGCGTGAGGATCGAGTCGAGCAGGTAGCTCTCGGCGATCTCGTCGTCCATGAAGAAGGTCTGCGCCACCGGGCCGGGGTCGGCCAGGCCGGTGGTCTCGATCACCACGCGGTCGAAATCCAGCAGGCCCTGGCGCTTCTTGGCGGCCAGTAGTTGCAGCGCTTCGCGCAGGTCTTCGCGGATGGTGCAGCAGACGCAGCCGTTGCTCATCTGGATGATCTGCTCCTTCGATTCGGTCACGAGGATGTCGCTGTCGATGTTCTCTTCGCCGAACTCGTTCTCGATGACCGCGATCTTCTGGCCGTGGGCCTCGGTCAGGATGCGCTTGAGCAGCGTGGTTTTGCCCGAGCCGAGAAAGCCGGTGAGGATGGTCGCGGGAATGAGGGCCATGAGGGGGTGCTCCGAAGCGGAAAACTAAAACGGGAGGTGGCAGGCAGTTTAGCCAATGCCACTGAGTTGCGTTGCCGAAGGGGTCAAGCGGGTTTTCTGACCACCACCAGGCCCTTCAAGTACTCCCCTTCCGGGAATTCGATGGTCATCGGGTGGTCCGGGGCCACGCCGAGGCGTTCGCTGATGTAACCGTCCACGTTCGCGTCCAGCCCGGCCGAGGCCACGATCTTGTGGAACAGGTCGGCACTGATGCCGCCCGAACACGAAAAAGTCAGCAGCACGCCGCCCGGCTCCAGGATCTTGAGTGCGAGGCGGTTGATGTCCTTGTAGGCCCGCGCCGCGCGCTCGGCATGTGCCGCCGTGGGCGCGAACTTCGGCGGGTCGAGCACGATGGCGTCGAAGGTGCGGCCCTGGTCGACGAACTCGCGCAGCACCGTGTTGACGTTGGCGTCGAGAAACTCGGTCTTCACGCCCGAACCTTCGCCGCCGAAACCGTTGAGTGCGATGTTCGCTCGCGCGAAGTTCAGCGCCGGCTGCGACGAATCGACCGACACCAGCTCGGCCCCGTCGAGCGCACCTGCGGCCTTGAGCCCCGCCAGCGCCGCGACCGTGAACCCGCCCGTGTAGCAGAAGCAGTTGAGCACGCGCCTGAAGCGCCGGTGCTTCGCGAGCTCGGCAAAGCGCTGGCGGCTGTCGCGCTGATCGAGGTAGAAGCCGGTCTTGTGGCCGGTCGCGATGTCGAGCGAGAGCTTCCAGTCGTGCTCGCGGATCGTGATCTCGGTGGCGCCCTCCCCGCGCAGCCATCCGGTAACGGGCTTGAGGCCCTCGCGCTCGCGGCCGCTGGCGTCCGAGCGCTCGTAGAACTTCGTGAGCCCCGTGGCCTTGAGCAGCGCATCGACCAGCACGTCCTTCCAGCGCTCGACGCCGGCCGATAGAAATTGCGCGACCAGCGTGTCGCCGTAGCGGTCGACGATCAGCCCCGGCAGGCCATCGGCCTCACCATGGATCAGTCGCACGCCGTCGCTCTGCAGGTCGAACAGGCCCCGAGCCCGCACGGCGCGCTCGCACACCGATGCGAGGAACGCCGCATCGATGCGCTGCGTTTCCACGAAGCTCCAGGCCCGCGCGCGGATCTTGGAGATCGGGCTGAACGCCGCCCACGCGAGGAACGCGCCGTCGTGCGATTCCACGCGCACCGTCTCGCCCGAGTCGGCACCGCCGCGCGCAATGGCGGATTCGAAGACCCAGGGATGGCGGCGCTGCATCGAGCGCTCTTTGCCGGGTTTGAGGCGAAGGGTTTTCATTTTTTTACTTGCTTGCTTACTTGTCTTTGTCGGTCCGGGCCTTGGCACGGGGATGTGCCGCGTCATAGACCTTCGCCAGATGCTGGAAATCCAGCCGCGTATAGACCTGCGTGGTCGCGATGTTGGCGTGGCCCAGCAACTCCTGCACCGCGCGCAGGTCGCTGCTCGACTGCAGCACATGGCTCGCGAACGAATGCCGCAGCATGTGCGGATGCACGGGCGCCGCGAGGCCGGCCTTCAGGCTGCGCTCGCGCAGCAGCTTCCACACGGCTTGCGACGACATCCGCGCACCCTTGGCGCTGACGAAAAGCGCCGGCACCACTCGGTCGCCGCGCACGTCGAGCCATTCCTGCAGCGCCTCGGCCGCCTTGCCGCCCACCGGCACGATGCGGCGCTTGCTGCCCTTGCCGAGCACGTTGGCTTCCTTCGCGTCGAGATCGACCCAGCCGAGCGCCGTGTTGCTCGCCTGCGCATCGAGCCCCGTGAGCTCGCTCACGCGCAGGCCGCAGCCATAAAGCAGTTCGACGATGGCGCGGTCGCGCGCTTCGATCCACGGGTCGGCGTCTTCGTCGTGCAGCTCGGCGAGCCGCACCGCATCGTCCACGCCCAGCGCCTTCGGCAGCGGCCGGCCGGCCTTGGGGGCGTGCACGTCCTGCACCGGGTTGAAGCCGATCAGCCCTTCATGCCCGAGCCAGCGGTAGAAGCTGCGCCAGCACGACAGCACCAGCGCAATGCCGCGCGGCTCGCGTCCCGCGCTGTGCAGCTTGGCCATCCAGCGGCGGATGTGGGCGGTCTGCACGCGGTCGAGCGGCAGATTGGCCTCGGCCGCGTTTTCCTTCAGCGCCTGCAGGTGGAAGGCGTAGAGCTCGACCGTGCGCGCCGCGAGCCGGCGCTCCACGCGCACATGCTCCAGGTACTTCGCGATCCAGTCCGCCGGCTCAGAAGAGATAGCCATGGCCGGCATTGTTGATGATGGCCGCCGGCTCGCGCAATGCGCCCTTGAACAGCATGCCCCAGCGCCGCCAGCACGAGGTCGGCGCGGCGGCGTATTGCACGTCGAAGGTCTGGTCGAAACCGCTCATGCGCACCAACCGCTCGACGCGCCAGAGGTGATACGGCTCCGACACGATCACCACGCTGCGCACCCCGGCCGCCTGCAGCAGCGGGCGCGAGAGCGAAAGATTCAGCCGCGTCGAGGTCGATGCGGGCTCCTGCAGCATCGGCCCCGCAAAGCCCACGCCCTGCGCGTGCTGCTGCATCACATCGGCTTCGATGCGCCCGTCTTCCTTGTCCACACCGCCCGTGAACACCAGTTGCTTCACCCGCCCGGCCTGCGCCAGCGCAATGCCCGTGTCGACACGCCCCGTGAGACAGGGATTCGGCTTGCCGTCCAGATACGCCCGGCTCCCCAGGATCAGCGCCGCATCGGCGGGCCTTTGCGGCGGGTTGTCCAGCACCTCGTCGGCGCGCTGCCAGATGACGACGGCGATCGCCGCATAGACCAGCGCCAGAACCAGCAGCGCGCCGAGAAGCGCGACCTGCCACGGCCGGCGCAGCCAGCGCGGCCGGTTCAAGGACGCAGCCGCGAGAGCCCGCCCGAGGCCAGCTCGGCGATGCGCTCGAGAAAGTCGGTGCCCATCTCGGCGTTGAAGCGCTGCGCGTCGGGCGACGCCAGCACCAGGAGGCCGAAGGCCGGCGATTCGGCATCGGCGCGCAGCGGAATCAGCGCGATCGACAGCGCCGCCTGCGGCTCCGGCAGCCAGTTGGCGGCCTCGAAGCCCGAGTTCAGGCCGCAGTACGGCGAAGTGAGCGAGGTGGCCAGCGCCTTCACGTCGTCGCTCACCCACTGGGCATAGGCTTCGTTGAGGTATTCGCTGCTGCAGTCCCACACCTTGATGGCCGTCTGCGGCACCAGGAACAGCGACTGCAGGTCGACCGCAATGCGGTACGGCAGGCTGCGCGGGTCGCGCGTGGTCAGCAGGCCACTGGTCCAGCGCTGCAGCCGGTCGGCGATGACCACGTTCTCGGTGCCGTGGCGCACCATGTCCATCAGGCGATGCTCGAGCGCCTTGATCTTCTCGCGCAGCATCTCGGCCTGGCGCTCCTGCAGGCTCACGGCGCGGTTGCCGTGCGGACTGGTGAGCTGCACCTGCGCCAGCAACTGGGCATGGCGCTCGAAGAAGTCGGGCGTGTTCGCCAGGTAGTTGGCGATGTCGTCTTCGGTGATCGGGTTCATGGCGTCGTTGTCGTGAGTGAATGAGGTCATGGCTGCTCCGCGAGGTCGGGCACGTCGATGTCGCCCTCGAACACCGTCGTGGCCGGGCCCGTCATGAGCACCGGCTGGCCCTCGCCCTGCCATTCGATCGTGAGGATGCCGCCGTGCGTCTGCACGTCGACGCGTCGGTCCAGCAGCCCGAGCCGGATGCCCGCCACCACCGCCGCACAGGCGCCGGTACCGCAGGCCAGCGTTTCGCCGGCGCCGCGCTCGAACACGCGCAGCCTGATGTGGGAGCGGTCGACCACCTGCATGAAGCCCGCATTCACCCGCTGCGGAAAGCGCGGGTGGTGCTCGATCTGCGGGCCTTGCTCGGCCACCGGGGCGGTATCGACGTCGTCGACCACCTGCACCGCATGCGGGTTGCCCATCGAGAGCACCGCGACCGAAACGATGGCGCTGCCGGCGCGAGTGCCCAGGGCCAGGTGCCACTTTTCCCACGAACCATCGGGTTGCGCATCGAGCCCGGCGGTGTCGAAGGGCACGCGCGCGGCCTCGAAGACCGGGGCGCCCATGTCGACCGTCACCCGGCCGTCGGCGCCCATGCGCGGCTCGATCACGCCGGCCAGCGTCTGCACGCGCACTTCGGACTTGTCGGTGAGCTTGTGTTCCTTCACGAAGCGCATGAAGCAGCGCGCGCCATTGCCGCACTGCTCGACCTCGCCGCCGTCGGCGTTGTGGATCACGTACTGGAAGTCGATGCCCTCGGCCGGCGACGGGCGCACGGTGAGGATCTGGTCGGCGCCGACGCCGAAATGGCGGTCGGCCAGGAAGCGGTACTGCGCGGCCGTGAGGCCCAGCGTGCCGCGTGTTTCGTCCAGCACGACGAAATCGTTGCCGGCTCCCTGCATCTTGGTAAAGCGGATTCGCATCGGGGGATTATCGCCACCGGCGCCGCCCTTCGGGCGGAAAGGGCCGCAGGGCACGGCCCTTTCCGCATGCCTTGCCTCAGCCCTGGATGAACGCCAGCAGGTCGGCGTTCACCTGCGCCGCATGCGTGGTGCAGGTGGCGTGCGGCGCGCCGGCATACACCTTGAGCTGGCTGCCTTCGATCATTTCGGCCGCCAGCTTGCCCGTGGCCTCGAACGGCACGACCTGGTCGTCGTCACCGTGAATCACGAGCGTGGGCACGTCGATCTTCGCCATGTCGGGGCGGAAGTCGGTCTCGGAGAACGCCGTCACGCAGTCGATGGTGGCCTTGATCGAGGCCTGCAGCGCGATCTGCAGCGTCTGCTTGAACACACCCTGCGACACCTTCGCGCCAGGGCGGTTGGTGCCGTAGAAAAGCGTGCTGAAGTCGTCGAGGAACTGCGGCCGGTCGGCGGCCAGCCCGGCGCGGATGCCCGCGAACAGCGGGGCGTCGGGGCCCACCGGGTGGTCGGCCGTCTTCATGAAGAGCGGCGTCACGGCGCTGATGAGCGCGAGCTTGGCCACCCGCGCGCTGCCCTTGCGCGCGATGTAGCGCGTCACGTCGCCGCCGCCCATCGAGAAGCCTGCGAGGACCACGTCCTTCAGGTCGAGCTTCTCGATCAGCTCGGCGATGTCGTCGGCGAAGGTGTCGTAGTCGTAGCCGGTCCAGGGCTGACTCGAGCGGCCAAAGCCGCGGCGGTCGAACGCGATGGTGCGGTAGCCGCGCTCGGCGAAGAACAGCATCTGGGCGTCCCACATGTCGGCGCTCAGCGGCCAGCCGTGGCTGAAGAGAATGGGCTGGCCGCTGCCCCAGTCCTTGTAGTAGAGCTCGGTGCCGTCGCGAAGGGTCAGTGTTGTCATGGTTTTTCCGTGTGGTTGATGAAAGGGTGAAAGGGTGAAAGGGTTCGCGCCGCTCAGAGCGCCAGGAAGTGGTGGACCTCGGGCTTGTCCGGCCCGATGTGAAAGCGCAGCGCCTCGGCCTGCAGGTCGGCGTCAGCGTGCGACACGCGGTGGTGCTGGCGCAGGTGCTCGGCCCAGGATTCGACGAGGAACCACTCCATCACGCGCTCCGCATCCGCTGTGTGCTCGTGCACACCCCAGGCGTAGGCCCCGTCGCGGCGGCGCTCCAGCGACAGCCGCTTCATCGCCTCGAGGAACACCGGCCGGTCTTCCTTGCGGATGCGGTACTCGACCTGGATCATCACCGGCCCGCGGTCGTGCGCCACGGGCTCGGCCAGCAGCGGTTCGGGCCAGTGGTTCGAGGCCTGCAGGTCGGCCTCGCCGGCGGGCAGCCGTACGCGATGGAAGACGAGCCCCATCACCACCAGCCCCACCGCCCCCGCCACCAGCGTGAACGGCACGCCGACCTGCTGCGCGATCAGGCCCCAACCCAGGCTGCCGGCCGCCATCGCGCCGTTGAACACCGTGAGGTACACGGCCAGCCCGCGCCCGCGCACCCAGTTCGGCAGGATCGACTGCGCCACCCCGTTGAGCGTGGTGAGCGCGATGATCCAGCCCAGGCCCAGCAGCAACATCAGCAGCACCGCAAGCCATTGCGGCGGCGCGAAGACCAGGCCTCCCATCACGGCGGCGCTGAGCAGCGAGGCCAGCAGCAGCATGCCGTCGGCGTCGAGCCGTGCGCGCAAGCGCGGCATGACCAATGCACCGGCAATCGCGCCCGCACCCACCGCGCCCAGCAGGACGCCGTAGAAGCCGGCCGTGCCGCCGAGCATCTGGCGCGCCACCAGCGGCAGCAGCGCCCACACCGAACTCGCGAACAGGAAGAACACCGCCGCGCGCAGCAGCACCACATGCAGTTCCTTGCTGGCCCGCGTGTAGCGCAGGCCGGCACGGAAGGCGCCGAGGAAATTCTCCGAAAGCCCGCTGTCCACGGCCGCCGGCCGCTTCCACCACAGCAGCGCCGCGATCACGAACACATAGCTCAGCACATCCAGCCCGTAGGTGGCTGCCGCGCCGAAGCTCGCCAGAATCAGCCCGCCGGCCGCCGGCCCGATGGAGCGCGCGATGTTGATGCCCAGCGAGTTCAACGCCACCGCGCTCTTCAGGTCGCTGCGCGGCACCAGCTCCGGCACGATCGACTGCCAGGTCGGCCCCATCAGCGCCGCACCGATGCCGCCCACGAAAGTCAGCGCGATCAGGTATTGGACGGTGAGCGAGCCGGTGTGCGACAGCACCAGCAGCGTGCCGCTCACCGCGCCCAGCAACACCTGCACGAAGATCAGGAAGCGCCGCCGGTCCAGGATGTCCGACAGCACCCCCGCCGGAATCGCCAGCAGGAAGATCGGCAGCGTGGCCGCCGTCTGGATCAGCGCCACCGCCGTCGGGCTCGCCGAGAGGTCGGTCACCAGCCACGAGCTGGCCACGTCGCGCATGAAGCTGCCGATGTTGCCCAGCACCGTGGCGGCCCACAGCACCGCAAAGACCGGCTGGCGCAGCGGCGCGAAGGCGCCGGCGGCTTTTTGGGGTTCAGACATGGGCACGCTCTTTCAGGTCGAGCCAGGCGACGAACAGGAAGCCGCCGACCAGGCCCAGGTGTTCGAAGAAGGAGTTGGCGGCCATGAAGCGCTCTTGCCCCATGGGCATCTCCCAGAAACGCAGCGCGACGAAGGTCGCCATCAGCGTGAAGCCCCCGAGCGCGAGCGCGCCGAGCCAGCGCCAGAAGCCGGTGAGGATCAGCGCCGCGGCGCCCAGCTCCAGCACGATCACTGCCACGGCCAGCGGCCCTGCGGGCGACAGGCCGAAGTGGTTCATCTCGCCGATGGCTGCGTTGAAATCCATCGCCTTGTTCAGCCCGCCCTGCAGGTAGGCCGCGCAGAGCAGCAACAAGGCGACCCAGCGCACGGCGGGTGAAAGGGTCCAGTGCATCGTCTTCATCACACCGCCCAGCAGGCGCAGCCGAGCGCGCCCCAGAAGCTCTTCAGGTCGGCAATCGGCAGCTTGCTGCTCCAAGCCGTCGCGTGCTGGTGGCCGTGCACGTTGCAGTCATTGGCACAGGCGCAGGCGGCGGCCGCGTTGCGCATCACCTTCTGCAGGGGCGCACCTTCAGCCGTGTCGGCCCAGCCGGCGTAACCACCGAAGGTGCGTGCGGGCGACCAGTCGGGCATGGCCGGTGGCAGCGTGCCTTCGTCGTGCGCGGCGAACGGACCGGCGCCGTAGACCACCTTGCCACCCACCATGGTGAGCAGCGCGGTCGTGTCGGCGATCTCCGATTCGGCACACGCGAAGAAATCGCGGTCGGGCACCACGAGGTCGGCGAGCTGTCCGGCCTCGATGCGGCCCTTCTTGCCTTGCTCGTTCGAGAACCAGGTGACGTTCTCGGTCCACATGCGCAGCGCGCCTTCGCGGTCCAGGCAATTGCGCTGCGGGTAGAGCTGCATGCCGCCCACCGTCTTGCCCGTGACCAGCCACGACAGCGACACCCACGGGTTGTACGAGGCCACGCGCGTCGCGTCGGTACCGGCCGAGACCTTCATACCCTTCTCGAGCATGCGCTTGACCGGCGGCGTGGCCTCGGCCGCGCCGGGGCCGTAGCGTTCCACGAAATACTCGCCCTGGTAGGCCATGCGGTGCTGCACCGCCACCCCGCCGCCCAGCGCGGCGATGCGGTCCATCGACTTCTCGGAGATCGTCTCGGCATGGTCGAAGAACCAGTTCAGGCCCGCGAGCGGCGTGTCCTTGTTGACCTTCTCGAAGACGTCGAGCGAGCGGCTGATGGTTTCGTCGTAGGTCGCATGCATGCGCCACGGCCAGCGGTTCTGCGCCAGGATGCGCACCACGCCTTCGAGTTCGCCTTCCATCTCGGGCGCCATGTCGGGGCGCGGCTGGCGGAAGTCTTCGAAGTCGGCAGCAGAGAACACAAGCATCTCGCCCGCGCCGTTGTGGCGGAAATAGTCGTCGCCCTGCTTGTACGTCGAATTCGCCGTCCAGTTCAGGAAGTCTTCCTTCTCGGCCTGGGGCTTCTGGGTGAACAGGTTGTAGGCCAGGCGGATCGTGAGCTGCCCGTCGTCGTGCAGCTTGCGGATCACTTCGTAGTCGTCGGGAAAATTCTGGTTGCCGCCGCCCGCGTCGATGGCACCGGTCACGCCCAGGCGGTTGAGCTCGCGCATGAAGTGGCGCGTGGAATTGAGCTGGTAGTCGAACGGCAGCTTCGGCCCCTTGGCCAGCGTCGCGTAGAGGATGGCCGCATTCGGCTTGGCGAGCAGCAGGCCCGTGGGGTTGCCGGCGCTGTCGCGCACGATCTCGCCGCCGGGCGGCGCGGGCGTGTCCTTGGTGTAGCCCACGGCGCGCAGCGCGGCGCCGTTGAGCAGCGCACGGTCGTACAGGTGCAGGATGAACACGGGCGTATCGGGCGCCACCGCGTTGAGTTCGGCGATGGTCGGCAGGCGCTTCTCGGCGAACTGGTGCTCGGTGAAGCCGCCCACCACGCGCACCCATTGCGGCGCGGGCGTGATCGCCACCTGCCGCCGGAGCATGGCCATCGCATCGGCCAGGCTGCGCACGCCGTCCCAGCGCAGCTCCATGTTGTAGTTGAGGCCGCCGCGAATGATGTGCAGGTGGTTGTCGATCAACCCCGGCAGCACGCGCTTGCCCTGCAGGTCGATCACGCGGGTGTGGCTGCCAGCCAGCGGCAGCACGTCTTCGGCGCGGCCCACGCGGGTGAAGCGGCCGTCCTTGATGGCCACCGCATCGGCCGTGGGGTTGGAACGGTCCAGCGTGGTGAAGCGGCCGTTGCGCAGGATGAGGTCGGGGGTATCGGTGTGGGCCATGGTGTCGGAGAAAGAAGCGGCGGCAAGGCCGGGGGCTGCGAGGGTGGCGCCGAGCGCGCCGAGCAGGCGACGGCGCTTCGGATCGGGGTGTGCGGGGGATGTCATGCGCTGTGCCGGTCGGACGGCGAGGCGTTGGCGGCTTTCACCGCGGAAGGCTGGGCGCACTTGGGCAGCTCGCCGAACACATGCGGCTTGACCTGGTGCTGCAGCCACGAGGTGGCGGTCGCCGGCGGGGCGATGAAGCTCTTGATCAGCGGCGGGATCTGCTCGCCGAGCAGGATGCCCAGGAGCCCCACCAGGGCGATCACCGGCGGCGCCGGCGAGCGCACCTGGAAGAGCGCATAGATCACGCCGACCAGAAGGCCGAGGGCGAGGGAAACGACATAGGGCTTCATGGCAGGCGCTCTCTTTCTTTCTTCGTCCGCTCAGCCTTCGTGCGCGCCGAACATGCTCTTGGCGTAGTTGATGCCGATGCCATACGCGCCGCCCACCTTCTTCGCGATGCCGGTGGTCAGCTCGTAGGTGTCGCCACGCGCCCAGTCGCGCTGCAGCTCCAGCAGGTATTGCAGCGAGGTCATCGGCCGCGCGCCGGCCTGCACCATGCGGTCCATCGCGCGCTCGTGCGCCTCGGTCGACACGTCACCGCAGGCGTCGGCGATCACATACACCTCGAAGCCCTGGTCGAGCGCCGAGAGCGCCGGGCCCACGATGCACACGCTGGTCCACAGGCCCGCCAGCACGATGCGCGGCTTGCCGATTTCATTCACGCGGTCGATCACGGCGGCGTCTTCCCAGGTGTTCATCGAGGTGCGGTCGAGCATCTTCTGGCCCGGGAAGGCGTCGGTGATCTCGCTGAACATCGGGCCCGAGAAGCTCTTCTCGGCCACCGTCGTGAGGATGGTCGACACCTTGAAGCCGGCCGCGGCCTGCGCCACCAGCGCCGCGTTGTTGCGCAGGTTCACCGCATCGATCGAGTGCGTGGCAAAGGCCATCTGCGACTGGAAGTCGATCATCACGAGCGTGTGGTCTGTGGGGGTGAGCAGCTTGGAACCGGCGGTCGGGGTGGCTTTGATGGACATGGAAATACTCCTTTTGTTTGAACAGACGATCGATTGGATTCACAATTGCTTTCGGAGGTAATCTCCTTGGCATGGGCTGAATCATCTGGTTCCGAACCCCTGTCATCGACGAAACTTTTCATCGTCAATCATCGAAGTTTTCGATCATTCCTTTTTCACGGAGAACCGCCGCGTGCTCAAACTCAGCCTGGAAGCCATCGAGGTCGTCGACGCCATCGCGCGCCACGGCTCCTTCGCCGCCGCCGCCACGCGCCTGAACAAGGTGCCCTCCACCATCTCGTACGCGGTCGGCAAGCTCGAGGAGCAGCTGGGCATGCTGCTGTTCGAGCGCAACGGCCCGCGCGTGACGCTCACCGCCGTCGGCGAAGAAATGCTGAAAGAGGGCCGCTGGCTCCTCAGCGCCGCGAGCGACCTCGAATCGCGCATGCGGCAGATCGCCACCGGCTACGAGTCGGAACTTCGGCTGGTGCACGACTCGCTCATTCCCACCGAGGCGCTCATCGACGACATCCGCGCGTTCGAAGACCTGCGCTGCGGCACGCGGCTGCGCGTGGGCTGCGAGGCGCTCACCGGCAGCTGGGAGGCGCTGCGCGAGGGGCGCGCCGACATCGTCATCGCCGCGGGCGAAGGCCCGGCCGGCGGCGGCTACCAGGCGGCGACCGTGGGCAGCCTCGAGTTCGCGTTCTGCGTCGCGCCCACGCACCCGCTCACGCGGCTGGGCCGGCCGCTGCAGCGCGGCGACCTGCTCGACTGCAATGCCATCGTGGTGGGCGACAGCGCCCGCACGCTGTCGGATCGCACCGTGGGCCTGCTCGCCGGCCAGCCCCGCATCACGGTGCCGTCGATGGCCGCGAAGGTCGCCTGCCAGGTGGCCGGTCTCGGCCACGGCTTCCTGCCGCGCGCATGCATCGCGAACGAACTGAAACGCGGCACGCTGGTGGAACTGCCGACCGAGGAGCCGCGCGCGCCCGAAGCGTTCTGGCTCGCATGGAAGACCGGTGCGCAGGGGCAGGCGTTGCGCTGGTGGCGCGAGCGCATGAACCGCACGCTGGTGCCGGCGTTGTTGCCGCGGTCGTTCCTGTAGGAGGTTGAAGCCCTACGCCGGCGTGCCCGGAAAATCTGCGACGAAGCCACTGCCCGTCGGGTATCGCGTGAAGAACCACATCGAGGCCGCATCGTCCAGGCGAACATTGAACAGCTTCTCCCCACCCTCCACCAGCCTCAGGCCATAGGCACGGATGCGGGCCTCGACCTCGTCGAGCAGCGAGAGCACGCAGCCATCGACCAGCGCGTTGTATTCATCGATGAGCGCGACCAGTTCCGCGGGGAAGCGGTTCTCCAGGATCCGGCCGAAGAAGCAATACGGGATGTCTTCGTCGGGCCGGTAGTCGATCACGGCAAACACCTCGCCGTCCTTCGACGCAATGCGGTCGATCATCGCGACGGCCTTTGCGAGCGCGTTCAGCCCGCCGCGCGCAACTTGTCCAGCGCCCGGTCGAGAAACGCCAACCGGTCCTGCCCCCAGAACCGCTCGCCATTCAAGATGAACGTCGGCGCCCCGAACACGCCCGCTTCCACCGCCTCCGCACTGTTCGCGCGGTACACCGCCAGCGTCTCGGCCGCCTGCTCCAGCGCCTGCAGCGAGGCGCCGTCGTAGCCGTTCTCGTCGGCGACCGCGATGCGCACGTCGGCCTGCGAGGTGTCGCGCTCCTCGGCCCACAGCGCGCGCAGCAGCGCGTGCGAGAGCGGCTGCGCATCGAGCCCCTTGAGCTGCGCGGCGATCACCATCCAGCCCGCGTACTTGTTCCAGTTCGGATCGCTGGGCGCGCCCTTCGGGTAGTGCGCGGGCGCCAGGTTCATCGGCATGCCGAGGTAATCGCTCCAGCGCGCCAGTTCGAGCGCGTGGTACGTGCGGCGCGGCTCGGGGCGGGTCTTGAGCGGAATGCCGCCGGTCTGCGGCACCACCGCCTGGAAGTCGTAGGGCTTGAGCGTGAGCCGCACGTGGTGGCGGCGCACGATGTCCTGAAGTTGCGGGCCGCCCAGGTAGGCCCAGGGGGAGGAGAGGCTGTAGTAGCAGTCGAGCGCGATCATGTTTCGATTATCTTCAGCGCATGCCCGCCCACCCTGCGCCCCTCACCCTTTCGCCTTCGGGGTCGGCGCCTGCGCAAAGATGAAATTCCCCGCGTTCCTCTTCTCGCTCTTCGTCTCCCGGCTGGCCGACCAGATGCTGCTGTTCCTGGTGCCGCTCGTGGTGTTCCAGGTGACGCAGAGCGTGGCGTGGTCCGGCTACGCCTTCGCGGCCGAGACCTTTCCGCGCTTTCTGTCATTCCCCGTCTGCGGCGCGCTGTGTGACCGCGTCTCGCCGCTCAAGCTCCTGCGCGGCAGCCAGATCTTTCGCGCTCTGGTGTGCCTGCTCGGCGTGCTGGGCAGCGAGGCGCTCGGCGGCATCGGCTGGCTCGTGGGCCTCTCTGCCGTGTGCGGCGTGCTCACCACGCAGGGCGTGATGGCCCGCGAAGTGATGCTGCCGCAGATTGCCAACGGCCACCGCTTCGACCGCGTGCTGGCCCACGCGCAGACCGCCGAGCAGACCGGCATGGTGCTCGGCCCGCTGGTGGCGGCCGCGCTCTTTGCGCACTGGCCCTGGCAGGCCGTGGTCGGCGCGGCGGCGGCGCTGTTCCTGCTGGCCGATGCCGCCACCGCGTACTGGCGGCACGGCAACCCGGTGCCGCTGCTTCATGAACCGCACGCCGAGCCGGGGCACTTTCTGCGCCCCATCCAGACCGCCCTCTTGCACGTGCTGCGCCTGCCCGGCCTGATGCGGCTCACCGTGGTGACGGCGGGCGTCAACCTCGTCATCGGCGTCACGCTCGCCTCTTCGGCGGCGCTGGTCACCGGGCTCTACCAGCGCTCGGCCAACTACTACGCGGGCCTGCAGATGCTGGGTGCCGTCGCCACCGTGGTCGTGCTGCTGGCCATTGCGCGCGGTGCGTTCGCGTTGCGCAAGATGGGCGTGGTGTCGTTCCTGTTGATCTTCGGCGGCGGCGTGCTCACCGCCATCAGCCCCAACCATTGGGGCTACGCGCTGGGCTTTTTGCTGGTGACCGGGTTCGACAAGATGTTCAGCATCTACATCCGCGTGCACCGGCAGAAGATCATTCCCGCCAAGGACTACGGCAAGACCACCGGCGTGATCGTGCTGCTCAACAACCTGAGCCAGCCGGTGGCGGGCTTGCTGGTCGGCGCGCTGGCCGGCACGGCGCAGACCGGTTGGGTGATCCTTGCGCTGTGCTTGCTGATGGCTGCCCTCGGCATCGCCGCCGTGATCAGCCACCGGGCATCGGCTGCAGCCGCAGCAGCCTCTTCCGCTACATCACCTTGACCGCACGCCCGATGAACTGGATCGGCCCGGTCGGCCGGTCGATCGGCGAGCCGTTCTCGGGCTCCAGCGTCAGCTCGAAGAGCTGGTTGGGTTCCAGCGGCGGCAGCTTGTCGATGGGAATGCGCAGCGTCTGGCCCTGCTGCTTGACGAGGCCGAGCGACACCGGCCCGCGCCACTGGTCGGCCTTGGTCCAGAACTGCAGCGTCTTCTGCGGCGGTACCTCGAAGGTGCCCAGCGGCACGAGGTTGAGCTGACGCGACGAATTGGCCTGGATCACCCAGCCCGGCGACTTGTTCTCGGGTGCCACCAGCACCACCATGTACTGCGTGGCCGGCGGCGCCCCGACGCGCGTGACCACCACCGCGAGCAGCAATGCCGCCGTGGCGAAGCCGCCCGCGGCCAGCCCGCGCCAGAGCTTGAGGTTGTTCCACCAACTGACGACGCCCGCAGCCTGTGCCTTCGATGCCTTGCCCAACCCATCGACGCTGCGCTCGATGCGCGTCCACAGCGAAGGCGACGGATCGACCGGCTCCGCCAGCGCCGTGAGCGGCTGCAGCCGCGCCTCCCACGCGCGCACCGCTTCGCGCAGCGCCGGCTCGCTGCGCATGCGCACCTCGACCGCCGCACGCCCGGTGGCCGAGAGCGTGCCCAGCACGTACTCGCCCGCCAGCCCGTCGATGTCGTTGATGTCTTCTTTGTCTTCAGCGGTGCTCATCCCATGCACTCCCGCAGCGCGCGCATGCCGCGCTGGATCCAGGCTTTCACCGTGCCCAGCGGCGTCTGCAGCCGTTCGGCGATTTCGCCATGCGAGCAGCCTTCGACGTACGCATAGAGGATGCAATCGCGCCGCGCCGGCTCCAGCCCCGAGAGGCAGCCGTGCAGCCGGCCGAGATCGGCGCGCAGCTCGAACGGATCGCCCGCCGCCGCATACGCCGCGAGCGAGGCCTGGTCGTCGGCCGCAACGGCCGCGTCCTCGTCCAGGCTCACCTGCCGCGCGCCGTTGCGCACCATGTTCAGCGCCGCGTGGCGTACCACGCTGTAGACCCAACCCCGGCCTTCGCCGAGTGCGGGGTTGAAGCTCGCCGCCCGCTGCCAGATGCTGATGAAGGCATCGTGCAGCACGTCTTCGGCCTGCTGGCGCTGGCGCACGATGCGCAGCGCCACGCCCATCAGGTAGCGGCTCTCACGCTGGTAGAGCTGCTGCAACGCCGTACGGTCGCCGCGGGCGCAGGCCATGAGCGCGGCGTCGTAGTCGAAGGGGGCGGCGGTGGATGTGGGGGGCGACAAGGTCTGCGGCGGGTGGTGGGCGGCCCATCGTAGTGGAGCCGGCCTGCGCCGCAGCAGATTCACCCCCGAATCATCAGGACGCCTTGTAGAAGATGTAGTCGGCCTGGTACTTCACGACCTGCTTCTGGCCCTTGGTGGCGGGCGTGCAGGGCACGGCCGCCGGTGCCACGCCGCCTTGCAGGGCCACGCGCTGGATGTAGGTCACGCCGGACATCGCGCCCGAGCCCGTGGCCGGGTTGGCCTTCACGAGCTGGAACGGCAGGCTGGTCGGGCCCGAGGGCGCGACGGCCAGTTGCGTGGCGGTGAGCTTGGAGCCGTCGTTCGACTCCCAGGTGGCCGGCGGGCCGTAGTACTTGCCGACCTGCTTGCCGCTGCGGTCGTTGAGCTTGGCATCGGGGCCGACGAACACCCACTCGGTCTGGCCGGGGGCGTTGGCCTTGTCGCGGCATTCGTACGTGATGTCGCCCACGCCCACGGTTTCCATGGCGACCTTGTTGCCGGCGGGGACCTGGATGGTGGGGGGCAGGCTGGACTGGTTGAAGGCCGGGGCCGTCGACATCGAGCCGCATGCGGTGAGGACGGCGGCAGCGGAGATGGCGCCGAGGACGGCGATCGAACGGGAGGTGTGCATGAAATTACTCCTGGGTTGTAGAAGGTCAGCAGCTCCTCGCTGCTGGTAGGAACTACCCGCCAGATGCACGTTTGGATGCAGGGGATGCGAAATATTTTTTCGGCCGCGGCTCCGGGGACTTTCTGCGACAGCTGTCGCAGAAATTCGAACCCCGCGAGCAGCGTGACAAATTCCGAGCCGATTCACCCTGAGCCACAGTGTCATCGGCCGCATCCTTCTAGAACCTCCAGACCACAACAGGGAGGTTCCGAGATGATGCGAAAAATTCTCGTGGTCGGCGATCCGCCGGCTCTTGGCGGCCGCGTGTTGTCTTACGGCGGTGCAACCTGCGAACTGCTCGGCCATCGGATTGCGTTGATCGGCGGCAATAGCAAGCTCAATGTTTTCTTCAGATCGAAAGCGGCGCCCATTCATCAGATGGAGCAGCCGATCCATGCCGTCATGGGAACTGGTCGGACGGTCCTAATGTGATGCCGTAGAACGTTGCGCCAAGGAAGGTCGCGCCGAGGAGCGTCGCATTGCTCAAGTCAATCGACTCGATGGCCGCTTCCTCGAAATTCGCGTTGGTAAGGTCGGCTTGCCTGAACGTAGCGCACTTGATATTGCAATTGCGAAAGCTTGTTCCACGCAGACTTGCGCCGCTGAAATCCGCACTATGAAACCAGGAGAACGGCTCGAAGTTCGCTCCATCGAGCTTCACTCCGCAAAGGTCGGCATCGCAGAGATCCGTATCCGGGAAATTGCGCTCCCCTTGTGCATACCGCTGCAGCAATTCTTCGCGGCTCGTTGGCGGTTGGTAAGTCGGGTCACTTCTCATGATCGGCATGAGTGTATGAGCCACCCATCCGCTATCGCAGGTGGTGTGAATGGGTGCGTACGCGGAACGGCGATGAAGGGTCGAATCACTGCCCTTCAATGCGCTCGCCTCACACCCTCAAAGCTCTCTGCAATAGCAACTGACAGGCGGGCAAGCCAGCTCCTTCGCCAGCGCATCCCAGGCCCCTGACGCCACCGCACCCGCGATGTGCGCCTGGTGATGCCCCTTCGACGCCCACGATTCGACCAGCGTGAAAACGCACTCGTTGTCGCTGAGGCCGAACAGCTGCACGCCCCGGCACCCGTCCGCCGATGGCAGCGACTGCTTGACCTGGTTCATGAGTTCCGCGAACGCGGATGCGCGCTCGGGCTTGGCTTCGAAAGTGATGATGACGTTGATCGGGCCCATGGCAATTTCTTCTTGGTCGCTGGCTTGCGTGAATGAGTGAATGAAAAGAGTGAGCAGGCAGGTTAGCCAGCCCCCTCCCCCGCGCCAAGACACGAAGCTGCGAACAAATTGACCATGACTGCGAAGGATGCAGGCAGCCACCCTGGCATCACGCCGGCATCACCCCGCCTGCATCCGCCGCACGTACTCCGCAGGCGTCGTCTCGAACCGCCTGCGGAATGCGCGGTTGAAATGCGCCGCGCTCTCGAACCCCACCTGGGCGGCCGCATCGCCGGGGCGCAGCCCGGTGCCGAGCATCAGCGAGCGCGCCTCTTCCAGGCGCAGGTCGCGAACGCAGCGCATCGGCGTGACGCCGGCCACCTCGCGAAAGCTGTGTGCGAAGTGCGAGGGGCTCATGTGGACGTGCCTCGCGATTTCGGCCACCGACAGCGGCCGGTCCAGATGGCGGCGCATGAAGGCGATGGCCGTCTGTATGCGGGCGCCGGCTTTGGTGACGGCGCTCGCGCTGCGGATGGCGGCGGCGGCCTCGGAGCGCAGCAGCCGCAGCACGATCTCCTCGACGGCCAGCGGCGCAAGCGTGCGGCGGTCCACCGGGTCATCGGCCGCCAGCAGCAGGCGGGCGAAGGCCTCGACCACCTCCGGTCCCACCGGCGCCGTGAAGTGCTCGCGCACCCGGGCGGGCTCGGCCGGCAGCGCGCCACCACCACCGCCTTCGGCCAGTGCGAGGACCGACTTGACCAGCACGTCGGGCGGCAGGTCCAGATGAATGGCCAGGTACGGCGCCGCGGCGCTCGCTGCGACGACCGTGCCGAGGCACGCGACCTCGGCCCCGAGCACCAGGCACTGCGTGGCGCCGTAGGCCAGCGAACGATCGCCGCCGAGATGCGCCGTCTTGCGACCCTGCAAGACCACCACCACGCCCGGCGTGAGGCGCTGGGTTTTCTCGTAGCGGATCGGGTGCGAGAAGCGGTAGCAGCGCAGGCCCGGGTACAGCGCGTCGGTGCGGCCGTCCACAGGGGTTCGCGCTGCGACCATGTCGCGCAGGCGGGTCCAGGCGGCGGGGGCGTCGGGGTTGGTGTTGCTGCTGTTGTCGTCGTCGTCGGGAATGTGCGCGGCTGGCATCGGCTTTGTCGGGGAGGAGAAAGAAAGAGAGAAACCGAACGGGATGCGCAGGGTAGCCGGCCAGCGCGCGCCCGCTGGCGGGGCGCGCTACTCACTTGCTTAGTTGTTTGTTGCGAGCGGCCGAGCCGTGAAAAGCGTTGGCTTCTCGCCGGCGGCGCCCGCAACCTCATAAACTCGCACGAAAACTAGAACGTGAAAAACCCGCTACACGAAACTTTTTGATGTAATATTCCCGCCACTCGAAACAAATCATCGGGATTTACGCATGCGCACTTCGTCTGCAGGCAAGAAAAAGCTTGAACAGCTCATTGTTAAAAATATTCCTCGCGATGCCCTCATGGCCTTTGAGGACGCTTACTACGCTGGAGACCACCAAGGACGCCAGCACTCCGCCGCTTTTGCGCCGGGGCACAAGCCGTCCATCGCCGGGCAGAACAAGCACTTTTTCATAAACGAAACGTTCCATGAGGCATTGCAGACTCACGGAGCAGAGCCCACCCCTCTATGTGGCACACGCTTGGTGGTTGGACGGCTGGGCATCTTCAGCATCGTCCGGCTGAACGTTCCCGGACACAAATGGATCAATCTGCGACGGAGCGCAACACGCATCAAGCTCGCAGAACTCAACGACAACATCAACCGAAAATACGTCCAAGCGGATCTTTTTGCGCAACCACGCGAAGTAGCAGTCGGCACCATTTTCATCCTCGGGGTTATGGACGGTGTCGATAGCAACGGGATCGCTCAGTTGACAGAAGTGATGGTGTCCTTACCTGCCCCCGATATGAAGTCTTGGCTCTATATCAGCACCATGACCGACTTCATCAAACTCTACGACCAAGCCAATACAACGGGCCAACCTGACAAAGCAGTGCCCAAACTCAAGGCTCAGCCAAAGAAAAAAACCGACGATGACCAAGGGAATCAATGAGCTGCAACCCGCACGACTTGAACAAGCGCTTTCCGCACGGGGCCTCACCAAAGGCCAACTCGCAAGCCTTGTCGACGTAGCGGCCTCTACAGTTACGAAGTGGTGCAAGGGTGATCAGGCTCCCGAAGCGGAAACCTTTGAGCGTCTTGCATCTGCACTCAACGTAAGGACGGAATGGCTTACACGCCCTATGCTCCAGCCCGTTTCTGCGCCGCTTTTTCGCAGCAACGCTTCTGCTCTTAAAGCGGCTCGCGCCAAACTAGAGGCACGCACAGAATGGGCGCAAGAAATCGCAGTATTGCTTTCCGCACATGTGGACTATCCGAAGGTCAACTTGCCTCAACGCAACTTCCAGGACCCCGAGCAAATTAATGACACAGACATTGAGGCAGCTGCGGAAGAATGCCGCAAGCTCTGGCAACTAGGTAACGGTCCAATCCATGATCTAGCCTTGGCAGCAGAGAGCGCAGGCATCATTGTTGTGCGCGAAGAGACTGAGATTTCTGCTATCGAAGGCCTTTCCAGTTGGAGTCCTTTGCTGGGTAATCCGATCGTGCTGCTTTCGGCTGACAAAGCCAACGCATTCCGCAGTCGCTTTGATTTGGCTCACGAAATTGGACATCTCGTCTTACACAAGCACATACCAAGAGCAGACGAGCGCGACCGCTATAACCAGATGGAAAAACAAGCGCACCGTTTCGCTGGTGCGCTATTGCTTCCCGCCGAAACCTTCGCCACTGAAGTGCGCGTGCCACCCAATTTGGACAATCTGCTAATCCTCAAGCAGCGTTGGGGGACGTCGGTTGCCGCAATGATGATGCGCCTGCACGCCTTGGGCCTGCTCAGTGATGACGAAAAGCTCGTACTGTTCAAGCGCCGCTCCGCTCGATGGGGCTCAAAGGCGGAACCTGGGGATGACAAGTGGAAACCGGAAGTGCCGAGGCTGCTTCGACGGACAGTGGAATTGCTTATCAACGAAGGCGTTTTACCGACTGAAGGCATTCCGCGTTACCTAGGGTTTTCGCCTGGCGATGTAGAGAAGCTCTGTGGCCTGCGTGATAACTACTTCAGTACCCCAGCAGAGGTAGTCGAATTGGCAACACTGCGAGCTACAAGAACGCCAACCCAGCCGGTGCAGCAACTCAATGGCGAACGAGCGGCGGTAGTGTCTATTTTTAGAAAGTAGAACTCGTAGTCTTTGCTGGTCTATGAATCTTGAGGCAGATTATTGGTTGAAGGCGGACGTCCCTAATGAAATCCAAAACACGCTCGCCGCTCAAAGACAAGCCATTGCGTATGCCGGGGCAATCCGTTGCCGAGGAACGCGAGGAATTGCTCGACAACACGGTGTCACAACCGTTGATGTTGGCACTCTTCCTCGTACTCCTTGCTGGACTAGAGTGGTATCGGCTCTACTTCAATATGACGCCAAGCCCGGTCATCTTTTCCATCGGTGCGGGCTTGGGGATCGGATATGCGGCACTGCGCATATATAGAAATTTGCCCAAACTTCGGAGCCTTCGACAAGCAATAGAAGGAGAGAAAGTTGTCGGGCAATTCTTGGAGCGTTTGCGCCTGAATGGATTTCAGGTCTTTCACGACGTGGTGGGTGATGGGTTTAATGTCGACCACGTATTAATTGGTCCACCGGGAGTTTTCACCGTTGAGACAAAGACTTGGAGCAAACCTGCGTTTGGGAATGCAGAGGTGGTCTTTGATGGCCTGACTCTCAAGATTGGATCGTTCGCCCCGGACCGCGATCCCATCGTTCAGGCGAAGGCTCAAGCAAGTTGGTTGAAGCAGTTGCTATCACAGAGCACCGGAAGAAAATTCGAGACGCGTCCAGTAATCGTCTTTCCAGGATGGTTCGTCGCTAACTCGGGTGGTTTTCGCGATCTATGGGTTCTAGAGCCCAAAGCACTACCGTCATTTCTTCAGAACGAGCCTGCCCGTCTTTCTCCCGAAGAGGTCAATCTCGCCAGCTTCCATCTTTCCAGGCTCATCCGAGCGACTGAGCGAGCGCGAAGCCCGAGCTAGCTATTGACTCAACAGCAACTATCTTCTGCCCACAACCTCATTTATCCGCAAAGGTATCCGCAAGACACTCCTCCTAACCCAAGAAGGAGTGCCTCATGCCAATCGCCTTGCTCGCGCTGACCCTCAGCGCCTTCGCCATCGGGACGACCGAGTTCGTCATCGTTGGCCTCATCCCCACGGTCGCTACTGACCTCGCCATCAGCCTGCCCTCGGCGGGCCTGTTGGTCAGCCTCTACGCGCTGGGCGTCGCCATCGGCGCGCCGGTGCTCACTGCCCTCACGGGCAAGCTGCCGCGCAAGGCGCTGCTGCTCGGGCTCATGGCGCTGTTCACGGTCGGCAATCTGCTGGCGTGGAAGGCACCGAGCTATGAATCGCTGGTGGCCGCGCGCATCCTCACGGGTCTGGCGCACGGGGTGTTCTTCTCAATCGGCTCGACCATTGCCACGGGCCTGGTGCCCAAGGAAAAGGCGGCGAGCGCCATCGCGATCATGTTCACCGGGCTCACGGTGGCGCTGGTCACGGGCGTACCGCTGGGCACGTTCATCGGGCAGCACTTCGGCTGGCGCGAGACCTTTCTGGCCGTGTCCGCGCTGGGCGTGATTGCCTTCGTCGGCAGCTGGATCTTCATTCCCAACAACATCCGCCACACGGCGCCGGCTTCGCTCGCGCAGCAGGCCAAGGTGCTGGCCGAGCCGCGCCTGTTGCTGGTGTATGCCAAGACGGCGATCGGCTACGGCGGCTCGTTCATTCCGTTCACCTTTCTCGCGCCGATCCTCACGGACGTGTCGGGCTTCAGCGCCGGCGCTGTCGGCTGGGTGATGCTGGTGTACGGTGTGTCGGTGGCGGTGGGCAACATCTGGGGCGGCAAGCTGGCCGACCGCATGGGGCCGATTCCGGCGCTGAAGATCATCTTCGCGCTGCTGGCCGCCGTCTTGTTGATCTTCAACTTCGCGGCGCCGCACAAGTGGCTCGCGCTGGTGGCGGTGCTGATGTGGGGCGCGGTCGCCTTCGGCAACGTGCCGGGCCTGCAGGTGTATGTGGTGAAGCAAGCCGAACGCTTCACGCCGCAGGCGGTGGACGTGGCCTCGGGCCTGAACATCGCGGCCTTCAACCTGGGCATTGCCCTCGCAGCCTGGGCCGGCGGCCTGATCGTGACGCACCTGGGCCTCATGCACACGCCATGGATCGGCGCGCTGGTGGTGCTGGTCTCGCTGGCCCTCACGCAGTGGAGCGGCACGCTGGACCGCCGTGCCGGGATTCCGGTGCGCGCTTCGGGGCCGGTGCCGGTCGGTCACTGATCGATTGATCGGATTTCTTTCTCTTTCTTTTTTCAACGCACAAGGACAACACCATGACAACGACGAACAACGCCACCATCCCTGCCTTCGGCCTCGGCACCTTCCGCCTGAAGGGTCAGGTGGTCATCGACTCGGTAAAGAACGGCCTGGACGTGGGCTACCGCGTCATCGACACCGCACAGATCTACGGCAACGAAGCCGAAGTGGGCCAGGCGATTGCCGAAAGCGGCGTGGCGCGCAAAGACCTCTTCATCACCACCAAGATCTGGACCGACAACTACGCCAAGGCCAAGCTGGTGACTAGCCTGAAGGACAGCCTCGCGAAGCTGCGCACCGATCATGTCGACCTGACGCTGATCCACTGGCCCTCGCCCGGCAACGCGGTGCCCGTCGCCGAGTTCATGGGCGCGCTGGCCGAAGCCAAGGCGCTGGGGCTCACCAAGCGCATCGGCGTGTCGAACTTCAACATCGCGCTGATGAAGGAAGCGATTGCGGCCGTGGGCGCGGAGAACATCGCCACCAACCAGGTCGAGCTGCACCCATACCTGCAAAACCGCAAGGTGGCGGAGTTCGCCAGGAGTCAGGGCATCCACATCACCTCGTACATGACGCTGGCCTACGGCAAGGTCATCACCGACCCGGTGATCGAGGCGATTGCCAAGGCGCACAACGCCACCACGGCGCAGGTCACGCTGGCCTGGGCGATGCAGCTGGGCTATGCGGTGATTCCGTCGTCCACCAAGCGCGCGAACCTCGAAGGCAACCTGAAGGCGCAGCAACTGAAGCTGACCGATGCCGAGATGGCGCAGATCGCCGCGCTCGACCGCAACGAGCGGCTCACCGACCCGGCCGGCCTGTCGCCGGCGTGGGACTGATCGATCGATGGGCCACGCCATGAACAACAACGACACGGCAACCGCCTTGCCCGCGTTCGTCGGTCGCACTTACGAAGTGCGCTACGGCGAAACGATGACCGCGCTGAACATCTACGCGGCCGACGGCCAGACGATGCGCTACGAAGTGACGGCCGGCCCCTTCAAGGGCGCGACGGCCGAGGTGCGCTACCAGGCCGAGCAGATCGGCCCCGGGCTCTATGCGCTCTCGTGGCAGGAGGCGGACAAGGGCACGGTGGTGCACGTCGACGACTTCGAAGGCGGCCACTCGCGCTCGTACTACACGACGGCCGGGCATGAGTTCGTGCGCATGGCGGGCACGCTGCGCGAAGTGACTACGCCATGACCACTTCGCTGCAACGGCTGGTCGCCACCAACGGCAGCGGCCCAAGCATCGGGCTCGAGCTGCCGCTGGACAACGACTGGTCACCCGCGGGCGACACCGCCCGCCGCGCAGCGGGCCGCCCCTTCGGCGTGCCCGACATCGCGCAGCACGCGCGCCTCGCGAAGCTCGCCGACAAGCTGGGCTTTCGCGCCCTGTGGGCACGCGACGTGCCGCTGTACGACCCGGCCTTCGGCGATGCTGCGCAGGTGTTCGAGGTGTTCAGCTACCTGGGCTACCTGGCGGGCGTGACCGAGCACATCTTGCTCGGCACCGCCGCCGTGGTGCTGCCGCTGCGCGAACCGGTGCTCACGCTGAAGTCGGCCGCCACGGTCGACCACTTGAGCGGCGGCCGGCTGATGCTGGGCGTGGCGAGCGGCGACCGGCCGGTGGAGTACCCGATCTTCGGGCGCGACTACGCCTCGCGCGGCGAGCGCTTTCGCGAACAGGTGGCGATGGTGCGCGACTGGGGTGCGGCTGCGTTGCCTGATGGCATCGAACTGCTGCCGCGTCCGCAACAGAACCCGCTGCCGCTGCTGGTGGCCGGCCTCGCACAGCAAACGCCCGACTGGATCGGCACGCACATGGACGGTTGCCTCGCCTACCCCGGCACGCCGGAAGACCATGCGCGGCGTTCGGCGCAATGGCGTGCGCTGGCGGGCGAACACAAGCCGTATGTGAGCTTCATCCACCTCGACCTGGCGGACGATGCCGATGCGCCGCTGGAGCGCTATCGCTTCGGCGGGCGCATGGGGCGCAACGCGCTCGTCGCGGAACTGGCCGCGTTGCATGCTGCGGGTGTGCAGCATGTGGGGCTGCATCTGCGGCGCAATCGGCGGCCGATTGCGGAGACGATGGAAGAGATTGCGCAGTTCGTGCTGCCGGTGTTCCATGCGGAGGCGGGCACGCAGCAGTCGGAAGAAGACGACGCCGTCGCGGCCGTCGCTTCCTGACACCTACTCGGCCGCCA
Source organism: Variovorax sp. RKNM96 (assembly GCF_017161115.1). GTDB lineage: Bacteria > Pseudomonadota > Gammaproteobacteria > Burkholderiales > Burkholderiaceae_C > Variovorax. The sequence goes on along the minus strand of NZ_CP046508.1, from coordinate 1,020,800 downwards.
CCGGCCCGGTCTTTTTGTGCGCGGTGATGGTGGCCGGCTTGATGAGCATCGCGTTCAGCGCATCGCATTCGGTCTTCAATTCGGCCGCGACCTGCTCGGGCGCCGCGTGCAACTCGACGATGTCGCGCTCGCCGACGCAGTGGCCGTCGAGGCGCACGTAGATGCGCTTGAAGTCCCCGCCGAGCGCCCTGGCCACATCGCTCAAGCAATCTGCGAGGGTGGAAAAGCCGCCGTCCTTGTAGGAGCTCGGGGGTATCACGCCCTTGGAGCGGGGCGCCCGCACGGAATAGGCGAACGTGGTGCCCTCCCCCGCAGCTCCACGACGGGCTGCAGGATGCGTGGAGCGTCCCCGGTGCTTTTCATGGGCGCAGTTTAAGTGCGTCGGATGCGGGGTGGAACCTCAGCGGCTGGCCGGTCTCTTGCGGGCCGGCGCGGCTGCGGTGGGCTTGTCGCGGCGGGCCTGCAGCAGCATGTCGTGAAAGAGCCGCGCGGCCGGCATCAGCTCGCGGCCGCGCCGCTTGATGAGGCCGATCACGCGGCTGACCTTCGGGTCTTCGAGCGGGATGCTGATCAACCCCGAATGCCCCTTGGGCGGCATCGCCAGGCGCGGCACCACGCCAAGGCCGAGGCCCGCTTCGACCAGGCTCACCAGCGCCGGCACATGCCGCACTTCGCAGATCCACTGCGGCTTGTTCTCCACATGGCTGAGCGCCTGGTCGATGAGAAAGCGGTTGCCGCTGCCCTGCGCGATGGTGACGTACTCGTGCGCCGACAACTCGGCCCACGTCACCCGCTTGTGCTTCGCCAGCGGATGGCCGGCGGGGCAGGCGACGACGAAGCGCTCCTCGAGCAGCGGCTCGAAGTCGATGTCCGATTCCTGCGTGCCGATGTAGGTGAGGCCGAAGTCGGCATCGCCCCGCGCAACGGCCACGAGGATTTCCGCGGAGGACTCGTCGATGAGGCGGATGCGCACCTTCGGGTAGGCGGTGTGGAAGCGCTTGATGGCCACCGGCAGGAAGTAGCCGACCGCCGAGGGCACGCAGGCGATGGTGACCTGCCCCGAGATGCGCTCGGTCGTGTCCTTGATGCCAACGAGCGCGTCTTCGAGCTCGCGCATCACGTTGCGCGCCTTGGGCACGAAGGCGCGCCCGACGGTCGTGAGTTCGACCTTGCGCGTGGTGCGGCTGAAGAGCTTGACGCCCAGAGCCGCCTCGAGCTTGTCGATGCGGCGGGACAGCGCCGACTGCGACAGGTGCAGGTTGTCGGAGGCCGCACGAAAGCTCGCGAAGTCGGCCACCGACAGGAAGGCGCGGAGGTCCGCGAGATCGAAATTCATGCGTTGGCTGCAAGAGTAGAGCGAATATTTGCAATTTACACCGGGAGCGGTCGTCACGATCATTCAGCCCTGAGTCGCAGCAGCAGCAGCAGCAGCAATCGCAACGTAGCGCTGCATGAACAACAAGGAGACATGAATGCGTATTTCGATCCGCGTGGGCCATCGCCCTCGGCGCCCGCTTCTTCTGCCCATTGCGCGCCGCGTGATCGGGTTGGCGTCCATCGCCGTGATGACGGCTGTCGCGCCGCTGGCCCACGCCGCCTGGCCCGAACGGCCCGTGCGCCTGGTCGTGCCCTACGGCCCCGGCGGTAGCTCCGACGTGATCGCGCGGCTGCTCGCCAACGAAATGGGCAAGACGCTCGGGCAGGCCGTGGTCATCGACAACAAGGCGGGCGCGTCGGGAATCATCGCCATGCAGGAGGTGGCGCGTGCCGCGCCCGATGGGTACAACGTGGTGCTGGGCCACGTGGGCACGCTGGCGGTCAACCCGGCGATGTTCGCCAAGCTGCCCTATCGCGACGAAGACTTCTCGCCCGTCGTGCTGCTGGCCAAGGTGCCGATGGTGTTCGCGGTCGGGGCCAAGGTGCCGGCGCAGACGCTGGCCGAATTCGTCGCGCTGGCCAAGGCGCAGCCCGGCAAGCTGAACTACGGCTCCGCGGGCAACGGCAGCGCGGGCCACCTGGCGTTCGAGATGCTGAAGGTCACGACCGGCATCGACGTCACGCACGTGCCCTACAAGGGCACCGGCGCGCAACTCAACGACCTCCTGGCCGGCAACACCGACGCGGCCTCCGCGGGGCCGCCGGGGTTCGTGGCGCAGGCGAAGGCGGGCAAGCTCAAGATCATCGCGAGCGGTTCGCCGCAGCGTCTGCCGGCGCTGCCGAACGTGCCCACGGTGGCCGAGCTCGGCTATCCGGGGTTCGACAGCTCGCAATGGTTCGGCATCCTCGCGCCCGCCCACACGCCGCCCGACATCGTCGCGCGGCTGCACGACGCGGCCGTCAAGGCGCTGAACGTTCCCGCAGTGCGTGCGCGCCTCGAGGAAGAAGGCAGCACCGCCTCGCCGATGAGCCCCGCGGACTTCGCGAAGTTCATCAAGACCGAGCGCGAGCGGTGGAGCACCGTGGTGCGCAAGGCCGGCCTGAAGGCCGAGTGACCTGAATCCCATTCGACATCAACGCAACGACAACATGAACAGCATCACCGCAGAAAAAATCACGCTCAGCGAATCCGAGCTGATGGCGCTCGGCACCAAGGCCTTCACGGGCCTGGGCCTCGAAGAGAACGATGCGCGCGACGTGGCGCGCATCCTCGTCACGGCCGACCTCTTCGGACTTTCCACCCATGGCCTGAGCCGCATCGAGTCTTACGGCGAGCGGCTGGCCGTCAAGGGCATCAAGGCGCGGCCGCTCATCACGGTCGAGCAGGTGGCGCCGGCGCTGGTGCGCGTCGATGGCGACAACGGCGTCGGGCCGCTGGTGGGCATGCGCGCGCTCGAAGCGGCCATGGCCACGGCAAAACAGACGGGCGTGGGCGTGGCCTTTGCTCGGGGCAGCAACCATTTCGGGCCGGTCTCGCCCTACTCGCTCATCGCGGCGGAGGCGGGCTTCGCAAGCATCATCGGCAGCAATGCCACCACGACGATCGCGCCATGGGGCGGCAGCGATGCGCGCCTGGGCAACAGCCCGGTCGGCTTCGGCGTGCCGAACCCAGGCGGGCGGCCGTTCATGCTGGACATGGCCATCAGCGTGGTGGCCCGCGCGAAGATCCGCAACGCGCTCAAGCGCGGCGAGGCGATCCCCGACACCTGGGCCACCGACAAGGCCGGCCGCGCGACGACGGACCCGGCCGCGGCGCTCGACGGCTTCCTGTTGCCGATCGGCGGGCACAAGGGCTACGGCCTCGCGCTGATCGTGGACATGTTCGCGGGCCTGCTCTCGGGCGCGGCCTACCTCACGCATGTGAAGTCGTGGGTCGATGCGCCCGACGAGCCGCAGAACCTGGGGCACTTCTTCATCCTCATCGACACGCAGCGCCTGGGCTCCAACGCGTGGCTGGCCGAGCGCATGAACGACTTCGCGGCGATCCTGCACGACAGCCCGCCAGCCGATGCGGCGCGCCCGGTGCTGGTGCCCGGCGAGATCGAGCTGGACAACCTCGCGCGCCATCGGCGCGATGGCCTCGCGCTGGACCCGGCCGTGCGCGCATTGCTCGAACAGCACGCGGCCAACGCATGAGCACGGCGATGACAACCATCGACAACGCCATCCGCTCGGCGCTCATGCCCACCGGCGTGCTGCGCGCATCGATCAATCTCGGCAACCCGATCCTTGCGAACTGGGACGCCGACAACAACCGGGCGCGGGGCGTCTCGGTCGACCTCGCGAACGAACTGGCCAGGCGTCTCGGCGCCGAACTGCAGCCCGTGGTGTTCGACGCCGCGGGCAAGTCGGTCGCGGCCGTGACCGGGGAAGAGGCGGACGTGGGGTTCTTCGCGGTCGATCCGCTGCGCGGCGAAGGCCTGCTGTTCACGGCGCCGTACATCCTGATCGAAGGGGCTTACCTCGTGCGCGACGGCTCGGCCATTCGGGCCAACGAAGAGGTCGATGCCGAAGGCGTGCGCATCATGGTCGGCAAGGGCAGTGCGTATGACCTGTTACTGAGCCGCGAGCTTCGGCGGGCCGCGATCGTGCGTGCGAACACATCGCCGACGGTGGTCGACGAATTCATTGCGCAGGAAGTCGAAGTTGCCGCAGGCGTGCGCCAGCAACTGGCCGCGGATGCGGCGCGGCTGCCGGGGCTGCGGCTGCTGCCGGGGCGATTCATGGTGATCCAGCAGGCGATGGGGCTGCCGCGCAGCCGGGGCATGGAGGCCGCGAATTTCCTGAGCGGCTTCGTGGAGGAAATGAAGGCGACGGGGTTCGTTGCCGATGCGATGGCGCGGCATGGCATCGAGGGAGCGCTGGTCGCGCCCGCCAGATAGAGACCCGCCAAAGAGAGACCGTCCGCGGCGCACGGCCTTGTCGCGGACGCCGGCCTTCGATGCAACAGAATGGCGCCCCTTCAAGAAAAGAGGAGACGCGTTGAAAGCCTTCGAAGAACAAGTCGAGCGGTTGGTGGCACTCGGGTATCCGGCGATGCTCGGCTGCACACCCGGCGAATTCCGCGAGCGCCTCGATGCGTTGCGCGCCCATGTGCCCGCAGAGGCACCGGCAATGGACGTGGCAGAGGGGACCGTCGGTTGCCTGCTGGTCGTGCACTGCGCCGCGGCACCGGCGGACAAGACCTTGCCACTCGTCGTGCGCGACGGCCGTCCGGCGATCGAGCGGCTCTTTCCCCGCACGCCTGATTTCTTCAAGCCGATCCCGTCGCTGGCATTGCCGTCAGGGCACGCCTATCTGCTGCTCGATGTCGACCGGGGCAACAGCTCGCTCAATGCGGTGCCGAAAGAAGCGCAGGAGCGGATCGCGGCCGAAGGCAGGACCCCGCTCACGCTCGAAGAGGGCATCGCGTTGCTGACGCAGTACCCCGAGTTCCTGCAGCCCAACCGCTGCTTCATGATGCTGGGCTCGCGCGGCGACGACAAGCGCGTGCCGGCGCTCTGGCTCAGCAACAAGCAGCCGAAGCTGGGCTGGTGTTGGGAAGGCAACCCGCATACATGGCTCGGCTTCGCTACGTGCGGTGGCCGGTCGCCGGGAGTCGTTGTTCTGGCTGTTCCCGAATAGGAACCTTGGACCTCGGGGACAAGCACGGCGCTGTGTGCGAGGATCGCGGCCGCCCTGAAGGAACACACCCCATGCGCACCACCCACGCCGCCGGTTTCCTCGTCGCATTGCTCGCGGGCACTGCATCCCTTTGTGCGATGGCCGCCGACCCGCCTCCGCAATCACTGCCGCCCATGGTGCAGCGCGCGCAACCGGGCGCCGGGCAGCGCGCATTGCAACCGCTTGCCGGCACATGGAAGGTCGAGAAGAGCCTCTTCGTCGCCATCGGCACGCCCGACAAGCCCGCGCGCGGCGAGGGCATGACGACCCGGCGCGAGTGGATCGGCGACGGGCGCTTCCTGCATGACGTGACGCAGGGAAGCTTCAACGGCCAGCCGTACTTTCGCGCGGGCTTCCTCGGCTACAACAACATGGACCAGCGCTACGAGTGGGTGACGGCGGACAACTTCACGCCGACACTCATGGCCTACCAGGCGCGCAACGGCAGCGGGCCGAGCGTGAGCGGCCAGGCCATCGACATGAAGGGCCAGTTCACCGACCTCGGGATCACGGGCGAAGCGAACGTGGGCAAGAACATCCCGATGCGCACGGTGATTCGCATCGAGAGCGAGAACCGGCATGTGTTCGAGATCTACTTCACGCCGCCGGGCGGCAGCGAAGTGCTGGCGGACCGGATGGTGTTCACGCGCGTGCCGTGATCGAGGGGCGCGTCATCGTCTCCAGGGCATGCCTCAGCGCGCCCTCCTCTGCCTTGGTGAGCGCCAGCGCCACGCGATGGAATTCGGCCCGGTAGCAGGGCAGCATCCACGCCGCCGTGTGCGCGTGAACACCCTGGCCGCGCGCGATGTGCGCATGGCACGCAACGATGCTTCGATGAATTTCGAGCGCCTGCGCGACGCGGGCGAAAGACTGAGAGGGCGCGGTATCCACTGCGCCGCCGTGCGTTCCGATGATGTTCATTGCCGACTCCTCGTGGCGCGCTGCGAATGGCGCCGTGAGACGACTCTATTCACGCAGGCGCGCAGCGTGGAGTAACAACATCGTCGTGAATCCACCGGCCGGAAGCCGGGCACACACTGGCCGGCGCGCCGCGCCACAAGACCTGTTCTTCATCGAGCCGTGACGCGGCCGAGGGGTCGGTGTCGAACGCGATCAGCAATGCGCGCGCCACATGCGCGTTCTCGATGGGGAGCTCCCAGGTGAGGAACACCTGCGTGACGTCGTACCCCGTCGCGAAATCGCCGGCATCGAAACCACTGCTGCCGCGCCGGATCACCGCGTGGGGCTGGCCGGTGTCGAAGAGCAGCACCGTGCCCCTTACGAGCGGAATGCGATCGCCCGTGCCGGGGAAGTGCACATCGAGCCCCTTGTCCTCGCTCACAAAGAGATTGCAGAAGGCCGCGCCGCCGTACTGCGCGCCGTCGTGGTGGTATCTCGCGCCGCGGCAGGCCATGAGGGCGATGTCGCTTTCGGAAAGCACTTCGGAGAGGCCGAGCGTGCGCGCCCAATCGGACGCGGCCTGCACGCAGCGTTGGTGGTCGGGCCAGCGCGCACGCGCACGTGCAAGGGGCAGCGGCTCGACGTCGCCGGGCTCCAGTTGCAGTTGCGAGGCGATGTCCCGCTCCCAATCGGCCACGAGGCGCGCAGGCGGCATGGGCACGTCGACCACGCCCGTGCGCACGATGCCGCTCACGCTGCGGCTGCGCATGGCATCGCCGCTTCTGAAGCAGGAAGTGAGAAGACCCTGCGAGCGGGCGTGCTGACTTTCGGTTGTCATGAGCGTGTGGATCGGGGTGTGCGATGGATGCGGTTCGGTTGCGGATTCGAGGTCCATTTTCTTATCTTCGCGGCGCCTTCGCGATGCCTCTGCGAGTCACCCATCTATTGCGCACGACTTGGAATTACGCTGTTCTGCTGAACGGGATTTCACGCGTAGACGGTCAATCTTCATGGCGAAGACACTGCGCGCTCAGGGAGGACCATCTGCTTCACTCAATCAGGAGTCAACCGTGGATCCCAATCAGACATTCACCATCCTCTCGTTCGTCGGCGGCGGCATTCGCGGTCTCATGTCGGCGACCATTCTCAAGCGGTTGTCGCAACCGCCGTACGACACGCTGATCAATCAAACCACGATGCTTGCGGGCTGCTCGACCGGCTCGATCATCACCAGCGAACTGCTGGCCGGCACGAAGCCGCAAGGGCTCATCGAGCTGTTCACGGGCTCCGAGATCGGCTTCTACAACAACATGAACGACAAGCCGGACGCGCCGGCCTATCCCATGATCGACGTGCTCTATTCGCAGGAGCAGTTGCATGGAGACACGCCCGTTTCCCAGGCGGGGAAGGATGTGCTGCTCGTGTCGTTCAATGTCGGTGCGCTCGAGACGAACCCCGACGGCCGCGTGGTGCCCAAGCCCTGGGACACGCTCATGTTCACCAACCTGCTGGGCACCGAGCAGGACCAGAAAAGCGGCCTGGACGGAAACAGCAGCACGCCGATAGCCATCGCCGCATGCTCCAGCGGCGCGATGCCCGGCCAGCTCGGTTCGGTGGAAGGCAATGTCGATGGCGCGTTCTTCAACCACGACCCGACACTCGCGGCAATCTGCCTGGCGGTGCACAACGGCGTGCCGCTCGAGAAGATCGTGGCCATCACCATCGGCACCGGCCTCATGCCCGACTGGCTCGCCAGCGACACGGCCAACTGGGGCGCCAAGCAGTGGATGAACGGCGATGGCAATCCGTTCGACAACACGCCGCCGTTCCTCATGAACCAGACGCAGCCTTCGCCGATCCTGGACATGTGCCTGAACGGCACCTCGGCCAACATGATGCCCAGGCTCTGCAAGATGCTGCTGGGCGACCGCTACGTGAACATCAACCCACGCCTGCCCTGCTTCATTCCCGAGAACTCCACCAGCCCACAGGCCATCAACCTGCTCCAGCGGCACGGGGAAACCGGTGACCCCGAGAACTTCGAGAAAGCGCAGGCGCTGCTGCGGGACTACTGGCCGAACAGCCGCCCTCCCATCCACACCACCATCTCCCCGCCGCCCAACACCGGCGGTGTGAAGACGCCTGCTTCCGTGCCTTCCAAACCCAAGGCTGCAACAGCGAAAGCGGCGCCGGGTGCGACACCCGGCCACGGCGAGTTCTTCTTCATCCAGCACAAGGAATCGGGCCTGGTGCTGGACGTGTACAAGGAGGAAACAGCCCCGGGCACCCCCGTCATCTTCTACGAGAAGCACACGGCGCCGCACTCGCTGGCCAACCAGCTGTGGCAGTTCGTTCCTTCCGAGGAAAACCCGGGCTGGTGGTATCTGCAGGCGCAGCTGTCGAGCGACATCGTCCTCACGCTCGCGGATGCCCCGGTGCCATCGCCGGCGCCGGTGATCACCATGGAAAAGAAAGATCCCGTCGGCAAACCGAGCCAGCTCTGGAGCCTGATCTCGACCGAAGAACTCGGTTGGTGGTTCATCCAGTGCAAGGCCAAGTTCGCGCGGGTCCATCTCACGAATCCGGACGCGATCTCGCCCTTCGTGATCGGTCGCGGCAGCAACGGCCAACCCGATCCGATCGCGGTGGGCGTCACGCTGGACTACGCGGCGGACGAACCGATGTCCTGGGGTTTCATGAGGGCACCCGACGCCCAGTGATGCGGGGGCGCGGCGTGCCTTACCGGAGTTCCAGCGACAGGAATTCCGGACCGAGCGACGCGAGGAAGTCGCGCGCATCGAAGGCCTGGCCGGCGGTCAACACGCCGGGTGTCGCGACCTGCCCGCCGACCACCCGCGTCAACGCCTCGACCACGAGCGGTGCGGTGAATGCATAGATGTCCCGCCCGCTCGCGACGGCCCTGCGCTCTTCGCCGCCGCGCCGCGCGATCACCTCGACCACGAAGGTCTGCGACGACCGGCCGCTCGCGTCGCTGGCCGTCGGCGCCTTCTGGCTCGGATCGGTCAGGTCCTTGACGGCCGCGAGCGTCATGTACGAACGGATCTCGGGCACCTGGATGTGGCGCGAGATCGTCACCGTGTCGGCCATGGTGAATTCGGAGACGGCCTGCTGCCTGCCCACGGGCGCGGGAAATTCCCATTCGACGACCGGCGCAGTGCCCGTCGTGTACGCGATCTTTCCGTTCGCGAAGACGACGCGGCGGCCGTCGCGGCGCTGCCTGGAGACCTGGCCCGCAACAAGGGTGCCGGCGGTCGGCAGCCAGCTGTCCAGGCCGTAGGCGATGGAGATTTCGTCGGCCGATGTCCAGTCGCCCATGGCCGCGGTGGCGAGCAGGTCGCCCAGCCCGCCATAGAAGGCCATGGCATGCACGGCAACGACGCCTGCTTCGCGTGCGCGGTCGTCGTACAGCGCGAAGGTGTCGATGTTGGCTTCGACCTCGGCCGCGACGTCGAGGTACGGAATGCGTGCGCGCAATGCCGCTTCGATCACCGGCCCGGCCGTGCTGGCGAAGGGGCCCGCGCAATTGATGACTGCCGCTGCGCCCTTCAATGCGCGGTCGAGCGCGGCCGGGTCGTCGACCGATGCGGGGCGGATCTCGAGGCCCGCGTATTCGGTCGCGAGCGCATCGAGCCTGCCGGCATCGCGGCCTGACAGGATCGGCATCCAGCCGCGCCTGCGCAGCTCGGAAACGACGAAGCGCCCGGTATGCCCATAGGCACCATAGACGACAACGGATTGATTGGGTGTCACCGGATTTCCTCTGATGCAGAGCCATCCGCGGCACAACGCTACAGATCTGTACTCCTCGGCGCCGAGCTTAGAGTACAGATCTGTAGCGTGTCAAGGTAAACTGCCGGCATGAACACACGCACGGTCGCGACCACCGAAGCAGTCGCCAGCGAACGCAGCCCCTCCGTCGCGCGGGCGCGCATTCTCGAAACGGCGGCGGCGCTGTTCTATCGGGAAGGTGTGAGGGCCGTCGGTGTCGACCTGGTGGTCGAGCGATCAGGCGTGGCGAAGACCAGCCTCTACCGGCATTTCACGACCAAGGACGACCTTGTCGTCGCGTTCCTCGAACAGGAAGACGCCGAGTACTGGCGCGATTGGGACAGCGTGGCCGACAAGGCGAAGGGCGATCCGCTGGCCGAGTTGGAGGGGCACATCCGCTGGATCGCCAACCACATCCTCAAGCCGACCTACCGCGGCTGCCCGTTCCTCAACGTGGCCACGGAATTCCCGGATGCCGCGCATCCGGCGCGCGCCATCACCACGCGGCACAAGCTCGAACTGCACCGCCGCCTCGCCGCGCTGGCGAAGCAAGCGGGCATTCGCAAGCCCGCCGAACTGGCGGACCAGTTGGGACTGCTTTTCGATGGGGCCTACATGAACGGGCACCTGACGGGCAAGAAGGGGCCCGTGCGGTCGTTCGTCCCGGCCGGCCTCGCGCTGCTGCGTCTTGCGCAGGAACAGGAATAGAGCGCGCGCTGCTCTTTCTTTATTTAGCCCGCGTTCTTCAGCGACTGCTTGGCCTTGTCGGCCGAGCTCTTCGCGCGATTCTTGTGATAGCCCGACTTGACGTTGTTCACCGCCTTGCCGACCGGGCCGCTCTTCTTGGCCTTGCTGTCGGCCTGCTTCTCGTCGATCTTGTGCTGCGCGGCATCGGTTGCCTCGGAGGCGGCCTTGCCGATCTGCGCATTGGCCGTGCCGGCCGCGAGCAAGGTGAGCGAAGTGGCCAGGGCGATCAGGGTCTTGTTCATGGGGTGTTCCTCCAAATGTTGAATCGGAGTCGATGGTTGCACCGCTCGCTGCAGCAGCGTGTCAGCGAGGGCCGCGCATGCACTGGAGGCCGGGCCCCACAAGCCCGTGCCGCGCTCGCTTTGCCTACCTGAGCGCGCCCAGGTAGGAATCCACGGCCGCGCCCCACAGGCGTTGCACGGTGTAGGTGCCGTGGCCGTCGAGCCCCTCGGTGGCATGAGGACGTCGAACGTCCCCTTTCCACCGGCTGCCTGGAATGCCTTGAAGTTGCCCCTGCTGTGCGCAATCGGGTAGTACGGATCTCCCTCACCGTACAGCCAGAGCGTCGGCTGCGGAAAGGCGGCCGCGCGCTTGAACAGTTCGCCATTCACCTTGACCGCATCCGGGCACCCCGCGCCGATCCAGCCGCCAACGAAGTTGATGACGCCCACCTCCTCCTGCGGATGAAGACCCGCGTAGGCCGTGGCGAGGATGCCGCCGCGCGACACGCCGCCGATCACGATGCGCCTGGCGTCCACATCGCTGCGTTGCCGGATGTGCGTCATGGCCACTTGCAGGTCGGCCAGTGCGCGCTCGACACCGGGCATCGAGAGCGAGGCCTGGCATGAATAGCGCGAGCGATCCTTCTCGAAGCCCTCGTCATACAGCCCCTCGGAGTGGCCCCGCCCGCGGCGCTGCGGATAGATGACCTGCCAGCCGCGCGCGACGAAGAACGCGCTCACCTCGGGGCTGACCCAGGTCAGCTTGAACCACTCCGGGCGATTGCCCATGCCTGTCGAGCCGTGGTTCATGACGAGCGTGGGAAAGGGCCCCTCGCCTTCGGGTCGGTGGATGATCATCTCGAGCTTCACCGGCTTGCCGTTTTCCGTGAACGGCGTGTCCAGCCATTCGACGCGTCGCACATACGCGGGCGGGCGGCGCGACAGCACGCCCGCGGACAGGAGCTGGGTTTCCGGCCGCCAGATGCCGAGCTCCATGTCGCCGTCCTTGCGCAAGCGCAGCACCAGCTTGGCGCCGGTCTTGAGCTGGACCTGGAGTTCGTCGTTCTCGAAGCGGCCGGGGGCTTCTTCGACCACGGTCTGCAGCGGGCTGGCGCCCGCATAGGTCACGGTCGCGCCGGTGGTGGAGAGATCGCGGATGGCGATCTTGACATCGCAGCCCGCCGTGCGGCACGCCCATCCGCGCCAGATGCCGCTCCATTGCGCGACCTCGGCCGGCGCGGTGGTGTCCTCTTCTGCCGATGCGGTCACCTGCGGCGGCAGCTCGGCGGCCACGGAGCTTTCGGAAACGGCGCGCGGCAGATCGCCGATGTAGCTGGGCCATGGGGTCTGCGCCGATGCGGCCATGCAGACGCCGAGCAGAAACGCTCCGAAAAGACTTTGCTTCAAGAGAACTCCCTCCAATTTTTCCGGTGATCGAAACACGCGCTCCGCATGCCCCTACAACGATGCTATCCCGGCCTCCAGCGTGCCATCGCGCGCGACAACCCGCCCACCCGCCACCACCAGCCTGCGAACCGGACGCGACACCACCGCATGCGCCACGGTCTGCGCATCGACCAGCACCAGGTCCGCGCGGTTGCCCGGCACGAGCCCATAGGCCTCGAAGCCGCAGCCGCGCGCGCCCGCGTGGGTGACGGTGTCGAGCGCCACTTCGACCTCGTCGTCGCGGCGCAGGTTGTAGCGCAGGCCGATGAGCATCGCGCGCTCCAGCATGTCGGGGTTGCCGTAGGGCGTCCATGCATCGCGGATGCCGTCGTTGCCGCCGACCACCGTCACGCCCGCCTGCCGGCAGGCCATGAGCGGCGGCACGCTGCGGGACGGCGGGGCACTGGTGACGAGCACCACGCCGAGCCTCGCCATGCGCGCGAGCAGCGTCTCGCGCTCGCGTTCGGCCACGTCGCCGAGGCAGAAGCCGTGGCTCACGGCGACCTTGCCCTGCATGCCCAGCGCCTCGGTGCGCTGCAGGATCAGGTCGAGCGAGAACGCGCCCATGGCGCCCGGCTCGTGCAGGTGGATGTCGATGGGCCGCTGGTGCTTGTCGGCGATGCCGAAGAGCACATCGAGCGACTTCACCGGGTCGCCGTCGATGGCGCAAGGGTCGAGGCCGCCGAGCACGTCGGCGCCGAGCGCGAGCGATTGGTCGAGCAGCTCGGCGGTGCCGGGGCGGCCGAGCAGGCCGGACTGCGGGAACGCGACGATCTGGATCTGCTGCAGATCTCGCAACACGTCGCGCGTGCGCAGCGTGCCCTCGAGGTGGCGCAGGCCCGCCTGCGTGTCGACATCGACATGCGTGCGAAGCCGCGTGGTGCCCAGCGCAAGGAAGGCCTTGGCGAGCACCAGCGACTGCGCCGCTGCGTCATGGCCACTCGCATGGCGAAAGGCCCGCTCGTTCTCGATCTTGTCGATGAGGTTCGTGCCGACTTCGTTGCGATACCAGTCCATGCCCCACATCGTCTTGTCGAGGTGCGTGTGGCCTTCGACGAGGCCGGGGAGCAGCAAGGCGCCGCCGCCTTCTTCCACCGTTGCATCGGCGGGCGCGGACAGCGTGGCGCCGATTTCGGAGATGCGGCCGTCGCGCACCAGCACGTCGACGGGGGAGGCGCCCAGGGGGCGAACGTTGCGGATCAGGAGCGTGGGCATGGTTCTTTTTGAAAAGCGTCGACAGGTTGTCGTGAGCAGCGTACCCAGATTCGGGCGCGTGGTCATCACCGCACACGATTCGCTCCAGGCCGAAGTGTTCGTGGCGCCCGCTCGCGATGATCGGCGCACCATGCACACGACCACACTCGATACCGCCGTCAAGCCCCGCCCCAACCTCGCCTTCGAATGGGCGCTGCTCGCAGTGCTCGCGACCTGCTGGGGCGCCTCGTACACCTTCATCAAGGTCGGTGTGCAGACGCTGCCGCCCGTCACGCTGATCGCGGCACGGACGCCTGTCGCCGGCCTGCTGCTGCTCGCGGTGCTGCGCATGCGCGGCGTGAAGCTGCCGACCGAGCCCGCGATGTGGGGGCGCTTCGCGCTGCAGGCGTGCCTGAACAGCGTGCTGCCGTTCACGCTCATTGCGTGGGCCGAGCGCAGCGTCGATGCCGGGCTCGCGACCATCCTCAACTCGACCTCGCCGATCTTCATCTTCCTGCTGGGCCTCTGCATGGGCGGCGCGGACAAGCCCACGCTGCGCCGGCTGTTCGGCGTGGGCGCAGGGCTGGCGGGCATCTGCCTGATCGTGGGCTTCGAGGCGCTGCACGGCCTCGGGCATTCGCTGCTCGCGCAGATCGGGCTGGTGGCGGCGGCCGTCTGCTATGGCTGCGCCGCGATGTTCGGCCGCGTGTTCAAGGGGCTGGATCCGATGGTGCCGGCCGCGGGCTCGCTGTTGAGCGGAGCGGCGATGCTGCTGCCCGCGAGCATCGTGATCGACAGGCCGTGGACGCTCGCGCCTTCGGCTGCATCGGTGATGGCGGTGCTGGCGCTGGCCGTGGTGTCGACCGCTCTCGCCTTCACCATCTATTTCCGCCTGATCAGGACGCTCGGGCCGATGTCCACCGCCGCGCAGGCGTACCTGCGCGTGCCCATTGGCGTGACGATCGGCGTGGTGTTCCTCGGCGAAACGCTCTCGCCCACTGCGTGGATCGGGCTCGCTTGCATCGTGGCGGGCGTGGTCGCGATGACGATGCCCGCGCACCGTCAGACATAGCGCCCGCACGCTTTTTTTCGCGCGGATGCGTCCGTTCGGAAACCCATGGCGTAAGTGGAAGCAGGACAACGACGCGGACCGCCATGCGTTGCCTTCGATGCGCAAGCAGCGATCCTTTCACCGATTTCAATGAACACGACGACCATGATTTCCGACCTGAACAACCCCTCGCGCGCCGCACTCTGGACCGGCCGCATCCTCGGCGCCCTGGTGGTGCTGGCCTTGCTCGCCGACGCGGGCGTGTCGCTCTTCGCGCCGCATCTTCTTGCAAAGAACATGGAGGAAACCGGCTTCCCAACCGGGCTCTCGGTCGTCGTCGGAGGCATCCTTGCCATCAGCACCGTTCTCTATGCGATCCCCAGAACCAGCGTGCTCGGCGCAATCCTGCTGACGGGATTCCTGGGCGGCGCCATCTGCACGCACTTGCGCATGGGCGAGATGGGCTCGCCGCCGCAGATCGTCAGCCTCTTGCTGGGAGTCGCCGCCTGGGCATCGCTGTACCTGCGGCATGGCACCGTCCGCGCGCTGCTTCCGATGACTGGTCCGCAACGAGACTAGGCGGCCTCGCGTTCGAGCCGTGGCTCATGCGCGATCAAAACTTTTGCGCCGGAGCCTTCATTTTTTACACGGCTTTTAGACGCCTCCTCCTACGCTGCCGGCTCCTCCATCCGTTAGCGATTTCTTTCGATGAAACACCTTCTCCGCATCGCCCTGCCGGTGCTCGTTCTTCCCACCCTCGCCGCTTTGCCGATGCTCGCGAGCGCGCAGCTCACCGGCAACGTCGCGCTCACCAGCAACTACAAGTTCCGTGGCCAGGACCAGGACATGCTGGGCCGCAACGACTACGCCAAGACCAGCGGCTTCAAGCCCGCCATCCAGGGTGGCCTGGACTACGCCTTCGGCGAGAGCGGCTTCTATGTGGGCAACTGGAATTCGAGCGTCAACTGGCTCAAGGGCAACAGCCTGGAGAGCGATGTCTACGGCGGCTACAAGTTCAAGGCCGGCCCGCTCGACATGGACGTGGGTGCGCTCACCTACATCTACCCCGGCAACTCGTCGGGCAACACGACCGAGCTCTACGGCAGCGCGGGCTACACGAACGAAGCGATCGGCTCGTTCACGCTGAAGTACTCGCACACGGTGTCGAAGGACTACTTCGGCTACGCGGGCAACAAGGCCGGATCGGGCCTGAAGGGCACCAACACGGGCTACCTGAACCTGGCCTACAGCAAGGAGATCGCGCCCAAGCTCACGCTGAAGGCGGCCGTGGGCTACACGAACATGTCGAGCGACATCCGCAGCCTGGGCTACAAGAACTACGTCGACTACAACGTGGGCGCCTCGTACGACTTCGGCAACGGCCTCTCGCTGGCCGGCTCGGTGCAGGGCGCGAACAAGAAGAGCGCGTACACGGCAGTGAGCAACCCGGGCGTGGACTTCGGCTTCGGCACCTTCGGGCGCGAGACCTATTCGCCCAACAAGGCGCGCTTCATCGTCACGCTGACGAAGACGCTGTAGGCCGATCCGTCAGCGCACGGGCACCGGCCGCACCCATCAGTCGATGCTGATATTCGCAGCCTTCGCCACCTCCGCCCACTTCACGCGGTTCTCATGCACGGTCTTCTTGAACTGCGCAGGCGACTCGATGCGGATGGTGTTCCCCTGCGCCTCGAACTTCTCGCGGATCTCGGGCTGCTCGAGCACCGCCTTCACCGCGGCATTGAGCTTGTCCACGATCTGCGGATCCGTGCCCTTGGGCGCGAAGATGCCGAACCAGATCGAGCTGTCGAAACCCTTGGTGCCCGGCACGCCGCTGGAGGCGATGGTCGGCACTTCCTTCACCGCCGCCACCGGCTTGGCCGTGGTCACGCCCAGCAGTCGCACCTTGCCCGCCTTGTAGTGCGGCAGCACCGTCTGCACCTGGTTCATGATGCAGCAGGTCTCTCCGCGCACCACCGAGGTGATGGCCTCGGGGCCGCCCTTGTAGGGCACGTGCACCATGTCCAGCCCCAGGCGTGAATTGAATTCGGCAAACGCCATGTGCGTGCCCGCGCCATTGCCCGTGGACGCATAGTTGTACTTGCCGGGGTTGGCCTTGACGAGATCGACGAACTCCTTCAGCGTCTTCACGTCGATCACGCTCGAATTGATGGTGAGCACGTTCGATACGTCGAGCACCGGCGCCACTGGCACGAAATCGGTCTCCACGTCGAAAGGCAGCTTCTTGTAGAGCGCGGCATTGCTGCCATGCGTGGCCGCGGTGCCGAACGAGAGCGTGTAGCCGTCGGGCTTCGAATGCGCCACGTATTCGCTGGCGATGTTGCCGGCGGCGCCCGAGCGGTAGTCGATGATGACCGGCCGGCCCAGCTGCTTGGCCAGCGGCTCCTGGATGGTGCGGGCGACCACATCGACGCCCGAGCCCGCCGGAAAACCCATGATCAGCGTGACGGGCTGCTGCGGCCAGTCGTGCTGGGCGAAGGCGGTGGGCGTTGCGGCGGCGCACAAGGCCGTGGCCAGGAGCAGCGAACGGCGTGAGAACAGGGAGAAGAGAGAGGACGGAGAATGGGCCATGACTGTCTTTCTGCGAGGCGGGCGGTGCAGAGGATGCAAAAGCGGATTGTGGCGCGCGGCTCATGCCCGTTTCCCCATGAGCTTATGCACCGCGCCACACGCGCATCGCACCCGCTCCCCATAATCCCCCCATGGTCCGCTTCTCCCAACTGATCCACCCCGCGCGCGAGCCTGCGCCCGTGCGCGCCGCCGCCACCGTGCTGCTGCTGCGCGACACGCCCGCCGGCATCGAGGTGCTGATGACCCGCCGCTCGGCCACCGCGAGCTTTGCGCCGGGCGCCTATGTTTTCCCCGGCGGCCACATCGACGCGGCCGACGAAGCCGCCAAGCGCATCGCCACCCGTCGCCCCACCCAGAGCCGCGCACAACGCACCCAGGCCATCGCGGCCATCCGCGAGGCTTTCGAGGAACTGGGCGTGCTGCTCGCACACCACGCCGACGGCCGCCCGGTGGGCGCCGAAGACATCGCCTCGATGGACCGCAACGCCACCGCGGGCACCGGCTTCGCCGACCAGTGCGCGGCGCACGGGCTGGTGCTGGCGTCCGACCAGGTGTTCACCTTCGCGCACTGGATCACCGACCGCGACCTGCCCAAGCGCTTCGACGTGCCCTTTCTCGTGGCACGCATGCCCGAGGGCCAGGAGCCCACGGCCGATGAGAGCGAGCAGTTCGAGCCCAGCTGGGTGCGCCCCGCCGATGCGCTCGCGCGCCACGCGGCGGGCGACTTCTTCATGATCTTCCCGACCGTGCGCACGCTGCAGCGCATGGCGGCCTATGCAACGGTCGATGCGGTGCTCGCGGCCTGCGCGCCCGGCGGCAATGGCGAGGCGCCTCTCTGGACCAGCTGCCCGCGCGCCGGCTTCCTCAAGGGCGAGGACGTGCGCTACATGGAAAGCGATTCGCCCTACGGAGAGCTTGCACTGGTCTGCCCCGACGGCCAGCTCGTGCACGCGCTCGACTGGCAGAGCGAGCAGCCGGTGGCGCTCCTGAAGAACGTGCAGCGCCTCACCGCACCCAACCCGAGTGCCATGACCGGCCCGGGCACCAACACCTACATCGTGGGCGATGCGGCCACCGGCTACTTGGTGATCGACCCGGGCCCGAACGACTTCGACCACATCGGCCGCCTCTGGCGCCTCACGCACGGCGACATCCGCATGATCGTCTGCACGCATTCGCATGCCGACCATTCGCCCGGCGCCGCGCCGCTGCAGGCGCTGTGCAAGGCGCAGAAGCCGCCGATCCTGGGCCTTCCCTCCGCACCGACCGCGCGCGCCACGGCGCGCTTCACGCCCGAGCGTTCGCTGGAAAACGGCGAGCGCCTGACGCTCTCGGGCACCACCGCCGAGGGCGAGCCCATCAGCCACACGCTGCGGGTGATCCACACGCCCGGCCACGCGGCCAACCACCTGTGCCTGGTGCTCGAGGAAGACGGCCTGCTGTTCTCGGGCGACCACATCCTGAACGGCAGCACGACGGTGGTCGATCCGCCCGACGGCGACATGACGGCCTACCTCGATTCGCTGGACACGCTGGATGTAGCCTGCGCCGCGGGCGTCGTCGAATTCATCCTGCCGGCCCACGGCTACGTGATCGGCTTTGCGCGCAGCGCCATCGCGCAGCTGAAGGCGCACCGCCTCAAGCGCGAGGCCAAGATCGCCGCGGCCATGCACAAGCTTCCCGATGGCACGCCCGAGCAATGGCTGCCGATCGCCTATGACGATGTGCCCGAGCGCATGTGGCCGGTCGCCGCGCGTTCGCTGGCCGCGCATGTGGCGCGCATCCAGCAGCAACAGCAACAACAACAGACGGGCGCCCGATGAAGAACAACAACGCTCCCGACGACGAAGGCATCCGCCTCGCCAAGCGCGTGGCCGCCCTCGCTGGCGTATCGCGGCGCGAGGCCGAACTGCTGATCGAGAACGGCGCGGTGCGCGTCGATGGCGTGCCCGCGCAGTTGCCGCAGTCGCGCGTGCAGGCACACCAGCAGGTCGAGATCGCGGCCGGCGCCAGGCCCGAGCCGGTGGTGCCCGTGACGATGCTGCTGTACAAGCCGGCCGGCATGCCGACCGACAACGCCTTCAAGCTGCTGGTGGCCGCGAACCACCACGAGCCCGAGCGTGCCGGCCAGAAATTCCTGCCGGCGCATGTGAAGGGGCAGCACTGCATGACGCCGCTGGAGACCGGCGCGAGCGGCCTCGTGGCCTATACGCAGGAGTTCCGCATCGAGCGCAAGCTGCAGGAAGACGCGGGCATCCTCGAGCACGAGGTGATGGTCGACGTGGCCGGCACGGTGAGCCCCGAGGTGCTCGTGCGCTTCGAGCGCTCGCCCGCGCGCGTGAGCATCGGCCGCCAGGCCGAGGACGGCAAGCAGACCGGCCTGCGCTTCGCGCTCAAGGGCGCGCGGCCCGGGCAGATCGCGCACCTGTGCGACCAGATGGGCCTGACCATCGTCGCGATGCGGCGTATCCGCATCGGGCGCGTGCCACTCGCGGGGTTGCAGCCCGGCCAGTGGCGCTACCTGGCACCGCACGAACGTTTTTGATATCGCGGAGAAAGAGAAAAACGACGCGCCGCCTGCCTCGTGCTTGCGGCCTGAAATTTTCAGCAAGCGGCCTAGCGCCGCCGACAGGGAGACCGAGCCATGAAATTCAGAAGAACCAAAACCAGAACCACGGCCACCGCGCTGGCTTCCACGGTGCCCGTGGCACTGCTTGCGGGTTGCAGCTTCTTCGCTTCGCTGCAACCGGCGCCCGAGTCCGCCGCGGCAGCCGCGCCGCCCGCCCCGCCGCCCGCGGTGGTGTCTAAAGACGGGCTCGCACCGATCACCGGCGAGCAGGTGGAGCGCATCCGCGAAGCCATCGGCGGCAAGACGCCCAGCCCGGCCGTGACCAAGGTGGTCCGCGGCGCGGCGCCGACCATCGAATCGTTCGTGCGGACCGAAGGCTGCATCACCGAGCGCAACGGCGCCGTGCTCAACCCCTTCGCGGCGCCGGGGCGGCTGTTCGACGGCACCGGCTTCCAGGGCGGCCCGATGGCGCAGATGCAGTACCACGACAAGACGGCCTGCGTGACCGTCAAGCGCATCCAGAACTGGAAAATGGTGTCGCCGAAGCTGTTGCGCTTCGACGTGGTCTACGTGGGCGACGACGGCGAGGAGCACTCGATCCGCCACCACGAGCTGATGCGCCAGCCCAAGGGCGGCTGGCTGTTCACGCGCTGAGCGCTCAGGCTGCGGTCGCGCCGGCCAGCTTCTTCTGGTGGCGCAGCGCCACCGCGAACGACAACTGCGCCACGATGCCCGCCCCGGCCAGCACGATGGCCGCGGCCATTGCCGGATTCGTGTGGCCCATGCCGGCCAGCGCCGTGCACAGCGCGCCCACCGCCATCTGCGTGGACCCATAGAGGCCCGAGGCCGATCCGATGACCTGCGGGTTGACGCTGATCGCCTGCGTCAGCGCGGCCGGCGAGGCCATGCCCGCGCCGACGGTGAAAAGGAACATCGCGCCCACGGCCAGCGCCACCGAGAGATGCCCCATCAGCACCCCGCCCAGCAGCACGAAGGCCGCGAGCACGCTGAGCGCGTTCGAGCGGATCATGAGGCGGTCGACGCGCACGCGCTGGATCAGGTGGCTCGTGAGAAAGCTGCCGAGCCACACGCCCGACACCAGGATGGCGAGGTAGATGCCCGCCTCGTGCGCCGGGCGGTGCAGCTGGTCCACGAAGATGAACGGCGCGGAGGCGATGAAGGCGTACATCGAGGTGGTCGCGCAGCCGCCGCCGATCGAGAAGCCGAGGAACGCGGGCGAGCGCAGCAGTTGCCCGTAGTTGCGCGCGAGCGCCGATGCGTCGAGCCGCGCGCCCGGCGTGCCGGTCTCGGGCAGCAGGCGCCAGGTGAAGAGCAGTCCGACGATGCCGAGCGCGAAGAGCGCATAGAAGATCGAGCGCCATCCGAGCGCGGTGGCAAGCGCGCCGCCGACCAGCGGCGCGATGCTCGGGCCCACAGTGACCATCAGGTTCATCAGCGCGAGGCGGCGCGTGGCCTCCTGCGGGCCGGCGGTGTCGCGCACGATGCTGCGGCCCAGCACGAGGCCGGCGCAGCCGCCGATGGCCTGGAACAGCCTGGCGGTGATGAGCGCATGCACATCCGGCGCGAGCGCGGCGACGAGCCCCGCCGCCGAGTAGAGGCCGAGCCCGAACAGCAGCACGGGGCGCCGGCCGAAGCGGTCGGCCATCGGGCCGTACAGCAACTGCCCCACGGCGAGGCCGAAGATGTAGAGGCTCACCGTCATCTGCATCGCGCTGATGCCGGCGCCCAGGCTCTTCGCGGCGATCGGCAAGGCGGGCACGAAGATGTGCATGGCCAGCGTGCCGCTGAAGGTGACCAGCGCGAGCAGCCACAGCGGCGCGTGCGGCCGTGGCGAAAGCGCTTCGGTCGAGGTCATTGCTTCACGGTCGCCGTGTTCCTGTCGAGCGCAACGGCGCTGGATTCATCAGGCTCCCAGCCGCCGCCGAGCGCCATGAACAACACCACCTGGTCGTCGGCCAGTTGCGCTTCGCTGGCCGCCAGGGCCGCATCGCTTGCCGCGAGCGAGCGCTCGGCATCGAGCGCGTCGAGATAGGCGGTGCGGCCGTTCTGATAAAGCTGGCGCGCCTGCGCCGCGACCTTCGCGCTTTCGTCGCGCGAGGCCTGCAGGGCGGCGCGGCGGTCGAGTTCGCGGGCATACGTGCCGAGCGCGGTCTCGGTTTCGCGCAGCGCGGTGAGCACGGTGCCGTCGAACTTCGCGAGTGCGCCGCGCGTGCCGGCCTCGGCCTCGGCAATGCGGGCCTGCGCGATGCCGGTGTTGGGAATGGTCCAGGAGATCAGCGGGCCCATGCTGAAGCTCATCGTGTCCTTGCGGCCGAAGTCGGTGGCGGGACCGACCGATGAAGCCGAGAGGCCGAGCGTGACCTTCGGATAGAGATCGGCCGTGGCCACGCCGATGCGCGCGGTCGATGCGGCCAGGCTGCGCTCGGCCTGACGAATGTCGGGGCGGCGGCGCAGCAGGGCCGCGCCATCGCCCACGGGCAACGTGCCGGCCACGCGCGGGGGCACGGTGCAGTCAGCGACCTCGCGCGGGAAGTCCTGCGGCAGCGCGCCGGTCAGCGTGGCGAGGCGGTAGAGCGCGCCCTGGCGCTCGGCCTTCAGCGGGGGCACGGTGGCGTTCAACTGCTGCAGTTGCGCGCGCGCGCGGCCGGTGTCGATGGCACCGGCGCGGCCGGCGCGCTGCAGGCGGTCGGTGACGTTCACCGCGTCTTGCTGCAGGGCGATGGACTTCTGCGCGATCTGCAGGCGCAGGCCCGTCGAGCAGGCCTCGGCGTAGGCGCGAGCGGTACCGGCAGCGACGTTCACACGCACGAGATCGAGTGCGGCGGCGGCGGCTTCGGTGCTGGCGCCGGCCGCTTCGATGCTGCGGCGGATCTGGCCGAACAGGTCGACCTGGTAGGAGAGCGATGCACCCGCGCTGTAGTTGAAGCGGCTCGGCGGCTCGTAGCCCTTCTGCAGCAGCGAGAGGCCCGACACGTGGCCGAACGACGGGCCGCCGCTCACGCCCAGCGTGGGGCGCTCGGCGCCGGCCACTTCGGACTCGATGGCACGCTCGCGTTCGAGGTTCGCGACGGCCTGGCGCAGGTCGGTGTTGTGCGCGAGGGCTTGCGTGACGAGCTTGTCGAGCAGAGGGTCTTGGTACAGGCGCCACCAGTGCGGGGGCAGCGGCGCGGCATTCGCGGGCGCCTCGGCGAAAGGCTTTGCGGCGGCGGGCTGGCTGGCGAGCGCATCGGCGGGTTGCTTGTAGTCGGGCCCGACCGCCGCGCATGCGGCGAGCCCGGCGGCAACCGCCAATGAGGCCATGCGAAAAGCGAAGCGGGTCATGGCGTCATCCCTTCTGCGGCGCGGCGGCACCGCGGGCGGCGACGCGATCCAGCACCTGCACGGTCACGGTCTGGCCCGCCACGAGCCGTGCGCCTTCGGGCAGCGGATCGAGCTTCACGCGCACCGGAATGCGCTGCGCGAGCCGCACCCAGTTGAAGGTCGGGTTCACGCTGGGCAGCAGGTTCGCGCTGGTGGAGCGGTCGCGATCGGCAATGCCGGCGGCCACGCTGTCGACCGAACCTTCGAGCACCGCGCCGCCGCCCATCGGCGTGACGCGCACGCGGTCGCCCAGATGGATGCGCGGCAGTTTCGTTTCCTCGAAATAGCCTTCGACATAGAACGACTGCGCGTCGACCAGCGCGAGCACCGGCCGGCCCGCTGCGGCGTAGCTGCCCTGGCGCAGGTCGAGGTTGGTGACGAGGCCATCGGCCGGCGCGCGCACCTGGGCGCGCTGCAGGTTCAGGCGCGCGGAATCGAGCGCCACTTCGGCCTGCGCGACGGCGGCCTGCATCTGCTCGACGCGCGAACGGGTCTGTTCGCGCGCTTCCTTGGAGACGAGTTCGTCCAGGCCCGTGTTGCGCGCGTTCTCGCGCTGCACCTGCGCGCTCGCGGCGCGTTGCGCGGAAAGCGCGGCCTGGGCCTGGCGCACGGCGAGGTCGTAGCGGGCGCGGTCCACCTCGAACAGCAGCGTGCCGGCAGCGACCGATTGGTTGTCGTGGATCGGCACGGCGGTGACGAGGCCCGACACGTCGGGCGCGATCTGGACCACGTTGGCGCGCACGCGGCCGTCGCGCGTCCATGGCGCGAGCTCGTAGTGGTCCCAGAGCCGGAAGCCGGCCCAGACGGCCGCGGCCACCACGGCCACGGTGAGGAGGACGCGCAGCAGGCGCTGTATCCGGGAGTTGTCTGAAGAAGAACTGGCTGTCATGGGAATCTCTTCGTCATTGAAGGTGGGAGGTGAGGCGGCTCAGCGCATAGAGCAGCAGCAGGTAGAGCGCCATGTCGAACAGCGCCGGGTGCCACACCCAGCGGTAGAGGCCGGTGGCCGCGAGCAGGCGGCGCACGCCCCAGAGCGCGAGCAGCGCACCGGCGGCGAGCACCATGAGCCATGGCAGGTAGAGGCCGTAGAAACTGGCTTCGCCGATCATGCGGAAGCTCCTTGGGGAATGACGGCCGCGAGCGTTGGCGGTGCGTCGGGGAACAGGTTGCGGCGCAGGCCCACCAGCGCAGTGACGGCGGAGCGCGACGCCGAAGACGTATCGCGCGCGGCGAGCACCGCGTTGAGCGCTTCATCGATCTGCGGCAGCAGGCCTTGTGGCCGCGGCGTCATACGGCCCTCGCCGCGCTGGCGGAAGAAGCGCGAGATGCCGCCCAGCAGCGCGGCCGAGGTGGCCAGCGGCAATTGGGCGCGCACGCGCTGCAGCACCGCGATGTCGGCGCCCATGCGCAGGTCGCGCAGCGCGTCGTTGGCGGCCACGCCCTCGACGCTGCCGCCGGCCTGGGCAATGCGCGGTGCGAGCAGGCCGATGCGGTCGAGCATGCGCACCGCGTAGGCGTCACTCTGAGCGTACTGCGGCTGCGAAGAAGCGGCCATCTCGCCGAGCTCGCGCCAGGTCGCGCGCTGGATGCGGCGCGCGCTCCAGTCGGCGCCCACCGAGCGCACGATGCGCGTGACGCGGGCCGCGACCACCACGCCGACGATCTGGCCGATCGTGCTGTTGATGAAGCTCACGAGGTCGGCGCTGGCGGTGTCGTGCAGCGCGAGCGTGCCGGCCACGCCGAAGACCATCGCCATCGCGGGCATGAAGTAGGCCGGCCGCGGCAGGTAGAGGCCCAGCACCAGGAAGAGCGGCGCGCAGATCGCGACCAGCATGCCGAAGTCTTGCACCGTGGGCATGAGCACCAGCACGTAGACCGCGGAGATGGGAACGGACCACAGCGTCCACTTCAGGAAGCCGTGGATCGCCGGCACCGGGTCGTCCATGGTCGCGAAGAAGCAGCAGAAGACCGCGGCCATCATGGTGGCGACCGAGCCCATGGTCCAGCCGGTGAAGATCCAGAACGCGCCGCAAAGGCAGATGGCGATGACGGCCGCCAGTGCGGAGAGCAGCGCCATGCCGTAGTCGCGGTGCAATGCGCGGCTGCCGAGCGCAGCCGTGCGGCGCAACGGGGCGGCGCCCTGGAGGCCTTCGTCGATATCGAGGCGCAGCTGGGCGCAGGCGGTCCAACCATCGACCAGTTCTTCGAGGCGGCCGGCGAGGCCGATGCGCAGGGCGCGGCCCCATGCGGTGGGTTGCGCACCGTTGCCGGATTGCGGCGTGGCGCTCAGTGCGGCGATGGCATTGCGAAGGGCTTGCAGGCGTTCGGCGCGCGCGGCGTTGTCGCTCGCGGGTTCGGCTTCTGCGCGCAGCCATTGCGCCGCATGCGCGAGCACGGCGGCGACGTCGGGGGCGAGCGCACCTTCGGCCTGTTCGAGCGCGCGCAGCCGGTCTTCGACGGCCGAGAGCGCGGGCGTGAGCGCGGCAACGCGGTCCTGCATCGCGCGGATCGCGCCGGCCGTCCAGCGCAGGTGCGTGGTGTCGAAGGGCACATGGGTGGAGAGCAGGCGCAGCTGCGTGATGTCGCCCGCGAGGCGGCGGCGGTCGTCGTCCAGGCGCTTGGGGTCGGCATCGCTCTTGCGGCCGGCCGGCTGCAGCAGGTCGCCGAGCCATTTGCGCGCATCCTGCAGCGTGCGGTCGAGCAGGCCCAGCACCGTGGGCGCAAGACCCGTGGGCAGCACGAGGCTGTGGATCAGCGTGGCGCAGAAGATGCCGAGGCCAATCTCCTCGACGCGCGCCACGGCGGTGTCGAAGAGCACCAGCGGCGTCTGCACCGACGGGAAGCCGATCAGCGCGGCGGTGTATCCCGCGAGCATGAAGACGTACGAGCGCGGCGTGCGGTCGAGGAGCGAGATGCACAGGCACAGGCCGACCCACAGCGCGAGCACCAGCGTCAGCAGTTCAGGCGCGTTCGAAAGCGCAGGCACCAGCAGCACCGTCGCCGTGCTGCCGATGAGCGTGCCGGCGAAGCGGTACACCGCCTTGGAGCGCACTGCGCCGGCCAGCGGATGGGCCACGATGTAGGTGGTCATGAGCGCCCAGAACGGACGCGGCAGGCCGGCCCGGCTGGCGAGGTACATCGCGAGCATCGCGGCGGCGAAGCTCTTGCCGGAGAACAGGAGCTCCGCGCGGCTGAAGCGCGGCAGGCGGAGCGCGGCCATCTACTTGCGGCCTTCCTGTGCGGCCAGGGCGTTGCGGCCCAGGCGCTCCTCGAGCGTGGCGAAGACGCGCAGGCATGCGGCGATGTCGTCGTCGCTGACGCCCTCGAACAGCGTGCTTCGCATCTCGCTCAACGAGGCTTCGAGGGCGGCGCAGGCGGTCACGCCGGTGGGTGTGAGGTGCAGGGTCTTGGCGCGGCGGTCGGCCGGGTCTTCGAGGCGCCGCACGAAGCCCGCCTCCACCAATTGATCGACCGAGCGCACCAGCGACGGCCCTTCGATGCCCAGCACCTCGGCGAGCACACCCTGGCGCATGCCGTCGCCCATGCGTCCGATCATCACGATCGGCCAGGCCAGCGTCTGCGACACGCCGACGTGGGCCACCGCCTTGTCGGCCACGGCACGGTAGGAGCGCTGCAGCGTGGACAACGACATGCCCAGGTGCATGAGCGCGTGTTCGCGGGTCTGGGTGTTTTTGGGGGTGGGCACGTCGATAGCAATTAGTTAGCTTGCTATCTATTATACGGGTAACTACCAATCCGTGCAGCGGCAACGCTGGCGCCCGCCTCGGGCGCCGGAAAGCCGGGAAAGGAAAAACGGGGGAAAGAAGAAAAGTGTGAAGCCCGCCGATAAGCCGGATTCTGTGCACCGAAGGCCTCTTGCGAAGCCCTCGGCGTGACCGCCATTACTCTGGGCCGTTTGTCGCCAAACGGCTCGATGCCACCTACCCGCCAGCTCAGCGGAACCACCTCAATACTGGCCTACTTGGTGTTGCTGCGCGCAGAGATTGCCCGTTTCACCCGAACTTAATCGGCTCGTCTCTGTTGCTCTGATCCTCACCTCACGGTGGAGAGTCGTTAACTCCTGCGCTGTCCTTTGCAGTCCGGACGTTCCTCCAGTGCGCTCTTTCGAGACTTGCACCAGCGGCGGTCTGGCGTGCTTCACGAGGTGGATTATCGCCCGGCGCGCCAACGGCCTTTTCAGGCAATGCCGCAGAACTCTTTTCTGTACTGCTCCGGCGTGGTCCCGGCCTCGCGCTGGAACATCGCGATGAACGCCGACGCGGTGCTGTAGCCCAGGTCGAACGCGATCTCCTGCACCGTGCGGCCCGCCTCCAATGCATCGATGGCGCGCAGGAAGCGAAGCCGCTGGCGCCAGTCGCCGAAGGACATGCCCAGTTCGCGCTGGCACTGGCGCGCGAGCGTGCGCTCGGTCATGTGCACGCTCTCGGCCCATTCGGCGAACGAGCGATGGTCGCCGGGGTTCGCCTGCAGCGCCTCGAGCACGCTGACGAGCGCGGGCGCGGCGGCCGCCGGCAGGTAGCAGCGCTGCACCTCGGCCACGGCCAGCTGGTCGACCACCACGTGCGCGAGGCGCAGGTCGGCCGGCGTCGAGGGCACATGCACATCGCGCGCCGCGAAGTCGGCCAGCACGCTGCGGATGATCGGGCTGATGCGCACCGTGCAGGGCTCCGAAGGCAGCCGCTCGCACAGGTCGCGCGTGATGTAGATCGAGCGGTAGACCACCGCATGCCGCAGCGTGCAGCTGTGCACCACCGTCGGCGGAATCCACACCGCGTACTGCGGCGGCGACAGAAAGCGCAGGCCTTCCGTTTCCATCTGCATCGTGCCGTGCGCGGCGTAGTTCAGGTGGCCCCAGGTGTGGCTGTGCGGCGCGGCCCGCACGTCGGCACCGAACTCGTCGTACCGGAAATAGAAGGGGCCCGCCATCCCCTCGACGTTCTGGATCTCGACAAAGCGCGTCGCGGGCGTGGCCATTCGGTATCCCAGGGCGAAGAAGGTCCGGAATTCCGGACGATATGTCCTGATCGAGCTATATGCCTCAGGACGGACGCGCCGATGATAGGTCTGCACTCCAAGGACCGTCTCCATGTGGCTTTACGCCTTTCCCCTGCTCGCCGTCGTCATCTGGTCGGGCAACACCGTCGTCAGCAAGATGGCCGCGGGCGCCATCGCCCCGGCCGAGATCAGTTTCTATCGCTGGCTGCTGGCCGCCCTGCTCTTCACGCCGCTGGCGCTGCGGCCGGTGCTGCGCAACTGGTCGGCGATCCGCCCGCAGCTGGGCCGCATCGCGGTGCTCGGCCTCCTGGGCATGGTGGTCTACCAGAGCCTGGCCTACTACGCGGCCTACATGACCACGGCCACCCACATGGGCATCATCGGCTCGCTCACGCCGATGATGGTGCTGGGGTTGTCGATCGTGCTGCTGGGCCAGCGGCTCACGGCCGGCGCGGTGGCGGGCTCGCTGCTGTCGATCATGGGCGTGCTGGTGGTGGTGTCGTCGGGCGACCTCGGCCTGCTGACGAAGAGCGGCGCGAACATGGGCGACGGCCTGATGCTGCTCGCGATGCTGGCCTACGCCGTCTACGTGATCCTGCTCAAGCGCTGGGGCATGAAGGACGTGCCCGCACTGCAACTGCTCTACCTGCAGATCGTGATGGCCGTCGTCGCGCTGCTGCCGCTCTACCTGCTCACGCCGAGGATGGGCCTGTCGGCCGCCAACCTGCCGCTGATCGGCTTCGCGGGCCTGGGAGCCTCGATGGTCGCGCCGCTGGTGTGGATGCACACAGTGGCCCACATCGGGCCGAGCCGCGCGAGCATGTTCTTCAACCTGATCCCGCTGTTCACCGCGGTGATCGCGGCGGTGGTGATCGGCGAATCGCTCGCGGCGTACCACGCGGTGGGCGGCGTCCTGACGGTGGCGGGCGTGCTGCTGGCCGAGCTCTGGAAAGCGCCGCTGCGGGCGCGTTCGCTGGCCGGCTCCTGAGTGAGTGCCTGATCTGCGTCAGCCGGCCTTCATGTCGTTCGCGCCCCGCCGGAACCGCCCCGGCGTGATCCCCGCGTGCCGCGCGAACGCGCGGTTGAATGCGGCCTCCGAGCGGTAGCCGACCGCCTCGCCGATGCTGGCCATATCCCGCGCGCCCTGCCCGCCTTGCGCGAGCAGGCGCGAGGCCAGCTCCATGCGCAGCGTCGTCAGGAATTCGAGCGGCCCGGTGCCCACGCGCCGCGTGAATTCGCGTGCGAAGGTGGCGCGCGAGAGATGGCAGCGCGCGGCCAGCGACGCCACGGTCCAGGGTTCCTGCGGCTGCGCCAGCATCGCCTGCAGGCCAGGCGCAAGACGCGGGCTGGCCATGAGGCCGAGCACGCCGCTGAGCTCGGGCCGCGTCTCCAGGTGCGCGCGCACCGCCAGCGTGAACAGCGTGCCTGACAGCTGCGCCACGATGGCTGCGGCGCCGGCGCGTTGCTGCGAAATCTCTTGCGCCATGAGCCGCACCAGTCCTTCGAGCCACGCGAACCCGGGGCGGCCGGCGAAGGCGATCACCAAGGGTTCGGGCAGCGCCTCCAGCAGCACACTGCGGCGCCGGCCGGGGAACTCGAATTCGCCGCAGAGGATGTCGGTGTCCGCCTTCTCGGGGCGCCGGAGGTTGGTCTTGAGATCGAGCAGCTCGCCCGTCCGCAGGCGGATCGCGCGGCCCTCGCCCTGCAGCCCGGCGGTGCGCAGCACATGCGCCGGCCCGCGCGGCAGGATCACGAGACTCCCCTCCTCCAGCGGCACCAGCGTGCGGCTCTCGGGCAGCCAGAGTTCGCAGCGCCCGCGCAGCACGATATGAAAGGGCGCGCGCCACGGGCCGATGGCCTCGTGCGGTGCCGCCCAATCCTCGCCGAACAGGCAGTGCAGGTCCATGCGGCCGCGCAGGCCGAGCCAGTCGACGAGTTCGCTCAGGGGATCGGCGTGCGGGTTCATTTGAGACGATGGAGCAATTTACAGAGGCTGTAGAGCATTCAAAATCTTACCTCCGGCGCTCAGAATTCATTCACCGATCCTCCTCTCAGGTGAACCGAATGACTTCCGCGCGTGCCCCCATTCCCGTTTCCTATTTCGGCATTGCCGTCGGTGCGCTGGCGCTGGGCAATGCCTGGCGCGTCGCGGTGCCACTCTGGCATTTGCCGCAAGACATCGCCCATGTCGCGACATGGAGCAGCCTCGCGGTGTGGCTCGCGCTGCTGGCGCTCTATGCCCACAAGTGGCTGCGCCACGGCGACGCCGCACGGGCCGAGATGAACCACCCGGTGCAGTCGTCGTTCGCGTCGCTGGTCCCGCTGGCCAGCATGCTCGCGGCGATGGCGCTGCAGCCCTACGCGAGGACTTTGGCGCTGGCCGTGTTCGTGGTGGCCATTGCCGCGTCGCTCGTGCTCGGCCTCTGGCTCTACGGGCGAACATGGCAGGGCGGGCTCGCGCCCGAACTCGTCACGCCGGCCTTCTACCTGCCGGCGGTCGGGCAGAACTTCGTGGCCGGCACAGCCGCTGCGGCCTTCGGCTGGCCGCAACTGGGCATGTGGTTCTTCGGCGCGGGGCTCTTCTCGTGGCTGGCCATCGAATCGCTGATCCTCGGCCGCGCAGCGACACGCGAGCCGCTGCCCGAAGCGCTGCGCCCCGTGCTGGGCATCCAGCTCGCACCGCCGGTGGTGGGCGGCGTCACGTACATGAGCCTGAACCACGGCGCGCCCGACCTGTTCGCGCAGGTGCTGCTCGGCTACGGCCTGTTCCAGGCGCTGCTGCTCCTTCGCCTCTTGCCGTGGATCGCAAGGCAGCCCTTCACGCCGTCGTACTGGGGCTTCACCTTCGGCGTGGCGGCGCTGCCGACCCTGGCCATGCGCCTCGTCACGGCCGGCGCCACCGGGCCTGTCGAATGGGTCGCGCCGGCGGCCTTCGCGGCGGCCAACGTGATCATCGGATTCCTGGCGGTCAGGACGATCGCGCTGCTGCTGCAAGGACGCCTGTTGCCTGCTGCAACACCCTCGCGCTGAAGCGGTCACGGGCTGGTCTCACAATGCGCGCTGTCCGTCGAACAACCGCATCCAAGGAGATTCCATGAAGGCCCAGAACATCCTCCAGACCATCGGCAACACGCCGCACATCCGCATCAACCGCCTGTTCGGCAATGCGAAGCAGGCGGTCTGGATCAAGTCGGAGCGCGCCAACCCCGGCGGCTCGATCAAGGACCGCATCGCGCTGTCGATGGTGGAAGACGCCGAGAAGTCCGGCGCGCTCAAGCCCGGCGGCACGATCGTGGAGCCCACCTCGGGCAACACCGGCATCGGTCTCGCGATGGTCGCGGCCGTCAAGGGCTACAAGCTGATCCTGGTGATGCCCGACAGCATGTCCATCGAGCGCCGTCGCCTGATGCTGGCCTACGGCGCCACCTTCGACCTCACGCCGCGCGCCGGCGGCATGAAGGCCTCCATCGCGCGCGCCGAGGAAATCGTGGCCGGCACACCGGGCGCGTGGATGCCGCAGCAGTTCAACAACCCGGCCAACGTCGAGGTGCACGTGCGCACCACGGCCGAGGAAATCGCGGCGGACTTTCCCGACGGCATCGACGTGATCATCACCGGCGTGGGCACGGGCGGCCACATCACCGGCGTGGCGAAGGTGCTCAAGAAGAAGTGGCCCAAGCTGCAGGTGTTCGCGGTGGAGCCGGTGGCCTCGCCCGTCATCTCCGGCGGCGCGCCGTCCCCGCACCCGATCCAGGGCATCGGCGCGGGCTTCATTCCGAAGAACCTGGACACCTCGCTGCTCGACGGCGTGCTGCAGGTCGATGCCGAACCGGCGCGCGAAATGGCCCGCCGGTGCGCGCAGGAAGAAGGCATCCTGGTGGGCATCTCGTCGGGCGCCACGCTCGCGGCCATTGCGCAGAAGCTGCCGTCGCTCGCACCCGATGCGGTGGTGCTCGGCTTCAACTACGACACGGGCGAGCGATACCTCTCCGTCGAGGGCTTCCTGCCGGCCTGATCCAGCTATCTCTTTCATAGCGCTCCGGCGCGTAAAATCCGCGGTCTGCTTGATAACCACAAGCCACCGCCATGCTGAGAATCTCCGAACTCAAACTCCCGCTCGACCACGCCCCTGACGCGCTGGTCACCCTGATCGCCCGGACCCTCGACGTCCCGCTCGAAGCGATCGCCTCCCACACTGTCTTCAAGCGCAGCTTCGATGCGCGCAAGGTCGACCTGCTCACGGTCTACATCTGCGACGTGCAGCTGGCCGATGCGAAGCGCGAAGCCGCCCTGCTCGCGAAGCACGCAGGCCATCCGCACATCCAGCCCGCGCCGAACATGGCCTACGTGCCGCCGGCCGATGCGCCCGAGGGCACGAGCCGCCCCGTGGTGATCGGCTTCGGCCCCTGCGGCATCTTCGCGGCACTGATGCTCGCGAAGATGGGCTTCAGGCCCATCGTGCTCGAACGCGGCAAGACCGTGCGCCAGCGCACCCGCGACACCTGGGGCCTGTGGCGCAAGAGCGTGCTCAACCCCGAGTCGAACGTGCAGTTCGGCGAAGGCGGCGCGGGCACTTTTTCCGACGGCAAGCTCTACAGCCAGATCAAGGACCCGCGCTTCCTCGGCCGCAAGGTGATGGAGGAGTTCGTGAAGGCCGGCGCGCCGCCCGAAATCCTTTATGTCGCGCATCCGCACATCGGCACCTTCAAGCTGGTGAAGGTGGTGGAGAACATCCGCGAGCAGATCGTCGCGCTCGGCGGCGAGATCCGCTTCGAGCAGCGCGTGACCGACGTGCGCATCGAAGACGGGCAGCTGCGTGCGCTCACCGTGCTCGACCAGACCACCGGCCAATCGAGCGAGCTGCGCGCCGACCATGTCGTGATGGCCCTGGGCCACAGCTCGCGCGACACCTTCGCGATGCTGCACGCGCGCGGCGTGCACATCGAGGCCAAGCCTTTTTCCATCGGCTTTCGCGTCGAACACCCGCAAGGCCTCATCGACCGCGCGCGCTGGGGTCGCCACGCGGGCCACCCGCTGCTGGGCGCAGCCGACTACAAGCTGGTGCACCACGCCAGCAACGGCCGCTCGGTCTACAGCTTCTGCATGTGCCCGGGCGGCACGGTGGTCGCGGCCACCAGCGAGCCGGGCCGCGTGGTCACCAACGGCATGAGCCAGTACTCGCGCAACGAGCGCAACGCCAATGCGGGCATCGTGGTGGGCATCGATCCGAAGGACTACCCCGGCGATGCGCTCGCAGGCATCGCGCTGCAGCGCGAACTCGAATCGAACGCCTACGTGCTCGGTGGCAGCAATTACCACGCGCCGGGGCAACTGGTCGGCGACTTCGTGGCCGGCAAGCCCTCGGCCGCGCTCGGCAGCGTGACGCCCTCGTACAAGCCCGGCGTGACGCCCACCGACCTGCGCGAGGCCCTGCCGGCCTACGCCATCGAGGCGATGCGCGAGGCCTTCCCCGCCTTCGGCCGCAAGATCAAGGGGTTCGATACGCACGACGCAGTGCTCACCGGCGTCGAGACGCGCACCTCGTCGCCGATCCGCATCACGCGCGGCGACGATTTCCAGAGCCTCAACGTGCGCGGCCTGTACCCCGCCGGCGAAGGCGCGAGCTACGCGGGCGGCATCCTGTCGGCCGGCGTGGATGGCATCAAGGTGGCCGAAGCGGTGGCGCGCAACGTGCTCGCCGCAGCGGAACGCGAGCGCACGGCGAACGTCTGATGCAGACCATGTCCTTCGCACGCCCCACCGCCGGCCAGTTCGCCATTGCCACGCTGGCCATGGCCGCGGTGGTGCTGGCCTCCAACATCCTGGTGCAGTTCGCCCTCAACGACTGGCTCACCTGGGGCGCCTTCACCTACCCGGTGGCCTACCTCGTGAGCGACCTCGTCAACCGGCGCTTCGGCCCCGGCATGGCGCGCCGCGTGGCGTGGGTCGGTTTCGCGGTGGCGATCGTCGCCTCGCTGATGCTCGCGCCGATGCGCATTGCGCTCGCATCCGGCCTGGCCTTCATCGCCTCGCAACTGCTCGACATCCGCGTGTTCGACCGCCTGCGCCGCGGCCTCTGGTGGCGCGCGCCGCTGGTGGCGACGGTGATCGCGGCGGTGCTCGACAGCATCGTGTTCTGGGGCATCGCCTTCGCGGGCACCGACGGCCCCTGGCTCACCTGGGCCGCGGGCGACCTCGCGGTGAAGCTCGGCGTGGGCGTGCTGATGCTGCTGCCGTTCCGGCTGCTGATCGGTCGGCAGGCCGCGCGCACCTCGGCGATGAGCCACTGAGATCCATGATGTCCAGCGACGATTTCCACTACTACGAACCGGCCAAGGGCCACGGCCTGCCGCACGACCCGTTCAATGCGATGGTCGGCCCACGCCCCATCGGCTGGATCTCGTCGCAGGACGAGAACGGCCTGCTGAACCTCGCGCCCTACAGCTTTTTCAACGCCTTCAACTACACGCCGCCGATCGTCGGCTTCGCGAGCATCGGCGCGAAGGACAGCCTGCACAACATCCGCCAGACGCGCGAGTTCGGCTGGAACCTCGCCACGCGCCCGCTTGCCGAGCAGATGAACCGGTCGTGCGCAGCCGTGCCGCCCGAGGTGAACGAGTTCGAGCTCGCCGGCCTCACGCCCGTGGCTTCGCGCCAGATCGCGGTGCCGCGCGTGGCCGAGAGTCCGGTGTCCTTCGAATGCCGTCTCACGCAATTGATCCAGCTCGAAGGCGTCGATGGCGTGCCGGTGCAGACCTGGCTCGTCCTCGGCGAAGTGGTGGGCGTGCACATCGCGCGCCACCTGCTCAAGAACGGCATCTACGACACCGCGGCGGCGCAGCCCATCCTGCGCGGCGGCGGTCCGGCCGACTATTTCGAGATCAGCCCCGACAATATGTTCAGGATGTTCCGGCCGCGCTGAGCGCAAAACCGGTTTTCTGTTGTTCCTCTTTTCATCCATCGCGCCCACCCGCCGATCCCACGTATGACCGACGCATCCACCGCCGCCCCGAACACGAACGCGCGCAACGCACGGCGCCAGCGCCCGGACCTCGCCGAGCAGCTGCAACAGCTCAAGACCGGCACCAGTGCCGACGCCGGTGCGGGCTCGGAAGCGCCCGCCGAGCAGCAGCCACGGCAGCAGCAAGAACAGCGGCCGCCGCGCGAGAAAAAGCCGCGTCCGCAGGGACAACAAGGGCAACAGCCCCGTCAACAGCAGCAGGCCCGGAAGCCGCAAGCGCAAGGGCAGCAACAACAACCCCAGCGCGCACCGCGCAAGGTCAACCCGGTGCTCGAGCGCCTGTTCGAGCTGTACCCGCAACTCTTCGGCGCACGCTTCGTGCCACTGAAGCTGGGCGTGTACGAGGAGTTGATCGCGCGCCATCCCGAAGACTTCAAGGCCGAAGACCTGAAGATCGCGATGGGCCAGCACGCACGTTCCACGCGCTATCTCGAAAGCGTGGCCGCGGGCCTCGCGCGCCACGACCTCGACGGCAATGCGCTCGACCCGGTCGCGCCAGAGCATGTGCACCACGCCATCCTCGAACTGCACCGCCGCCGCATGCATCGCAACCCGGGTGAAGACCTGCGCCCGCAACTGGTGGCGCGCATCGCCAAGGCGATCGAGGCCTCGGGGCTCGACCGCGAAGCCTATGCGGTGCTCGTGCGCTCGCGCGATGCGAACAACAACGCGGTGGTCGACGAAGCACTGGCCGAGCTCGCCCAGCAAGCCGCCAAGCGCGAAGCGCTGCTGCGCGCCTTCGAGGCCAGCGGTCGCACCGAGCAGGAGTTCGCCGACATGTACGGCATGAAGCCGGGCGAGGTGGCGCGCACGCTGCAGCATGCGCGCGCCGAGCGGCAGGCACCGGCTTCGGCTCCAGCTCCGACCGTCGCAGAACAGGCTGCACCGGTCGAGCCCACCGAACCCGCTGCCGACTGAGACGCCAGGCCCCCCTGGGCCGCAACGGCCCATAAAAAAACCGCCACGCAAAGCTGGCGGTTTTTTTTAATCCGGCGGCAGTGCCGCGGCCGTGTCAGCGCGCGTTCTGCAGCGCAGCGATGCGCTCCTCGATCGGCGGGTGCGTCGCGAACAGCTTGCCGATGCTGCCTGTGATGCCCATGGCTTCCACGGCCTTGGGCAGTTCGCCGGCGGGCAGGCCGCCCAGGCGTGCGAGCGCGTTCATCATCGGCTGCTTCTGGCCCATGAGCGCGGCGGCACCGGCGTCGGCGCGGAACTCGCGCTGGCGCGAGAACCAGGCCACCACCATCGCTGCGGCGAAGCCGAGCACGATGTCCAGCACGATGGTGCTCACGTAGTAGCCGATGCCGGGGCCCGAGGAACGATCGTCACCGCGGCGCAGGAAGCTGTCGACCGCGTAGCCGATCACGCGCGAGAGGAACACAACGAAGGTGTTCATCACGCCCTGGATCAGCGTCATCGTGACCATGTCGCCGTTGGCGATGTGCGCCACCTCGTGGCCGATGACGGCCTCGACCTCTTCGCGCGTCATGTTCTGCAGCAGGCCGGTGGACACGGCCACGAGCGACGAATTCTTGAAGGCGCCGGTGGCGAAGGCATTGGGCTCGCCCTCGAAGATCGCGACCTCGGGCATGCCGACGCCGGCCTTGTCGGCGAACTTGCGCACGGTGGCGACGATCCAGGCCTCGTCGGGCGACTGGGGGTTGTCGATCATGCGCAGGCCGGCGGTCCACTTGGCCATCGGCTTGCTGATGAGCAGCGAGATGAACGCACCGCCGAAGCCCATGATCAGCGCGAAGCCCAGCAGCGCCGTGAGGTTCAGGCCGTTGGCCGTGAGGAAGCGGTTGACGCCGAGCAGGCTCGCGACGATGCCGAGCACTGCGACGACCATCACATTGGTCAAAACGAACAGAAGGATACGTTTCAAGTTGAATTCTCCGTGGGGAACTGCCGCTCAGATGAGGGCCGGCGGGCCCTCTTCAAGCCATGCGGTGTTGCGGGCGCTTCTTTGTTGTTTGAATACTGACGCGGTCCCGGCATGGCGGCTGCGGGTAGAGCAATGATAGGAGCAAAAGTTCTACGGACGGGGTCGGAAGACCTTCGGATCGTCGTAGTACTCGGCCGACACATTCTCTGCACACCACCCCGGTACGCCCAGCACGGGGAGTGGCACGAAGGGCTTCTGCCCGAGCCATTCCGGGCCCAGGCGCTGGGCCAGCGCGGCGTCATCCAGCGTGTTTGAATGCGCAGCGTCCGGCAGCAGCACGTGCGCCGTCGCGGCCTTGCGGGGCACGACGAGCTTCTCGAGCAGCGCATGGCCGAACACGAGCAGCCGCGCCTCGGACCACAGGGCGCGCCGCGTCACGAAAAGCGCGTGCCAGTCGCGCGCCGCCAGCGCCTCCCACAGCGCGGGCGGCGCATCGAGCACTGCGCCGTTCTCGTCGAACAGCGTGAGCGCGTCGCGCAGCGGGCCGCGCGTGGCGCCGATGCCGGTGCGGGCGATCTCGGCGGCCTGCAGTTCATTGAGGCGTCGCTTGGACTCGGGAAAGGCGAGCCAGACCAGGCCGTTGAAGAAGTCGTGCAGGTTGTCGCGGGTCGGCACGGTGCGGGTCTGGAAGATGTGCGCTTCGTAGGCCTGGCCGGCGGGCAGATGGCCCTGGTGCACGAAGTCGGGCGCCGATGGCGGCTTGATGACCTGCAGCGCCGAGGCGACCGATGTGCCGCTCGCGGCCCGCGCCGCCGCTTCGCCATGGACGCGATAGGGCGCGAGCCAGGGCTGCGCCCAATCGACCGCCGGCAGCATCGAATCAGGACGCGGACGCGCCCGTCCAGCGGATGCGGTCCGGGTGCTGCAGCACGGCGAACTCCGCGGTGAGCTTGTCGAACAGCTTGAGCGAACTGCCGCTCTTGCTGAGGAGGCCTGCGGTGCGCAAGGCTTTCGCCACGTCGTTGAGCGGCACGTCCTTGCCGCCGCGCAGGGCGGGCGCGGCCCGCAGGATGAATTCGGCGGCTTCGGAGACCGGCTGCTGCGCGGGCTGGGGTTCTGCCGCTGCCCGCGTCGTCTTCCTGGCGGCTGTCTTCGTCGCCGCCTTCTTCGCAGGAGCCGTCGCACTCTTCGCGCGCGCGGTCTTCGCGGCAGGCACCTTCGCCGCGACCTTCTTCGCCGCAGCGGTGCGGCCGGCCGGCTTCGTGCTGTGATGCGCAAGATCGATGAAGGTGTCGTACACACCCACTGTCTCGTCGCCCGTCTTGCCCTGCTGGCCGATGCCGCAGACGCGGCAGCCCTTCTCGCGCAGCCGGCTCACGAGCGGCGCGAAGTCGGAGTCGGAGGACACCAGCACCACCACGTCGGGCCGCTCGGCGATCACGAGGTCGATCGCATCGACGGCAAGCGCGATGTCGGTGCTGTTCTTGCCGGCCGAGAGATTCACCATCGGCCGCACCGAGAGCTGCTTGAAGAGCGCCTGCCGGTTGACCGCCATCTCGGCGTTGCAGTACGCGCGGCGCACATGGATGGCGCCGTACTCGTCCATCGTGCGCTGCACGGCCTGCTCGATCACGTCGGCCGAGACGTTGTCGGCATCGATCAGAAGCATCACGCGCAGCGTGGGTGTCATACGAGTTTCCAGTTGATGGTTTCGCCGCCGCGCAAAGGCTTGAGCGTGGCTTCGCCGTAAGGCACGGTCTCGGGCACGGTCCACGTCTCGCGCTTGAGCGTGACGGTGTCGGTGTGCCGCGGCAGGCCGTAGAAATCGGGGCCATGGAAGCTCGCGAAGCCTTCGAGCTTGTCGAGCGCATTCACGCTGTCGAAAGCCTCGGCGTAGAGCTCGATCGCGGTCAGTGCGGTGTAGCAGCCGGCGCAACCGAGCGCGTGCTCCTTCAGGTGCGCGGGGTGCGGCGCGCTGTCGGTGCCGAGGAAGAAGCGGTCGCTGCCGCTCGCGGCCGCCTCGACCAGCGCGACGCGGTGCGTCTCGCGCTTGAGCACCGGCAGGCAGTAGTAGTGCGGGCGGATGCCGCCGGTGAAGATGGCGTTGCGGTTGTAGAGCAGGTGGTGCGCGGTGATGGTGGCGGCCGTGAAACGGTCGGCATCGCGCACGTAGTGGGCGCCCTCTTTCGTGGTGAGGTGCTCGAACACCACCTTGAGCTCGGGGAAGTCACGGCGCAGCGGGATCATCACGCGGTCGACGAAGACGGCCTCGCGGTCGAACAGGTCGATGGCCGGGTCGGTCACCTCGCCGTGCACCAGCAGCAGGAGGCCGTGCTTCTGCATGGCTTCGAGCGTCTTGTAGGTCTTGCGGATGTCGGTCACGCCGGCATCGCTGTTGGTGGTGGCGCCGGCCGGGTAGAGCTTGAGCGCGCGCACGCCGGCTTCGGCGGCGAGGGCGATTTCCTCGGGCGGCAGCTTGTCGGTGAGGTAGAGCGACATCACCGGCTCGAAGGCGATGCCTTCGGGCACGGCAGCGAGGATGCGGTCGCGATAGGCCACGGCCTGTGCGGCGGTGGTCACGGGGGGACGCAGGTTCGGCATGATCAGCGCGCGGCCGAACTGGCGCGCGCTGTGCGGTACGACGGCTTCGAGCGCGGCGCCATCGCGCACATGCAGGTGCCAGTCGTCGGGGCGGGTGATCGTGAGGGTGTCTGTCATGGCGCGGGGATTGTCGCACCGCCTCTCACCCGGGGCGCCCTCCGGGCTACGCGTGCAGGAACACCCGGCAGATGTTTCCGGCCGTGTGCCGGCTCCAGCTGGCATGGTTGACCGAGCAGCGCGCGCCCTTGTTCGGCGGCCAGGGATCGAAGACGCGCAGCGTGGTGCCGGCGTCGCCGTCGCCGCGGATGCCGGCCACGACGACCATGTGCCCCGGGCCGCCGACGCGCTCGGCGCAGCCCTTGGGGCCCCAGCGCAGGTCGAACATCAGCAGCCCCTTTTCCAGTGCGGTGCGCATGGCGCCGGCCGTCCACGACGTCGCCGGCTGCAGCACCAGGCCGTGCGCGGACGCGAAGAGCGCATCGGCCGTCATCGCCTCGTCGGCGTCCGCGAAGGTGCGCAGCCCGCCGTCTTCGGCGATCAGCTCGCCCGGCGTGCGCGCGACCACTGCCTGCACGGTGGAACGCGTGATCATGGCCACGGCGGCCGCCCAGCACAGGGCGGGCTCCGGCTGCGGGATCAGCGCGACGGGGTGCAGGATCGGCTCGCGGCCCTCGCGGTCGAACACGACGTTCTGCGTACAGGGGCCGGCCTCGCCGTCCTCGACGAGCCAGTGCGCAGCCTGCAGCCGGCGCACGGCCATCCGTGTGAACGGACCGTAGTCGCCGTCGATCACGAGCCCGGGTCCGGGCTGCAGCTTCCTGTTCAGAGCCTCCTGCAGCCTGCGGACGTCGGCCCCGCGCGAGCCTTGTCTCAGTGTTGTCATCGGTTCCTGCCCTCGCCCACGCGACTTTGACGCTCGAAGCGGGGCGGCTGCATTGTGGAAAGCGGCGCGCCGCCGCGTCTATCGGTCGGATGGCCTAGCCGGGATGGCGGCATCGCCGCAATAGCCGGCAATAGCCCCCTATAGCCAGCGCATGCCTGGGGCCTCTGCGCCGGCTGGCACATGTCGTGCTTGAGATTTTCTTTCGCCCTTTCCGTCATCCCCACACCGGAGTTCCATGTGAAGCGTGCCGCCCCCGCCCTGTCCCTGCAACCCCTGGCCGCCTGCGCGGCACTTGCCATCCTGGTCTTCGCATCGCCCGCCGCGCTGGCCCAGGAAAAGACGCTGCGCATCGCCATGACCGCGGCCGACATTCCGCGCACCCTCGGCCAGCCCGACCAGGGCTTCGAAGGCAACCGCTTCACCGGCATCCCGATCTACGACGCGCTCACGCAGTGGGACCTGTCGAAGGCCGACGCGCCCAGCGTGCTGATTCCCGGCGTCGCCACCACGTGGGCGGTCGATGCCAAGGACAAGACCAAGTGGGTCTTCAAGCTGCGCCCCGGCGTCAAGTTCCACGACGGCTCGGCCTTCAATGCCGATGCGGTGGTGTGGAACGTGCAGAAGGTGCTCGACAAGGACGCGCCGCAGTTCGACCCGAGCCAAGTCGGCGTCACCGCCTCGCGCATGCCCACGCTCAAGTCGGCACGCAAGATCGACGACATGACGGTGGAGCTCACCACCAGCGAGCCCGATGCGTTCCTGCCGATCAACCTGTCGAACCTGTTCATGGCTTCGCCCGCGCACTGGCAGAAGAAGTTCGATGCGGCTGCCGGCGCCACGCCCGCCGACAAGGCCAAGGCCGCATGGACCGCCTTCGCCGCCGACCCGGCCGGCTCGGGCCCGTTCAAGGTTACGCGCTTCGTGGCGCGCGAGCGGCTGGAGCTCGCCGCCAACAAGACGTATTGGGACGCCAAGCGCGTGCCCAAGATCGACAAGGTCGTGATGATCCCCATGCCCGAGGCCAACGCGCGCACCGCCGCGCTGCTGGGCGGACAGGTCGACTGGATCGAGGCGCCCTCGCCCGACGCCATGGCGCAGATCACGCAGCGCGGCTTCAAGATCTATTCGAACGCGCAGCCGCACGTGTGGCCGTGGCAACTGTCGTTCGCCGAAGGCTCGCCCTGGCTCGACAAGCGCGTGCGCCAGGCCGCCAACCTGTGCATCGACCGCGGCGGCATGAAGCAGTTGCTCGGCGGCATGATGGCCGAGCCCAAGGGCACGGTGCCGCCGGGCCACCCGTGGTTCGGCAAGCCCACTTTCGACATCCGCTACGACGTGAAGGCCGCGCAGGCCCTCATGACGCAGGCCGGCTATTCGGCGGCCAAGCCGATCAAGGTGAAGGTGCAGATCTCGGCCTCGGGTTCGGGCCAGATGCAGCCGCTGCCGATGAACGAGTTCGCGCAGCAGTCGCTCAAGCAGTGCTTCTTCGACGTGCAGTTCGACGTGATCGAATGGAACACGCTCTTCACCAACTGGCGCAAGGGCGCCAAGGACCCGTCGGCCAACGGTGCCAACGCGGTCAACATCAGCTTCGCGGCGATGGACCCGTTCTTCGCGATGGTGCGCTTCGTGAGCACCAAGGCCTTTCCGCCGGTGTCGAACAACTGGGGCTACTACGGCAACGCCGAGGTCGACAGGCTGGTGGCCGATGCGCGCACCAGCTTCGACGACAAGGCGCGCGACGCCGCGCTCGCGAAGCTGCACACGCACATCGTGGACGACGCGCCGTTCGTGTGGATTGCGCACGACGTGGGCCCGCGCGCCATGTCGGCCAAGGTGAAGAACGTGGTGCAGCCGAAAAGCTGGTTCATCGACATCGCGACGATGACGATGGACTGACCGCCTCCTCCAGCCAGCGACACAGCCAGCCATGCTCGCCTACCTCTTGCGCCGCGTGATCTACGCCGTGCCGATCATGATCGGCGTGGTCCTCGTGTGCTTCCTGCTCGTGCACATCGCGCCCGGCGATCCGCTGGTTTCGATCCTGCCGCCCGACGCCTCGGCCGACCTGCAGGCGCAGTTGCGCGAGCTCTACGGCTTCAACCGCTCGCTGCCCGAGCAGTTCGCCATGTGGGTCTGGCGCGCGATGCACGGCGACCTGGGCGTGTCCATCGCGAGCAACCGCGCGGTGGCCGGGGAGGTGTTCACCGCGGTGGGCAACACGCTGCGCCTCGCGGTGGTGGCCACCTTCATCGGCTTCGTGCTGGGGTGCCTCTTCGGCTTCGTGGCGGGCTACTTCCGCAACTCGTGGATCGACCGCTTCGCCTCGATGTTCTCGGTGCTCGGCGTGAGCGTGCCGCACTACTGGCTGGGCATGGTGATGGTGATCGTGTTCTCGTCGCAG
Organism: Variovorax sp. RKNM96; assembly: GCF_017161115.1. Taxonomy (GTDB): domain Bacteria; phylum Pseudomonadota; class Gammaproteobacteria; order Burkholderiales; family Burkholderiaceae_C; genus Variovorax. Next base: position 978,000 of record NZ_CP046508.1, on the reverse strand, counting down.
CTCATGTGGCTGCCGGCCACGGGCGCCGGCCCGAGCGGCTCGGACGACTGGGCCTGGAACTGGGAGCACCTGCAGTTCCTCTTGCTGCCGGCGCTCACGATGTCGGTGATTCCGATGGGCATCATCGCGCGCACCGTGCGCGCGCTGGTGGCCGACATCCTCGACCAGGAGTTCATCGTCGGGTTGCGCGCCAAGGGGCTCACGCACTTCGGCGTGTTCCGCCACATGGTGAAGAACGCGGCGCCCACGGCGCTGGCCGTGATGGGCCTGCAACTGGGCTACCTGCTGGGCGGCTCGATCCTGATCGAGACGGTGTTCTCGTGGCCCGGCACCGGCTTCCTCTTGAACTCGGCCATCTTCCAGCGCGACCTGCCGCTGCTGCAGGGAACGATCCTGGTGCTGGCGATGTTCTTCGTGGTGCTCAACCTGCTGGTCGACGTGCTGCAGACGCTGCTCGATCCGCGCATCGCGCGAGCCTGAAGAAGGAAGCCGACAAGCCATGTCCACCGTGCTCGCTTCTTCTCCCACCGCTGCCGCCGTCGAACCGCTGCCGGCGCAACGCTCGCGCGGCTACTGGGCCTCGGTCTGGCTGCGCTTTCGCCGCGATCCGGTCGCGGTCGGCGCGGCCATCGTCGTCCTGCTGCTGATCGCGCTCGCGGTGTTCGGCCCGTGGCTCGCGCCGTCCGACCCGTACCAGTCGTCCATGCTCAAGCGCCTCAAGCCCATCGGGACCGAGGGCCTGCCCTTCGGCAGCGACGAACTGGGCCGCGACATGCTCTCGCGGCTGATCGTCGGCGCGCGGCTGTCGCTCTTCATCGGCATCACGCCGGTGCTCTGCGCCTTCGTGCTGGGCACGGTCATCGGCATCGTCGCGGGCTATGCGGGCGGCCTCGCCAACACGCTGATCATGCGCACCATCGACGTGTTCTACGCGTTCCCCTCGGTGCTGCTGGCCATCGCGCTGTCGGGCACGCTGGGTGCGGGCGTGGTCAATTCGCTGATCTCGCTGACCATCGTGTTCATTCCGCAGATCGCACGCGTGGCCGAGAGCGTGACCACGCAGGTGCGCACCCGCGACTACGTGGAGGCGGCGCGCGCCTCGGGCGCCAGCCCCTTCACCATCGTGCGGGTGCATGTGCTGGGCAACGTGCTCGGGCCGATCTTTGTGTATGCCACGAGCCTGATCGCGGTGTCGATGATCCTGGCCTCGGGCCTGTCGTTCCTGGGCCTGGGCGTGAAGCCGCCGGAACCCGAGTGGGGCCTGATGCTCAACACGCTGCGCACCGCGATCTATGTGCAGCCGTGGGTGGCGGCGCTGCCGGGGGTGATGATCTTCATCACCTCGATTTCCTTCAACCTCCTGTCGGACGGCCTGCGTTCGGCCATGGACAACAAGGGCTGAAGCCATGGAAGCTCTGAAAGACATCGGCGGCCCCGCGCAGCCGCTTCTCACCATCACGGGCCTGATCAAGCACTTCCCGCTCAAGAAAGACCCGCTGGGCCGCGGCGGCGGCGTGGTGCGCGCCGTGGACGGGGTGGACTTCGAGGTCATGAAGGGCGAGACGCTCGGCGTGGTCGGCGAATCGGGCTGCGGCAAGTCGACCACCGCGCGCCTCCTGATGCAACTGATCGAGCCGACACGCGGCGAGGTGATCTTCGACGGCCGCGAAGTCGGCAGCCGCGACCTGCCGCTCAAGGAATTCCGCCGCCAGGTGCAGATGGTGTTCCAGGACAGCTACGCCTCGCTGAACCCGCGCCTCACGATCGAGGATTCGGTCGCCTTCGGGCCGCAGGTGCACGGCGTGTCGCGGCGCGAATCGGTGGCGCGGGCACGCGACCTGCTCGCGCGCGTGGGCCTCGCGCCGCAGCGCTTTGCCGAGCGCTATCCGCATGAGCTTTCCGGAGGGCAGCGGCAGCGCGTGAACATCGCGCGGGCGCTCGCACTGCAGCCGCGCATGGTGATCCTCGACGAGGCCGTGTCGGCGCTCGACAAATCGGTGGAAGCGCAGGTCATCAACCTGCTGCTCGACCTGAAGACGGAGTTCGGCCTGACCTACGTCTTCATCAGCCACGACCTCAACGTGGTGCGCTATGTGAGCGACCGCGTGATGGTGATGTACCTGGGGCAGGTGGCGGAGATCGGCCCCGCCGATGCGCTGTACGAAACGCCCGCGCATCCCTACACGCGCGCATTGCTGTCCTCGATGCCCTCGATGGACCCGGACCATCGCACCGAAGTGGCGGCGCTCGCGGGCGATCCGCCGAACCCGATCAATCCGCCGTCGGGTTGCCGCTTCCATCCGCGTTGCTCCATCGCGGCGCCGGTGTGCAGCCAGATCGTGCCCGAGCGCATCGCGACGGATTCGCAGCATGCGGTGAGTTGCCTGGTGCATGAGGCCGGCAGTGGGCATCCGATGGCGCAGCCGCAACCCTTCCAGAGGCAGGCCGCATGAGTGCAGCAACAGAAACCGGCACCGCGAGCCCCATGGTCCGGCTGCGCGATCTCAGCGTCACCTTCAGCGGCGGCCGCAAGCCCGTGCACGCGGTCAGCGGCGTGAGCCTCGAAGTGCAGCGCGGCGAGGTGGTCGCGCTGATCGGCGAATCGGGTTCGGGCAAGAGCGTGACCATGCGCACGCTACTACGCCTGCATCCCGAACGCCGCACCCGCATGGGCGGGCTGGTCGAAGTGGCGGGGCGCGACGTGCTCGCGATGTCGCAGCGCGAGCTCGCGGACTTTCGGGGCAAGGTCGCGTCGATGATCTTCCAGGAGCCGCTGCTCGCGCTGGACCCGGTGTATTCGGTGGGCGCGCAGATCGTCGAGTCGATCCGTCGCCACGAGCCCGTGAGCCAGGCCGAGGCGCAGCAGCGCGCGCTGGCCCTCTTCGAGCGCGTACGCATTCCGAGCCCCGAACGGCGGCTCCAGGCCTACCCGCACGAGATGTCGGGCGGCATGCGCCAGCGCGCCATGATCGCGCTCGCCCTCGCCTGCAAGCCGCAGCTGCTGCTGGCCGACGAGCCGACCACGGCGCTCGACGCCACGGTGCAGATCCAGATCCTGCTGCTGCTGCGCGAGCTGCAGCGCGACCTTGGCCTCTCGGTGATCTTCGTCACCCATGACATCGGCGCGGCCGTCGAGGTGGCCGACCGCATCGCGGTGATGTATGCGGGGCGCATCGTCGAGGAAGGCACGGCGCGCGAGCTGATCCGCTCGCCGCGCCATCCGTACACCATCGCGCTGCTCAAGAGCCGGGCGCACGGTGCACTTGCGCGTGGCACGCGGCTGGAGACCATCGGCGGTGCGCCGCCCGATCTTTCGGCGTTGCCGCCCGGCTGCTCCTTCGCCGAGCGCTGCGCGCTCGCGAGCGATGCATGCCGCGCCGCACAACCGCCGGTGATTGAACTCGCACCGAATCACCGTGTACGCTGTATCCACACGGAGGCCGCCGCCGCCATTGCGCCCGTGCTGGTTGCCTGAACTTTCCTTCTTCACGTCCATCGCCATGCCACTGCACGACCCCGCCCACGCCTTCGTTCCGTACCCCGATGCGCCGGTGCCGCGCGCCAGCACCGGTCCCTTGTCGGACCTGAGCTTTGCCGCCAAGGACCTGTTCGACGTGGCCGGCTATCCGACCGGCGGCGGCAACCCGATCGTGTTGGCGATGTCGGGCATCAAGACCCGCACCGCGCCCACTGTGCAGAAGCTGCTCGATGCCGGTGCGCGCTTCGCCGGCAAGACCGTGACCGACGAGCTCGCGTTCTCGATGAACGGCAACAACGCGCACTTCGGCGCACCGGTCAACGGCGGCGCGCCGCTGCGCATCACGGGTGGCTCGTCGTCGGGGTCGGCCTCGGCGGTGTCGTCGAATCTGTGCGACTTCGCGCTCGGCACCGACACCGGCGGCTCGGTGCGCGCACCAGCCAACCACTGCGGCCTGTACGGCCTGCGCCCGACGCACGGCCGCGTGAGCCTGGAAGGCGCGCTCGACCTCGCGCCGAGCTTCGACACCTGCGGCTGGTTCGCGCGCGACATCGGCACCTTCGCGCGCGTGGCCGATGTGCTGCTCGGCGCCGATCCGGCCGCCCTGCCCGAGCGCGTGCGGCTGCTGCGGCCCGACGACGTCTGGGCGCTGGCCGTGCCCGCCGCGGCCGCAGCGCTGCAAGGCGCAGCCGATCGCGTGCAAAGCCTGCTCGGCCCCGCGCAAGGAACGACGGTGGCGCTGGAATCCTTCGATGCGATGTACTGGAACTTCCGCTACCTGCAATCGCGCGAGGCCTGGACCACCGACGGCCCGCTGATCGAGCGCTACGCGCCGCCGCTCGGCCCGGGCGTGGCCGAGCGCTTTGCGTGGTCGCGAGAAGTGACCGATGCGCAGGTGGCGACCGCACGGGTTTTCCGCACCGCGTTTCGCGCGCACCTGGCCAACCTGCTCGGCACCGACGGCGTGCTGCTCCTGCCGAGCATGCCCGACATCGCGCCGCTGCGAAGCGACAGCGAGGCGTCGATGGAGGATTACCGCAACCGCGCGATCCGGCTGCTGTGCATCGCGGGATTGGCCGGCTTTCCGCAGCTCTCGATGCCGCTCGCGACACGCGATGGCGCGCCGCTGGGCATCTCGCTGCTCGGGCCGGCGGGGTCGGACCGGTCGCTGGTCGCGCTGGCCGAGCGCATCGCGGGGTAATGCAGGGCCATGTGGCCTGAGTTAGGCTGGCGCTCCCACGTCCCGCACAGAAGCGCCATGTCGAACAACACCCAGGTCACCACCCCCAAGCAAGTCGCCGCCTCGCTCACCGAGTTCTGGTCGCCGCGCGTCGTCGCCGAAGTCGACGACGCCTACATCAAGGTCGCCAAGGTCCACGGCTCGCTCGCCTGGCACAGCCATGACGACGAGGACGAACTCTTCCTCGTGCTCAAGGGGCGCCTGCGCATCGAGATGGAAGCGGGAGCCATCGAGCTTGGCGAAGGCGAGATGTTCGTCGTGCCCAAGGGCGTGCGGCACAACCCGGTGGCCGACGAGGAATGCCACCTGATGCTCATCGAGCGCAAGACCACGCTGCACACCGGCAGTACCGTCACCGAGAAGACGCGCTCGCTCGCAGACCAGTTGCGCCCGGTCTAGTTCAGCACCACGCTGCCCGGCGCGCGCAGCCAGCACACATCGCAATCGACAGCGTCTGCGGCACGCTCGATCACCACGAAGTCCCCCACATCGACCGCCAGCAGCGCGTGGTGCCAGGTGCCGGGCGCGAGCACCACGCCTTGATGCCCGTCGGTGATGAAGGCCGAGATGTCGCTGGCCGATGCGGGTGCATCGCCCGCGCGCGCCACCACGATCACGAAGCGCCGCTCGCCCAGCGGCACGAAGGTCTGGCTGCCGAGCGCATGCCGTTCCATCTCCGACACCTCGTGCGGAAAGCTTCGCGCCTGCGCGCGGAACAGCGCGAGCATCGGCCGGCCGCCGTCGGCATCGAGTTGCAGATCGCCGAGCAGATCGAAGCGCCGTGCGTTGCCGCTGTTGATCGGCCGGCCGTCGTCGGCGGGCGCCTCGATCACCGTGCCGAAGGGCGCAAAGGCCGTGGATGTGAGCGGTTGCGCAACGAGCGGCGCGGCAATGGGCGATTCGGCGTTCATGCCGCGATTGCAGCAGAAACCGTGCCGCGCGCGCGTGCAAGGTCGTCCAGCCAGCGGGCGTAGGCCTCGGCGCGCTCTCCATCCTCAAGCCGCAGCAGCGCCGAAGGGTGCAGGGTCACGAACACCGGCCTGCCATCGCTGCGCTCATGCAGCCACGCACCGCGCTCGGCCTGCACCGCCACTGCCCGTCCCAGCAGCGCGCGCGCAGCCGTGGCACCGAGCGCCACCAGCCCCTGCGGCCTGACGAGCGATATCTCGCTGTCGAGCCAGTGCGCGCAGGCCAGGGCTTCGCGCTGCGCCGCCGTCTTGTGGATGCGCCGCTTGCCGCGCAGCTCGTACTTGAAATGCTTGACGGCGTTGGCCAGGTACACGCTGTCGCGCGCCCATCCCAGTTGCGCCATCGCCCGGTCGAGCAGCTGGCCGGCCGGACCGACGAAGGGACGGCCCATGAGGTCTTCCTGATCGCCGGGCTGCTCGCCGACGAGCATGTGTTGCGGCGCCAGCGGCCCTTCGCCGCAGACGGCCTGCGTGGCGAGCGCGCCGATGGGGCAAGCGCGGCAGGCATGCGCCGCTGCGCGCAGCTCGCCCAGGTCGGCGGGCGCCACACCGTCGGCCGGCCGCACATGCAGCGCAATGGGCGCTCGGATGCGGCGAGCCTCGGTAGGCGGCGCATCGATCATCGACTGGCTGCGCGCCTCGGCGGCGTCGGCCAGCGGCTGGATCAGCGCGGCCTCGGGCAGGTTGTGCCAGTAGCGGCGCGGCATCTCGCGCCGCATCATCGCGACCTTCAGGCGCGCGGGGTTGAAGATGTGTTCGTAGTAGGTGAGCCAGAGCTGCTCGCCCGCATCGGGCGGCGGCTTCTCGCGGCGGTCGGCGCCCTCGCCGAAGGTCAGCGTTTCGCCGTTCCACTCGACGCAGCGCTCGGGCGTGAGGATGGCCCAGCGCATCTGCGCGAAGCGGCGCGCGAAGAAGGGCGCGTTGGCCTCCACGATGTGGTGGTCGGGCTCGAACCACGCGACGTGGCGCTCGAGCCCGTCTTCCCCCATGACCCGGGTGAAGCGCACGAAGGCGCGCATCTTGTGGATGTCGCGGTGCACGGCCTTGGCCATCAGCTGGGCCTGCATCATGTCGGCGTCCAGCGGATCGTGCCGCAGCGCGGGCTCGTGCGCGAGGCGCCAGAGCAGGCGGTACAGGAGTGCGAAGCGTTGCGGTGCACGGTGCAGGATCACGTCGCCGCACAGCGCGACAAAGGATGCGGGCACGGCATGCCGCGCACCGGCAGCACCGGGCATTGCGGGCGGCGCCATGTCGTGCGGCGCGCCGAAGAGATCGGCTGCGCCATCGCCGGTCTGTTCGCCGTTCCACTCGACGCGATCCGGCGGCACGCCCGCCGCGAGCAACTGCCGCGCGTGGCGGCGAAAGGCGTCGAGATCGACCGGGTCATCGAGCCGCACGTGCATCGCGGGCCTGCTCAGAACAACGCGGCTTGCGTGGGTTGCGCGGTGGGCGCCGCCGAAGCCATGGCACCCGCCGCCGGCCGGTGCCCGTCGGCCACCACGAACGGCAGCACCTTGCGGGCCGGCACATGCAGCCGCCGCAGGTCGTCCGCGCGCACCCGGCGCACGCGCCGCGCCTGCAGCAACCGCTCGACCGCCTTCACGCCCAGGCCCGGCACACGCAGCAGCATCTCGCGCGGCGCACGGTTCAAGTCGACCGGAAAGCGCTCGGCATGCGCGAGCGCCCAGGCGAGCTTGGGATCGACATCGAGCCGCAGCAGGCCGTCGGAGGCGGCGACGATTTCCTGGTGCTCGAAGCCGTAGAAGCGCATGAGCCAGTCGGCCTGGTAGAGCCGATGCTCGCGCATCAGCGGCGGTGCGACCAGCGGCAGCGCACGGGCCGCATCGGGGATGGGGCTGAAGGCCGAGTAGTAGACGCGCTTGAGCTTGTAGGCGCCGTAGAGCGTGGCGCTGGAGGCAAGGATGTGCCGGTCGTCGGTGGCGTCGGCCCCCACGATCATCTGCGTGCTCTGGCCCGCGGGCGCGAAAGGCGGCGGCTTCGCGGCGGTGGGCGCCGCGCCGGGCAGCGCGCGGATCGGCATCACGCGGCGCGCTTCTTCGCGCGTGTCGTCGATGCGCAGCCGCAGCCGCGCCATTGAACGCCGGATCGCGCTTTCGTCCTTCTCGGGCGCCAGCGCCTGCAGGCCTTCCGTCGTCGGCATCTCGACGTTGATGCTGAGCCGGTCGGCATAGCGGCCGGCGCGCGCGATGAGTTCGTCGCTGGCGTCCGGAATGGTCTTCAGGTGGATGTAGCCGCGGAAGTCATGGTCTTCGCGCAGCTGGCGCGCCACCTCGACCACCTGCTCCATCGTGTGATCGGGCGACTTGATGATCCCGCTCGACAGGAACAGGCCCTCGATGCAGTTGCGGCGGTAGAAGTCGAGCGTGAGCTGCACCACTTCTTCGACACGGAACCGCGCGCGCGGCACGTTGCTCGATGCGCGGTTGACGCAGTAGAGGCAGTCGTACTGGCAGTGGTTGGTGAGCAGCACCTTCAGCAGCGAGATGCAGCGGCCGTCGGGTGCGTAGCTGTGGCAGATGCCGGCGCCCTCGGTCGAGCCGATGCCGCGTCCGCCGAGCGAGTCGCGCGGTTGCGAGCCGCTGGACGCGCACGAGGCGTCGTACTTGGCGGCGTCCGCAAGGATGGCGAGTTTGCGCTGGAGGTCCACGGGCGCCTTTGATCTGGAAATACTGTATGAATATACAGTTTCGAAGAAGCCCTTGTCGGAGAAAGCCGCAAGCTTGCCGCGGCGAATTGCCCAGCGGCCGATCCCTGGGCTACGCTCGCCCGCAGATGACGTTCCCCTCTTCCTTGCGCGGCACCGCAGACCCCCGCCTGATTTCCTCCAGCCTCGCCGAGGGCGGCCTGGCCGCGACGTTCAACACGCCCGACGGCACGCCGGCCTTCGCCGTCCGCTGGCACGGCAAGGTTCACGGCTACCTCAACCAATGCCCGCATGCGGGCGGCCCGCTCGACTTCGAGGGACAGGTCCTCGAAAGCTCGGGCCGTTTCCTGATGTGCGCGCGGCACGGCGCGATCTTCGAGCCGGACACCGGAAAGTGCGTGGGCGGCCCCTGCCGCGGCGCGCGATTGACGCCGCTGGCGGTCCGCGAGGATGCGGACGGCAGCGTGTGGCTGTTCAACTGACTGACGACAACCCCTGGAAAACACATGCCCATCCTTCGCCCCCTCACCCTCCCGGTCTCCGCCATCGCCTTCGCAGCCCTGATGGCCGGCTGCACCGCCCTGCAACCCGGCACTGGCGGCAAGGCCCCGACGGGCATCAAGGTCACATCGACCGCCTTCGCCGACAACACCACCATCCCCGCCGAGCACGCCGGCGTCGGCGACTGCGGCGGCAAGAACGTCTCGATGCCGGTGGCATGGACGCAGCTGCCCGCCAAGGCGAAGTCGGTGGCCGTGCTGCTGTCGGACCCGGACGGCGCGGCAGGTCTGGGCGTTTCGCACTGGGTGGCCTACAACATCCCGGCCGAACGCGGCCAGCTCAAGGCGGGCGAGACGGGCGGCTTCACCGTCGGGACGAACGTCGCGGGCGCCACCGCGTACCGCGGCATGTGCCCGCCGGTCGGCGACCATCCGCACCACTACGTGCTGAGCGTGGTGACTTCCGACCTGCCGCCGGACGCGCTGCCGGCCGGGCTCACGCGCGATGCGCTGCTCGCGGCGCTCAAGGGGCATGCGCTGGGCGGGCAGAGCGTGGTCGGGCTCTACAGCCGCTAAAGTCGCAGGCTCCTTCTCTTACCGTGCGCAGCGATGCGCATCTCCGATGCGCCCCTCGCCCGCTCTCTTCGCTCTTCTCTCGGCCACGCTCGTCGTCGTAGGGTGCGCCTCGTCCCGGCCGGTGCCCCGCGTCACCTGGCTCGGCGACGGCGTGTTCAAGTCGCCCACCGCTCGGGATGCCGAGGCCTACTGCCGCAATTTCGGTGCGCCGCTGCGCTACCTCGACCCGAAGGCCGCGGCACGCGCGCCCGAAAGCGAAGTCACCTACCGCTGCGACTGATCGCCCGGCTGCGCGGCCGCCGTGCGCACCCGCTCGAGGATGAAGTCGATGAAGGTACGGATCGCCCGCGTGTGCTGCCGGTTCGGCATGTAGAGCATGAACATCTGCGTGCCGAAGATGGAGAGGCGCCAGTCGTCCAGCGTGGTCAGCACCTCGCCCTTGCGCACGTCTTCCTGCACCACGTAGTCGGGCACGAGGCCGATGCCCAGGCCTGCCAGGATCGCCTGGCGCAGGAACAGAAAGTTTTCCGAGATCAGCGTCGGCTCCAGGATCACCTCGCGCCGCGTCTCGCCCTGGTAGGCCGACACGCGCAGCTGCCGGCCGATGACCGCGGCCGTGACCACCGGCGCGCCCTGCAGTTCGTCGAGCTGCACGGGCAGCGGATGCTTTTCCGCGTAGTCGCGTGAGGCACAGGCCACGTAGCGCACCGGCCCCAGGTCGCGCGCCACGAGGTTCTGCGGCGGCTCGGGAATCACGCGCACCGCGATGTCGACCTCGTCGCGCAGCAAATCCTCGATGCGGTTCTCGAACACCACGTCCAGCACGATGCCGGGGTACTGGCGCTTGAAGTCGATGAGCCAGTCGGCCATCACCAGCTGCCCGTAGCCGCTGGGCACGCTCAGCCGCACACGGCCCTGCAGGCCCTCGCCCAGCGTGGTGACCGATTCGCGCGCGGCCAGCAGCTCGGTCTGGATGGCCACGCCGTGCTGGTAGAGCCTGAGGCCGATTTCGGTCGGCTCGGCGCGCCGGGTGGTGCGCCGCACGAGCTGCGCGCCCACCGAGCGCTCCAGCTGGTTCAGGTGGTAGCTGACGTTGGCGCGGCTCATCTTGAGCCGGCGGGCGGCGGCGCTCAGGTTGCCGGCGTCAAGGATTTCCACCAGCAGGGTGAGCGATTGGAGGTCCATGCGGCGATTGTGTCAAAAATTCTTTGACAGTCTGTCAACCGTCTATGCAATTGTCAAAGCTGCGATGCGGGCCAAGAATGCTGGGTTCACCCCCAGAGCCTCGGGCCCCTCGCCTGCATCCGTATACGCAGGGCCCGCCAACGCAAGAGACAAGCACATGGCCACCACCACTCCGAGCCCCTCCACGTCTTCCGGTCCCGTGACCTTCGAGCCGTCCCACGTTCACGGCGACGTGTTCGTGGTGACCATCGACAACCCGCCCGTCAACGCCCTGGGCGTGGATGTGCGCCGCGGCCTCGTGGCCGCCATCGGGGCGGCCGAGGCCGACAGCGGCGCGAAGGCGGTGCTGATCGTTGGCGCCGGCCGCAACTTCATCGCGGGCGCGGACATCCGCGAGTTCGGCAAGGCGCCGCAGCCGCCGTCGCTGCCCGAGGTGTGCCTTGCGATCGAGAACTGCTCGAAGCCGGTAGTCGCCGCCATCCATGGCGCGGCCCTGGGCGGCGGGCTCGAAGTGGCGCTGTCTGCGCACTACCGCATCGCCTCGCCCACAGCCAAGCTCGGCCTGCCCGAAGTGGCGCTGGGTCTCTTGCCCGGCTCGGGCGGCACGCAGCGCGCCCCGCGCCTCATCGGCGTGAAGCCCGCACTCGAATTGATGTTGAGCGGCCGCCATGCGGGCGCGAAGGAAGCGCTCTCGCTCGGCCTCGTCGACCGCCTCGGCACCGAAGCCGACGCGCGCGCCGAAGGCCTCGCCTATGCGCAGGAACTCATCGCCGCCAAGGCCCCGGTGCGCCGCACGCGCGAAGCCACCGGCCTGGCCGACAAGGAAGCCAGCCGCGCCGCGCTCGAAGCCGCGCGCGCCGACACCGCAAAGAAAAGCCGCGGCCTCTTCTCGCCGATGAAGATCATCGAAGCCGTCGAGGGCGCGCTCACACTGCCCTTCGACGAAGGCATGGCGCTGGAACGCAAGCTCTTCATGCAGTGCATCGACAGCCCGCAGCGCGCCGGCCTGATCCACGCCTTCTTCGCCGAGCGCGAAGTGCTCAAGGCGCCCGAGACCAAGTCCGCCAGCCCGCGCAAGCTCGAATCGGCCGGCATCGTCGGCGGCGGCACCATGGGCGCGGGCATCGCGGTGGCGATGCTCGACGCGGGCCTGCCCGTGACCATGATCGAGCGCGACGAGCCCAGCCTCGCGCGCGGCCGCCAGCATGTCGAGAAGGTGTACGACGGCCTCATCGCCAAGGGCCGCATGACGCCCGAGGCCAAGGCCGCGGTGATGGCGCGCTTCAGCGGCTCCACCTCTTATGACGCCTTGTCCAACGTCGACATCGTGGTCGAGGCGGTGTTCGAGGAAATGGGCGTGAAGAAGGCCGTGTTCGCCGAACTCGACCGCGTCTGCAAGCCCGGCGCCGTGCTCGCCACCAACACCTCGTACCTGGACATCGACGAGATCGCCGCCAGCATCAAGCGTCCGCAGGACGTGGTGGGCCTGCACTTCTTCTCGCCGGCCAACATCATGAAGCTGCTGGAGATCGTGGTGCCCGCCAAGGTGAGCGCCGATGTGGTGGCCACCGGCTTCGAGCTCGCGAAGAAACTGAAGAAGGTGCCAGTGCGCGCGGGCGTGTGCGACGGCTTCATCGGCAACCGCATCCTCGCGGTGTACCGCCAGGCGGCCGACCACATGATGGAAGACGGCGCCTCGCCCTACCAGATCGACGAAGCGGTGCGCGAGTTCGGCTACCCGATGGGCCCATTCCAGGTGTCGGACCTCGCGGGCGGCGACATCGGCTGGGCCACGCGCAAGCGCAAGGCCGCCACGCGCGACCCACAGGCGCGCTACGTGCAGATCGCCGACCGCATCTGCGAGCGCGGCTGGTTCGGCCAGAAGACGCAGCGCGGCTACTACCTGTACCCCGAAGGCGCACGCACCGGCTCGCCCGACCCGGCGGTGCTGGCCATCATCGACGCCGAGCGCGAGCGCGCGGGCATCGTGCGGCGCAGCTTCACGAACGAGGAAATCATCCGCCGCTACATGGCCGCGATGGTCAACGAAGGCGCGAACGTCGTGCTCCAGCGAATCGCGCTGCGCCCGCTGGACGTGGACGTGACCTTCCTCTACGGCTATGGCTTTCCGCGCCACCGCGGCGGCCCGATGAAGTACGCGGACATGGTGGGCCTGCCGAAGGTGCTGGCCGACATCCGCGAGTTCGCCAAGGAAGACCCGATCTTCTGGAAGCCGTCGCCGCTCTTGGTCGAGCTGGTCGAACGCGGCGCCGATTTCTCGAGCCTCAATCAATCCGAATAAACAGGAGCACTCCCATGCGCGAAGCCGTCATCGTTTCCACCGCCCGCACCCCGCTCACCAAGGCGCACCGCGGCGAATTCAACATCACCCCCGGCGCCACGCTGGCGTCCTTCGCGGTGAAGGCCGCGGTCGAACGCTCGGGGCTGGACCCGGCACTGATCGAGGACGCGATCCTCGGCTGCGGCTACCCCGAGGGCACCACGGGCCGCAACATCGCGCGCCAGTCCATCATCCGTTCGGGCCTGCCGATCAGCATCGCCGGCACCACGGTGAACCGCTTCTGCGCTTCGGGCCTGCAGGCGATTGCCATGGCCGCGGGCCGCATCGTGGTGGACGGTGCGCCGGCCATGATCGCGGGCGGCGTCGAAAGCATCTCGCAGATCCGTGGCCGCAGCCCCGGTGATGGCGGCGACCTCAGCCTGGACCCGTGGATCGTCGAGCACAAGCCCGATCTCTACATGGCGATGATCGACACGGCCGACATCGTCGCCAAGCGCTACAACATCAGCCGCGAGGCGCAGGACCGCTTCTCCGCCGAGAGCCAGCGCAGGACAGAGGAAGCACAACTGGCCGGCCGCTACAAGGACGAGATCGTCGCCTGCACCACCACGATGGCCGTGACCGACAAGGAGACCAAGGAAGTCACCTTGCGCGAAGTCACCGCCACCGAAGACAACTGCAACCGCCGCGGCACCACCTACGAAGCGCTCGCCAAGCTCAAGCCGGTGATGGGCGAGGACAAGTTCGTGACGGCCGGCAACGCCTCGCAGCTTTCCGACGGCGCCTCGGCCTGCGTGCTGATGGAAGCCAGGGACGCCGAGCGCGCCAACATCCAGCCGCTGGGCGCCTTCCGCGGCCTGGCACTGGCCGGCTGCGAACCCGACGAAATGGGCATCGGCCCGGTGTTCGCGGTGCCCAAGCTGCTCGCGCGCCACGGCCTCAAGGTCGAGGACATTGGCCTGTGGGAGCTCAACGAAGCCTTCGCCTCACAGTCGATCTACTGCCAGGACAAGCTGGGCATTCCGTCAGAACTGCTCAACGTGAACGGCGGTGCGATCTCCATCGGCCACCCCTTCGGAATGACCGGCGCGCGCCTCACGGGCCATGCGCTCATCGAAGGCAAGCGCCGCGGCGCCAAGTACGCGGTGGTCACGATGTGCATCGCCGGCGGCATGGGCGCCGCGGGTCTGTTCGAAATCTATTGAGGAGCCAGCGATGGACCTGAACTTCACCCCCGAAGAAGAAGCCTTCCGCGCGGAAGTGCGCGCCTTCCTCGCCGACAAGCTGCCCGTGCGCCTCTCGGCGAAGGTCAGCGGCGGCCAGATCCTCACCAAGGCCGACATGCAGGAATGGCACGCCATCCTCAACGCGCGCGGCTGGCTCGCCAACCACTGGCCCGAGCAGTACGGCGGCCCGGGCTGGACGGCGGTGGAGAAGTTCATCTTCGAACACGAGTGCGCGCTGGCCTTCGCGCCGCGCATCGTGCCCTTCGGCGTGAACATGCTGGGGCCGGTGCTCATCAAGTACGGCAACGAGGCGCAAAAGCAGCGCTGGCTGCCGCGCATCCTCGACGGCTCCGACTGGTGGTGCCAGGGCTATTCGGAACCGGGCGCGGGCTCCGACCTCGCGGCGGTGAAGACCTCTGCCGTGCGCGGCATCGACGCGCAAGGCGACCACTACATCGTGAACGGCCAGAAGACCTGGACCACGCTGGGCCAGCACGCCAACATGATCTTCTGCCTGGTGCGCACCAACCGCGAGGCGAAGAAGCAGGAAGGCATCAGCTTCCTCTTGATCGACATGACCTCGCCCGGCGTGGAAGTGCGCCCGATCATCACGCTCGACGGCGAGCATGAAGTCAACGAGGTGTTCTTCTCGGACGTGCGCGTGCCGGCCGAGAACCTCGTGGGCGAAGAGAACAAGGGCTGGACCTGCGCCAAGTACCTGCTGACCTACGAGCGCACGAACATCGCGGGCGTGGGCTTCTCGGTGGCGGCGCTCGAACAGCTCAAGGGCATTGCGGCCAGGCAGGTGAAGAACGGCAAGCCGCTCGCCGAAGACCCGTCGTTCGCCGCACGCATGGCGCGTGTGGAGATCGACCTGGAGAACATGAAGACGACGAACCTGCGCGTGATCGCTGCGGTGGCCGGCGGCGGCGTACCGGGTGCGGAGAGTTCGATGCTGAAGATTCGCGGCACCGAAATCCGCCAGGAGATTTCATCGCTGGCCCGCCGCGCGATGGGCGTGTACGGACGGCCCTTCGTCGAGGAAGCGCTGCACGACGGCTTCGACGGCGAGACCTTCGGCCCCGCCTACGCGAAGGCAGCCGCCGCGCGCTACTTCAACAACCGCAAGCTGTCGATCTTCGGCGGCTCCAATGAAATCCAGAAGAACATCATCAGCAAGATGATCCTGGGCCTGTAAGGAGACATGCAATGAACTTCGAACACACCGAAGACCGGCGCATGCTCGCCGACAGCCTGAACCGCTTCATCGCCGAGCAGTACGCCTTCGATGCGCGCGACCGCATCGCGAAGTCGGCGCACGGGTTCAGCAAGGAGATCTTCCAGCAGTTCGCCGAACTCGGCGTGATCGGCGCGCTGTTCAGCGAAGCCGACGGCGGCTTCGGCGGCGGCGGCTTCGACATCACCGTGGTCTTCGAGGCGCTGGGCCGCGGGCTCGTGGTCGAGCCGCTGCTGGGCGCCGTGATGGTCGGCGAGGCGCTCAGCGCCGCTGGCAGCGATGCGCAGAAGGAAAAGCTCGGCGACATCATCAACGGCGTGACCGTCGCGGCCTTCGCGCACGACGAGGCCGACACGCACTACGAACGCACGCGCGTGGCGACCCGCGCCGAACGCGGCGGCGATGGTTGGGTGCTGAACGGCGCCAAGGCCGTGGTGCCGCAAGGCGAGCAGGCCGACCTGTTCCTCGTCTCTGCCCGCACCTCGGGCAACGTGGACGACGAGTCCGGCATCTCGCTGTTCCTCGTGCCCGCGAAGACCGCGGGCCTCACGGTGCGCGGCTGCCCCGCCATCGACGGCGGCCGCGTCGCCGAACTCGCGCTCGATGGCGTGAAGCTCGGTGCCGACGCGTTGCTCGGCGCCGAAGGTCAAGGTGCCGCCACGCTCGAACGCGCCATCGGCCGCGGCGTGCTCGCGCTGTGCGCCGAAGCCGTGGGCGCAATGGAAGCCGCCAAGACCGCGACGCTGGAGTACCTGCGCACACGCAAGCAGTTCGGCATCCTCATCGGCAGCTTCCAGGCACTGCAGCACCGCATGGCCGACCTGCTGCTCGAGATCGAGCAGGCGCGCTCGGCCGTGATCAACGCCGCAGCCGCCATCGACGGCACGGACCGCGTGGCGCGCGAGCGCGCGCTGTCGGCCGCCAAGTTCAGCATCGGCCGCATCGGCGCGCTGGTGGCGGAAGAAAGCATCCAGATGCACGGCGGTATCGGCATGACGTGGGAGCTGCCGCTGCCGCACTACGCCAAGCGGCTCGTGATGATCGACCACCAGCTCGGCGACGAAGACCATCACCTGCAGCGCTACATCGCGCTCGGCAAAGAGGTGACCGCATGACGGACAAGACGGTTCTGATCTCGCAGCAGGGCGCGGTCCGCATCCTGACCAACAGCAACCCCGGCGCGCGCAACGCGATCACGCCGACGCTGTATGCCGAACTGTCGGCCGCCCTCGCCGATGCGCAGAACGACCCCGAAGTGGGCGCCATCGTCTTCACCGGCGCGGGCGATTTCTTCTGCTCGGGCGGCGACCTCAACCTGCTGGCCAAGCGCCGCGAGCTGCCCGCGTCGGAACGCCGCGAAAAGCTCGAAGGCCTGCACGACCTGATTCGCGCGATCCGCGACTGCGGCAAGCCCGTGATCGCGGCCGTCGAAGGCGGTGCGGCCGGTGCGGGCCTGTCGATGGCGCTGGCCTGCGACATGCTGGTGTCGGCACGCGATGCGTTCTACACGGTGGCCTACGTCAAGGTCGGCCTCACGCCGGACGGCGGTGCGACCGCCTTCCTCTCGGAGTTCGTCTCGCGCCAGGTGCTCACCGAGATGTGCCTCACCGGCGACCGCATGCCGGCCGAGCGCCTGCATGCACTCGGTGCGGTCAATCGCCTCACCGACAAGGGCGCGGCGCTCGCCGAAGCCATCGCGCTTGCAGCCAAGGTGGCCGACGGCCCGCAACGTGCGAGCGCACGCATCAAGACGCTGTGCCGCCAGGCACACCGCGCCTCGCTCGAAGAACAGCTTGAAGCCGAGGCCGTGTACATGGTCGAGTCGCAGGCCGACGCCGAAGCGGCCGAAGGCATCGGCGCGTTCCTCGGCAAGCGCAAGGCGGATTTCGTCGCGCTGCGCCACAACAAGCAGGACGCGCCCTGACGCCGTCCGCACAACCCCGCCTTCCCGCCTCGCACACCGGTCACGCCGTGCGGGGCTTTCTCGTTTCCAGGGAGTTGCCTTCATGCCACTGCTGAATTCCTCGCTGCCGCTCGCCGGCGTGCGCGTCCTCGATCTGTCCCGCATCCTCGCGGGCCCCTGGTGCGGCATGGTGCTGGCAGACATGGGCGCCGAGGTGATCAAGGTCGAGCACCCGGGCCGCGGCGACGACACGCGCGACTGGGGCCTGCGCGTCGGCAAGACCGAGACCGCCTACTTCAACAGCGTGAATCGCAACAAGCGCTCGGTCACGCTCGACCTCCAGACGCCCGAAGGCCAGCAGATCGCGCGCGATCTCGCGAAGCAGTGCGACGTGGTGATCCAGAACTTCAAGTTCGGCGGCATCGACAAGCTGGGCCTGGGCTACGAGCAGCTGAGCAAGGAGCACCCGGGCCTCATCTACTGCTCGATCTCGGGCTACGACCGCACCGGCCCCGAGGCCGCGCGACCCGGCTACGACCTCGTGGTGCAGGGCGAAGCGGGCCTCATGGCGCTCAACGGCGAAGCGAACCAGCCGCCGCTGAAGTTCGGCGTGGCCGCCGTGGACCTGTTCACCGGCATGTACTCGGCGCAGGCCATCCTCGCCGCGCTCTACCAGCGCGAGAAGACCGGCAAGGGTCGGCATGTGGAGATGGCGCTCTTCGACTGCGGCCTGATGATCACCGCCTACTACGGCCTCGAGGCGCTGCTGATGGGCGAAGACCCGCCGCGCTACGGCAATTCGCATCCGTCGATCGTGCCCTACGGCGTGTTCGATGCGGCCGACGGCCCGCTGGTCATCACCGTGGGCAACAACGCGCAGTTCGCGCGCTTCTGCACCGAGGTGATCGAGCGGCCCGACCTCGCGGCCGACGAGCGCTTCAAGACCAACATCCTGCGCTCGGCGAACCGCGCGGTGCTGCTGCCCGAGCTGCACGCGGAACTTGCCAAGCGCCAGCGCGCCAACTTGCTCGAAAAGCTCACCGCCTCGGGCATTCCGTGCGGCGAGGTGCTGGGCCTGCTCGAAGCGCTGCAGTCGAAGCGCGCGACCGATGCGGGCCTCGTGACCACGCAGCCGCACCCGGTGGCCGGCACGGTCAATGTGCTCGCGCCGCCCTACCGTTTCGATGGCGAGCGACTGCCGGTGCGCAGCGCGCCGCCCACGCTGGGCGAAGGCACGCACGATGTGCTGCAGTCCCTGCTCGGCCTGTCGGATGACAAGCTGGCCGCGCTGAAAACAAGTGGCGTCGTCTGAAGAAGACGCCTGTGCATTCCTGATCCCTGAATTAGCAAGAAGTCCATGGCCTCCCTCGTTTCCCGTTCCCTTCGCAATCCTCTTCGCCGCGCTCTCATCGCCCTGGCTCTTCCCCTTGTCACCGGCGTTGCCTTCGCGCAAGCCTGGCCCGCCAAGCCGATCACGCTGATCGTGCCCTTCCCGCCCGGCGGCCCGACCGACGTGGCCTCGCGCATCGTGGCGCAGAAGATGTCGGTCGCGCTCAAGCAGAACATCGTCATCGACAACCGCAGCGGCGCCTCGGGCACCGTGGGCGCGGCCGCCGCGGCACGCGCCGCACCGGACGGCTACACCTTCGTGATGCTCGCCACGCCCACGCTGCTGGCCTCGCACCTCTACGGCCCGACCGGCTACGACATCTTCAAGAACTTCACGCCCGTGGGCTCGGTGTACGACCTGCCGATCGTGCTGGTGGTCAACCCCAAATCGCTGCCCGACGTGACCACCCTGCAGGGCCTGATTGCCAAGGCCAAGGCCGAAGGCGGCAAGCTCAACTACACGACGGCCGGCGCCGGCAGCTTCGGCCACCTGACGACCGAGCAGCTCAAGACCATCGGCAAGTTCGACATGCAGCACGTGCCCTACCGTGGCAGCGCGCCGGCCGTGACCGACCTCATCGGCGGCCAGGTGCCCGCGATGTTCTCGGACCTCGTGGGCGTGCTGCCGCACGTCAAGGCCGGCAAGCTGCGCGCCATCGCGGTCGGCTCGGGCCAGCGAGTGAGCCTGCTGCCCGATGTGAAGACGGTGGCCGAGCAAGGCTTCCCCGGCTTCGATGCGACCTCGTGGGGCGGCTTGCTGGCGCCGGCCGGCACGCCCAAGGATGTGATCGACCGCATGAGCGCAGAACTCAAGACCGCGCTGGCCGACAAGCAGGTGCAGGAAAAGCTCGAAAGCGTCGGCTCCTTCGCGGCCTACCGCACGCCCGAGCAGACCGGCGTGCGCATGCACCAGGACTTCGAGCGCTGGGGCAAGGTCATTCGCGACAACCACATCACGAACCAGTAAAACCGCGATTCGCCACCGCTGGCCACACGACATCAAGGAGACAACATGACAACAGGCAACGACAAGAACAACAACACAGGAACGGCCGGTGCGCCGTTCCGCCCCCTGTTCCCGGTGCGCGGCCTCGCCGACATCCGACGGCTCGAAGAAACGCCGCTCGAAAAAGCGCTCACGGTGCGCAGCACCTACGAGCTGTTCCGCAATTCCGGTGCAGCCTTCGGCGACAAGACCGCGCTCACCTTCCTGCGCAGCGGCAATCCGGCGGATGAGCCGATCCGCTGGTCATACGCGCAATTGCTCGCGGGCATCCACCAGACCGCGAACCTGCTGCACACGCTGGGCGTGGGGCCGCAAGACGCGGTCGCGGTGCTGCTGCCCGGTTGCCTCGAATACCACCTCGCGCTCTGGGGCGGCGAGGCGGCCGGCATCGTGCAGCCGCTGAACCCATTGCTGACCGACGAGAAGCTCGTCGCGCTGATGACCGCGGCGCGCGCCAAGGTGCTGATCGCCTACGGCTCGGACAGTGAATCGGGCATGTGGTCGAAGGCGATGCGCCTGCGCGGCCAGGTGCCCACGCTCACCACCGTGCTGCGCGTGGCGCCGCACGACGAAGCGCCGGGTGCTGCGGGCGCGTTGCCCGAAGGCGTGGCGGAGTTCAGTACGCTGCGCGCAGCGCAACCGAGCGACCGCCTCGTGAGCGGCCGCGACATCGCCCCCACCGACATCGCCGCCTACTTCCACACCGGCGGCACCACCGGCGCGCCCAAGCTCGCGCGCCACAGCCATGGCGCGCAGGTGTTCACCGCCTGGGCCAGCGTGCAGTTGGCGGGCATGAACGAGCAGGGCATCTCGATCAACGGCTATCCGCTGTTCCACGTGGCGGGCGTGCTGCCGGCCTCGCTCTCGTCGCTGTCGGCGGGCGTGGAGGTGATCATTCCGACGCCCTCGCTGCTGCGCAACAAGGAGGTGCTGGCCAACTACTGGAAGCTGGTCGCGAAGTACCGGCCGACCTCGCTCTCGGCCGTGCCCACCGTGCTCGCGGCGCTGGCGAACGTGCCGCTGGACGGCGCGGACATTTCTTCGATCACCTACTGCCGCACCGGCGCCGCCGTGCTCGCGCCGGAACTGGCTGCGCGCTTCGAGCGCCTGTTCGGCCTCCATGTGCACGAGAGCCTGGGCATGACGGAGATGGCCGGCATCTCGACCATCACGCCGCCGGGTGTGAACGGGCCCGCGGGCTGCGTCGGCTTCCGGCTGCCGTACTCGCAGATCCGCATCGTCGCGCTCGACGAGAGCGGCAACGCGAGCGACCGCGACGTGGCGCCCGGCGAGCAGGGCATGGTGCTCTTCAAGTCGCCCAATGTGTTCTCGGGCTTCGTCGATCCTGCGGACAACGCCAAGGCCTTCACCGCCGATGGCTGGCTCGCGACCGGCGACCTCGGCTGGATGGACAGCGAGGAGCGGCTCAACCTCACCGGCCGCTCGAAGGACCTGATCATCCGCAGCGGCCACAACATCGATCCGAAGACCATCGAGGACGCGCTCGGCGCGCACCCTGCGGTGCAGCTGTGCGCGGCAGTCGGCGCGCCCGATGCCTATGCGGGCGAGCTGCCCGTGATCTTCGCGACGCTGGTGCCCAGCGCCTCGGCCACCGAGGAAGAACTGCTCGCTTTCACCGCCGCGCGCGTGGACGAAGCACCCGCCAAGCCCAAGTGGGTGTCGGTGATCGGCGCGATGCCGATGACCAACGTCGGCAAGATCTACAAGCCCGAGCTGCGCGCCATGGCCGCGCGGCAAGTGGTGCTCGCCACGGTCGCCGAGGTGTGCGCCGAACTCGGCGCGAGCGATGCGGCAAAGCCCGCGGTGACCACGGAAGGCGAAAGCCTCGTGCAGGTGCAGATCGATGCCGCCGCAGCGGGCGCTCTGGCTGCAACGCTGCAGGAGCGGCTGCAGAAGGCGCTGGCGCCGCTGCCCTTCAAGACGCGCATCGCGCTGAAGTGAACTGAACCTCAAGAGTTTCTGAAACCAAAGGGAGACAAAACCATGGCCCATCCATCCTCCAACCGCCGCGCATGGCTCTGCGCCGCAGCCGCATCGACCGCCGCGCTGTTCGCGCTGGCCCCCGCCCACGCGCAGGCGCCCTACCCGAACAAGCCGATCCGCCTCGTCGTGCCCTTCCAGGCCGGTGGCGCGACCGACGTGCTCGCGCGCGTGCTGGCCCAGAAGATGTCGGCCGGCTTCGGCCAGCCCGTCGTCATCGACAACAAGCCCGGCGCCGCCGGCATCATCGGCACCGATGCGGTCGCCAAGTCGGCACCCGATGGCTACACCGTCGTGTTCTCCCTCAGCAACGCGCTGCTGACCAACGAGTTCCTCTACGAGAAGCTGCCCTACGACACGCAGCGCGACCTCACGCTGGTCTACCAGGTGGCGATGGGTCCGCTGGTGCTGGTGGTGCATCCGAGCGTGCCGGTGAAGACCGCGCCGGAACTGCTGAAGTACGTGGCCGCGAACAAGGGCAAGGTCGCCTACGGTTCCTACGGCGTGGGCGCCTACCCGCACCTGGCCGGCGCGCACATGAGCCTCACGCAGCAGGCCGACATGAACCACGTCGCCTACAAGGGCGAGGCGCCGATGATGCAGGACCTGATCGGCGGGCAGATCCAGATGGCCTATGCGAGCGCGCTCGTGGCCAAGCCGCACATCGACGCGGGCAAGGTGCGGGCCATCGGCGTGAGCGGCGAACGCCGCATGGCCGCGCTGCCCAACGTGCCGACGATGGCCGAACAGGGCCTGAAGGACGAGGCCTACCGCGTGACCGGATGGCTCGCCTTCGCGGTGCCTGCGAAGACGCCCAAGCCCATCGTGGACCGCATCGCCGACGAAGTGCGCAAGGCCTCGCAGCAGCCCGACGTGCGCGAGCGCATCGCGGCCATGGGCTTCGAGCTCAAGGACAGCTCGCCCGAACTCTTTGCCGCCGCCTGGAAGCAGGAGCGCCCGGTGTGGGAGCGGCTCATCAAGCAATCGGGCGCGAAGCTCGAGTGAACGAACCTCCTCTGATTTTTTGAAGGACCAACCATGAAGATTCTTGTGCCTGTCAAACGGGTCGTCGATTACAACGTGAAGGTGCGCGTCAAGAGCGACGGCACCGGGGTGGACATTGCCAACGTCAAGATGAGCATGAACCCCTTCGACGAGATCGCTGTCGAAGAAGCCGTGCGCCTGAAGGAGAAGGGCGTTGTCACTGAAGTGATCGCTGTCTCCTGCGGTGATGCCAAGTGCCAGGAAACCCTGCGCACCGCGATGGCCATCGGTGCGGACCGCGGTATCCTGGTCGAGACCACCGAAGAGCTGCAGCCGCTGGCTGTCGCCAAGCTGCTGAAGGCGCTGGTCGACAAGGAACAGCCCCAGCTCATCATCCTCGGCAAGCAAGCCATCGATGACGACGCCAATCAAACGGGTCAGATGCTGGCGGCCCTGGCCAACCTGCCCCAGGCCACCTTCGCCTCCAAGGTCGAAGTGGCTGGCGACAAGGCCACGGTCACCCGTGAAGTTGATGGCGGCCTGGAAACCATCTCCCTGAGCCTGCCGGCCGTCATCACGACCGACCTGCGCCTGAACGAGCCGCGCTACGTCACGCTGCCCAACATCATGAAGGCCAAGAAGAAGCAGTTGGATGTCTTCAAGCCCGAGGACCTGGGCGTGGATGTCAAACCCCGCCTGAAGACCCTGAAGGTCAGCGAGCCGCCCAAGCGCGGCGCAGGCATCAAGGTGCCTGATGTGGCGACGCTGGTGGACAAACTGAAGAACGAAGCGAAGGTGATCTGAACATGACCGCACTTGTTATTGCCGAACACGACCACGCCAGCATCAAGCCGGCCACCCTCAACACCGTGACCGCAGCGCTGGCTTGCGGCGGTGAAGTGCATGTGCTGGTGGCTGGCGCCAATGCCGCTGAAGCCGCGAAGGCTGCAGCCCAGATCGCAGGCGTGACCAAGGTCATCGCAGCCGACAGCCCCAGCCTTGCAGAGAACCTCGCCGAGAACGTCGCAGCTCAAGTCCTCGCGATCGCGGCCAACTACAGCCACATCCTGTTCCCCTCGACCGCCAACGGCAAGAACGTCGCGCCGCGCGTGGCCGCCAAGCTCGATGTGGCACAGATCAGCGACATCACGAAGGTCGACAGCCCCGACACCTTCGAGCGTCCGATCTACGCCGGCAACGCGATTGCCACGGTGCAGAGCGGCGATGCCACCAAGGTGATCACGGTGCGCACGACCGGCTTCGACGCCGCAGCCGCCACTGGTGGCAGCGCAACCGTCGAAACCGCCGAAGGCGTTGCCGACAGCGGCAAGAGCAGCTTCGTCGGCCGCGAAGTCACCAAGAGCGAACGCCCCGAACTGACGGCCGCCAAGATCATCGTCTCGGGTGGCCGCGCCTTGGGCAGCGCCGAGAAGTTCACCGAAGTGATGGCACCGCTGGCCGACAAGCTCAACGCGGGCCTGGGCGCCAGCCGCGCCGCCGTCGATGCGGGCTACGCCCCGAACGACTGGCAGGTGGGCCAGACCGGCAAGATCGTCGCGCCGCAGCTGTACATCGCAGCGGGCATCTCGGGTGCCATTCAGCACTTGGCCGGCATGAAGGACTCCAAGGTGATCGTGGCGATCAACAAGGACGAAGAAGCGCCGATCTTCAGCGTCGCCGACTACGGCCTCGTGGCCGACCTGTTCGTGGCTGTGCCCGAACTCGTCAAGGCACTCTGAGCCGATGAAGACCCGCATCACCAAACTGCTCGGTATTCGCTACCCGATCATCCAGGGCGGCATGCAATGGGTGGGCCGCGCCGAGCTGGCCGCGGCCGTGTCGAACGCCGGCGGACTGGGCATCGTGACGGCGCTCACGCAGCCCACGCCCGACGACCTGCGCAATGAAATCGCGCGCACCCGCACCCTGACCGACAAGCCCTTCGGCGTGAACCTCACGATCCTGCCGGCGGTGAAGCCGCCGCCGTATGCCGAGTACGTGCAGGCCATCATCGACAGCGGCATCAAGATCGTGGAGACCGCGGGCAACAGCCCGAAGGATTTCATCGAGGCCTTGAAGCGCCACGACGTGAAGATCGTGCACAAGTGCACCTCGGTGCGCCATGCGCTCTCGGCGGAGCGCAACGGCGTGGATGCGGTGTCGGTCGATGGCTTCGAGTGCGCGGGCCATCCGGGCGAGGACGACGTGCCCGGCCTCGTGCTGCTGCCCATCGCGGCGCGCAAGCTGCGCATTCCGATCATTGCCTCGGGCGGCATCGCCGACGGGCGCGGCATGGCCGCCGCGCTGGCGCTCGGCGCCGAAGGCGTGAACATGGGCACGCGCTTTTGCGTGACGCAAGAGGCGCCGATCCACCCGAACATCAAGCAGGCGCTGGTCGATGCGACCGAGCGCGACACCAAGCTGATGTTCCGCACCATGCGCAATACCGCGCGGGTGTTCCGCAACGCGATCTCCGAAGAGGTGGTGGCGACGGAGAACCGCCCCGGCGGCTGCGAGTTCGAGGAAGTGCGCCCGCTGGTGGCCGGCGCGCGCGGTCGCGCGGCGCTGGAATCGGGCGAGGTGAACAACGGCGTGGTCTCGGCCGGCCAGTGCATCGGGCTGATCGACGACGTGCCGACCTGCGCGGAACTGATCGAGCGCATGGTGCGCGAATGCCGCGAGCATCTGGACCGGGCGCGGTCCTGGATGGACTGAGTCTTTCTGCTCGCGTCCGGGGGCGCTGCGGCTTCACATGGCGCGTGGCCCACGAGGTCTGCGAGCGGCGCATTGCGGAAGCTGCATTTGTTGGCGGTTGCCGAGACTTCGTGCCGCATGAAACGGCGACTTGCCGTGTTCTTCTTTAGAGTGAATGCCCCTGTCACTCGATACCCCAACAAGGGGAGAAGGAAGGCGCAACACACCAAGCCACCACCGAGATGTTTGAAGGCTGCTTGCCTCGCGGCAGGTTGTCGGTGCGAAAGCAGCGATGCAAATGCGAGGTATCAAAAGGCGACGGCCAGGGTGTTACTAGCACCCCAGCCGTCTAACCAAGTTCGTGCACACACCTTGGAAGGAAACGCACAAAAATGGCTACCAAGACTATAGCCCGGCCAACTACGCCGGTCGCTTCCGACGACAACGCCCAAGACGCGGCGGATCTTCTTGAAAACACCCTCTCTCAACTCGAAGCTCTCCTGTGGGTCTGCCATGGGGAAGAGATTGACTGGTGCAGCGGGGATGGGCCTCGACGACTGGACAACGTGCTTTGGCTTGCGGCTGATCTGGCTCGCAAGGCTGGGGAGTTGTTTCAGGTGAATGAGACGGCGCGGCGTGGGGCGCTTGAGACTGGCGGTTAGCGGTCGGTCTGCGGGCTGCGGGTATCGCGGCCCGCCTGGGGAACAGGTCCTTTGGAATGCGGTGTCATGTCCGAAAGCGTTCTGATTGGGATGCAGTCGGGATGACAAAGAGCGGTTGAGCCGATGGGTCTCACTACGGCCTCAGCCCCGAGGATGACTGATTTTTGATGCAACGGCCGGCGCCGGGCAGCACGGTCAGCGCAACTTTTCTAGCGCTGCTTGTCGCCCCATCGGTCAATGTCCTCGAAGCTGCCCATTTGGCTATGGATGTGCTTGGGAATATGCGGCATTTCAAGTGAAAGCTCATCAAGGCGGACCCGGATTGCAACGAGTTCCACCGCATCGATCTCAGGCGAGGCGCGGATTTGCTCTAGCCTCCGGCCGATGGCGTTGTACTTCGCCGCGGCTAGTCGGTGCTTTTCGGCCTTTTCTTGGTAGCCCATCGTGCCGGCAAACGTGGCGAGGACAGCGGCAACCACACTCAAGATGCCGGCCCCTATCTGGAGCCACGTTGCCGGTTGGGCCTGCAATGTGGCAAAGGCTGCAGTACCCACTATGGCCGAGAGAACCGCTGAGCTGCCAGTGAACTTTCCGTTCCTGCCGGTCAGGTATGCGGCTGCCTTGTAGTGCCCTACGGCAACCACGGAGGTACGTTCGTACCAACGCTTCGCAAGCCCGGCTGCATCAGTGGGTTGTTCAGGAGCGACCATGCCAAACCTTTGGGCAAATAACGGGCCCCGAGTGTGCCATCCGAAATAGCGAGCCTTCCGTATCAGCAATTCGGCACATACGCCGAGCGACGCCGCTTTAGTGCGGCCGAGCCGCAGGAACTGAAAGGACTCTCAAGGACAACTCAAACCTTGAGGCTATGCGTGCGCGGCACAGGGCCGAAACGTTTAGGCGGGATTGCCCGATGAGGGAACCAACTTGAACTAAGGCACGCCTCGTAACAATTAAACGTACTGACAGTCAACAAACACGCACTGACAGTCGTATCATGCGTCCACGGCAGCACGTTACCGTGTTGACGAGGTTCGATAGAGATTGTTGCTTTCCTTAAGTTTTCCAAGAAGCAAGTCAGTGATCAGGCCACGCGAGAGCGGGGTCACTCTGCTGGACAGTAGCAGAGCGTTTACGCAGCCAACGGCGGTCAACCGCTAGTGGTGACGGGCGACGTTTCACCAGGAACTGAGCGCGAGGTAAGCGGACTTCCTAGCTCCCAGGAGCGAAGAACGAAGCTACTAAGTGCCTAGTACCAGGGGGGACAGGCTCAGTCGGCGGCAACTGTGATGGGCTTGGCAGTCGAGTTGGCTCCTTTTCGGCGTCTGCTTCACGGGGGACGAGGCAATTTCGCCTGATAAGGAGCTTCAGAAATGAACAAGCAATCTTGTGAGAACCACATCGCGACGTTGACAAAACTGCGCGATGAGTACCGTAGCCAACTCGACGATGGGGCGATGCGTGACTTGGACCGGCTGATCGTAGAACTCAAAGAGGTTCGTGATGGCGGTCTTGATGCGGCGGAAGTGGCCAAGCTGGTGGTCCGCGTAGTGGAGGCGATTGCTGTTGTGCTCACTTCGGTGACGAACATCAGCGATTGGCTTAAGTGAAGTCACAGGCCCCCCAGGCCCATTCTTTGTTTTATAGATCATCATGAACATCGGCAACGCGATCCAGCTTGCTAGAACAAAGCGAAGGCTTTCGCAAGCTCAGCTTGCTCAGAGAGCTGACATGTCCGTGTCCTATCTGTCGTTGCTTGAGCGGTCACGCCGTGATCCGCCTCTTTCGACTCTTCAGCGGCTTGCCGCCGCCCTTCGTGTTCCATTGGAGATCCTCTTCTTCCTGGGGGCGGAGGACGGAGAGCTGTCCGGGATCAACAAGGAACTCGCCGGCCAGCTCGCGGTCACGGCCTTGGAGCTTCTCAATGAGCCTGAATCTCCGCAAGCCGACCTACCCCTTTAGGCCCATTGGCTCGCTCGCGGCGTTAGCCAACACGCTCAAGGTGAGCGAAAGCGAGCTGGTCCACATAGCTAAGAACGCGGGCAGCCTGTATCGAGCCGTCCAACTCAAACCTGGATCAACTAGGCAAGTCTTCGACGCCAAGCCTCCGCTCAAGCCCATCCACTCTCGGATCAAGGAATTCATCCTGTCAGAGGTGCACTTCCCCAGCTACCTCACGGGAAGCCTCAAGGGGCGTGACTACAAGGCTAACGCCGAAATTCACGCTGGGCAGGCCGTCGTGATCTGCGAGGACGTGAAGGGGTTTTTCAACTCCGTGTCTGAGACATGCGTCTTCGACATCTGGCGTCACTTCTTCCTGTTCGGCACGGCTGTCTCTCAGGTGCTAACAAGCCTTACCACCAAGGACGGGGCTTTGGTGCAAGGGGCAATCCCAAGCTCGTACCTAGCTAACCTCGCTCTTTGGCGGGACGAGGCGCTGCTGCACGCAAAGCTTGAGGCTCAGGGCATCCGCTACTCTCGATACGTTGACGACATTGTCATGTCCTCGTCAACTCCATTGGAGCCGAGCCGAAAGACCGAACTTATCGCCTCCGTGTACGGGATGCTCCGGAGGAATGGCCTGTCAGCGCGGCGCGACAAGCACGAGATTGCACCAGCCACTAAACAGATGGTGACAACCAAGCTCGTCGTGAACCGCAGAGCCGCGCTCCCGCCGGCCCGCCGAGCCAACGCCAGGACGGCAGTGTTTCAAGCCGAGATGCTTGTCGCCAATCACGGCGTCGAGGCCGCTCAGGCAGTCATTGCCAAGGCAGCCGGTCGCGTCGGCCAGCTCGCCCGCTTTCACCCAAACCTAGCGGCCCCATTGCAAGAGCGACTCGCGAGGCTGCGTAAGCAAGCCGCGACACGTAAAAGCTTGCCCACGATGGAGCCGAGCGAGACCCCTACGCCGCCTCCCGAAAAAGACTCCTAGATTCAAAGTTCGCCGTGTGTACTGCGCCTGTGTACCAGACACCGTGACAGCTCGGATTCCCCAATGAAGCGCGTGTGAACAGCTGGGTTCGACCCCCTTCACCGACAGTGAGGCGGTTCGATGCTTGACCAATACGCACGCATCTAACAGCGCGTGCCGAAGCCATTGAGCCCGCGCTACGGATTTCCACTACTAGGTCTGAAGCAGTCAGGCAGATCGCTTGCATCGACTGCCCGCAACGTGTCTGAAGCGAACATTGAACGCAGTCCTACCAAAGTCGACCGCGACTGACACCAGCCCCTCGGACTTCTGCTTATCCGTCTCTCACAAACGCTCAGTAGGACACCCCCGCACGTCCATTTGCAGTCCACCACAGCGGTCGAACCGCCAACCTCACAGCCGCACGCCCTGTGCACACACCCCGAATGCGCCTGTACCAAGCCCCGAAAGCAAGAGCCCATCTAAGGAAACCCCCGATACATGAATGGTCATCGACCCTCTAGCATCGGCGGCTGCTCCCCCCTGTCGAGGTGTACGGACCGCGTCCCGGCGTCCGCCCGGTGACATGGCGCCTGCCTCACCTGCCCTTCCTGCGATGACAACTCCTCCCGAGTCCGGCCCCACGCTGGACGCCGCCAGCCCCCTCCCCCCCGACATCGAAGCCGCCGACGAACCGACCAAGGTGCCGCTGGCCATCGAAGACTGGCTCACCGTCATCATCATGGGCGCGCTGGCGCTCATCACCTTTGCCAACGTGCTGGTGCGCTACTTCACCAGCTCGTCGTTCGCGTGGACCGAGGAGTTCTCGGTGTTCCTCATGATCATGCTGGCGCTGGTGGCGGGCTCGGCCGCGGTGGCGCGCGACCGGCATATCCGCATCGAGTACTTCTCGGAAAGCGGCTCGATGGCGCGGCGCAAGCGCCTCGCGCAGTTCGGCGCGCTGATGATCGCCATCCTCTTCGGCCTGATCGGCGCGCTCAGCATCCGCATGGTGTGGGACGACTACCGCTTCGAGGAAACCACGCCGGGCATCGGGCTGCCGGCCTGGTGGTATTCGATGTGGCTGCCGATCGTGTCCTTCGCCATCGCGGGGAGGGCCATCGGCCTCATGGTCCGGCGCGGGCGCAAGACGAACTACCAGTCCGACGACAGCAATAACAAAAAGGGCGGCGCCAAGTGATCGCCACCCTGCTCTTCGTCGCCTTCGTGCTGATGATGCTGGTGGGCGTGCCCATCGGCGCCGCACTCGGCCTGGCAGGCGCCGCCTGCATCGCGCTGGCCAACAGCGACGCCCAGTGGTTCGGCCTGCTGGCCGTGCCGCAGAACTTCTATGCGGGCCTGGGCAAGTACCCGCTGCTGGCCATTCCGATGTTCGTGCTGGTCGGCTCCATCTTCGACCGCTCGGGCGTGGCGCTGCGGCTGGTGAACTTCGCGGTCGCCATCGTCGGGCGCGGTCCCGGCATGCTGCCGCTGGTGGCGATTGCGGTCGCGATGTTCCTCGGCGGCATCTCGGGCTCGGGCCCGGCCAACGCCGCCGCCGTGGGCGCGGTGATGATCGCGGCCATGTCGCGCGCCGGCTACCCGGCCGCGTTCTCGGCGAGCGTGGTGGGCGCCGCGGCGGCCACCGACATCCTGATTCCGCCGTCGGTCGCGTTCATCGTCTATTCGGTGCTGGTGCCGGGCGCCTCGGTGCCGGCGCTGTTCGCGGCCGGCATGATCCCGGGCGTGATGGCCGGCCTCGCGCTGATGATTCCGGCCGTGTGGCTGGCCCGCACGCACAAGATGGGCGCGCTCGAAGCGACGCTGCCGCGTCCGCCGTTCTGGAAGAGCTTTCGCGAAGCGATCTGGGGCCTCGCGGCACCGGTGCTGATTCTGGGCGGCATGCGCGCGGGCTGGTTCACGCCGACCGAAGCGGCCGTGGTCGCGGTGTTCTACGGCCTCTTCGTGGGCATGTGCATCCACCGGACCATCAAGGTGCGCGACCTGTTCGTGATCCTGCGCGAATCGGGTGAGCTCTCGGCGGTGATCCTGCTGGTGGTGTCGCTCGCGGGGATCTTCGCGTACTCGCTCTCGACGCTGGGCATCATCGACCCGGTCACGCGGGCCATCGTGAATTCGGGCCTGGGCGAATACGGCATCCTCGCGCTGCTGATCCTCTTGCTCATCACCGTGGGCATGTTCCTCGATGGCGTGTCGATCTTCCTGATCTTCGTGCCGCTCTTGCTGCCCATCGTGCAGTACTACAAGTGGGACCCGGTGTGGTTCGGCGTGATCCTCACGCTCAAGGTTGCGCTCGGGCAGTTCACGCCGCCGCTGGCCGTGAACCTCATGGTCTCGTGCCGCATCGCCAAGGTGCGCATGGAAGAGACCGTGCGCTGGGTCGGCTGGATGCTGTTCTCGATGTTCGTGGTGATGGTGCTGGTCATCGCATTCCCCGAGCTTGCGCTCTGGCTGCCGCGCAAGCTGGGCTACTGATTTTTTCGTTCCATCTACAAAGAGGAGACCTTCAAATGAAATTCCGCCGCACCCTGCTGGGCCTCGCCGCCGTCGCCGCCACGCTCGGGCTCTTCTCGACCGGCGCCATGGCGCAGGCCGCCTACAAGCCCGAGTACAAGATGTCGCTGGTGCTCGGCCCACCCACGCCGTGGGGCCAAGCCGGAAAGATCTGGGCCGACCTCGTGAAGGAGCGCACCCAGGGCCGCATCAACATCAAGCTGTACCCGGGCGTGTCGTTGATCCAGGGCGACCAGACGCGCGAGTTCAGCGCGCTGCGCCAGGGCGTGATCGACATGGCCGTGGGCTCGACCATCAACTGGTCGCCGCAGGTCAAGCAGCTCAACCTGTTCTCGATGCCCTTCCTGATGCCCGACTACGCGGCCATCGACGCGCTCACGCAGGGCGACGTGGGCAAGGAAATGTTCAAGACCCTCGACAAGGCTGGCGTGGTGCCGCTCGCCTGGGGCGAGAACGGTTACCGCGAAATCACCAACTCCAAGAAGCCGATCAAGTCGCCCGAGGACCTGAAGGGCATGAAGATCCGCGTGGTCGGTTCGCCGATCTAT
Organism: Variovorax sp. RKNM96; assembly: GCF_017161115.1. Classification (GTDB taxonomy): domain Bacteria; phylum Pseudomonadota; class Gammaproteobacteria; order Burkholderiales; family Burkholderiaceae_C; genus Variovorax. Next base: position 945,990 of record NZ_CP046508.1, on the reverse strand, counting down.
TCGGACATGTTCACAGCGCTGGGCGCCAACCCCACGCAGATGAGCTGGGCCGATGCGCAGCCCGCGCTCGCGAGCGGCGCGGTCGATGGCCAGGAGAACCCGCTCTTCCTGTTCACCGTGCTCAAGATGCACACCGTGGGCCAGAAGTTCGTGACCGCCTGGGGCTACGTGGCCGACCCGCTGGTGTTCGTGGTGAACAAGGAGATCTGGGCTTCGTGGACGCCAGCCGACCAGGCCATCGTGCGCCAGGCCGCGCTCGATGCGGGCAAGCAGGAAATCGCCATCGCGCGCAAGGGCCTCGTGGAAGCCGACAAGCCGGTGTTCAAGGACATCGCCGCCATGGGCGTGACGGTGACGCAGCTCACGCCGGAAGAGCGCCAAGCCTTTGTGAAGGCGACGCGCCCGGTGTACGACAAGTGGAAGTCGATGGTGGGTGCGGACCTCGTCGCACAGGCCGAGAAGGCGATTGCCGCGCGCAAGAAGTAAGCAGCGTTTTCGCAACACTGCGGGGGCTTCGATGGCCCCGCCGAAGCCCCGCTTGCGGGGCTTTTTCTTTGCCGCTTGCGCACTTTCAACTGCAACGAAAATGGCGGGCGAAATCCTTGGTTTGCGAAGTGCGGGATGCCCCGTGGCAGAGGCCCAGAACACGCCTTCGATTTCATGCCGCCGACGCGAAATGCTCTGGCAGACTGGTTTTCACCGCGCGTTTTCTCGCGCTTCAAGGAAGCCAATTCATGCCTCTCTCTTCGCGTTGGAAAGCCGATCTTTCCTCGTTCCTTCTCGCGGGATTCGCCCTCTTGATGACCACCAGCATCGCTCCGACCGCAGCGCACGCCGCCGACGCCAACACGGTGCACACGCTCATCATCGACACCGACCCGGGCGCCGACGACGTGATCGCGCTGCTGTTCGCCATGGCATCGCCCGAGACGCTCAAGATCCAGGCGCTGACCACGGTAGCCGGCAACGTGCCGCTCGCGAAAACCTCGCGCAACGCACGCCTGGCACGCGAATGGGCCAAGCGCCCGGATATTCCGGTCTACGCCGGCGCGCCGCGCCCCCTACTGCGCACGCCGATCTACGCGGCCGATGTGCATGGCAGCGAAGGCATCACGGGCGTGAAGGTGTTCGAGCCGAAGCAGCCGCTGGCCGATGGCAATGCCGTCGACTACCTGATCCGCACGCTGCGTGCCGCGCCCGAGAAGAGTGTGACGCTCGCGATGCTCGGGCCCGAGACCAACCTCGCGCTGGCACTCACGCAAGCCCCGGACATCGTGCGCGGCCTGCGCGAGCTGGTGCTCATGGGCGGCGCGCACTTCAACGGCGGGAACATCACACCGACGGCAGAGTTCAACGTGTTCGCCGATCCGCACGCGGCCGAGATCGTGCTCAAGAGCGGCGTGCCCATCACCATGCTGCCGCTGGATGTGACGCACAAGATCCTCACGAGCCCCGAGCGCATCGCGAAGCTGCGCGGCCTCGGCAACCAGGCGGGCAAGACGGTGGCCGACATCCTCGATGCCTATGTGCAGCACGACATGCAGTACTACGGCCTGCCCGGCGGGCCGGTGCACGACGCCACGGTCATCGCCTACCTGCTGCAGCCCTCGCTCTTCAAGGGCAAGCAAGTGAACGTGGAAGTCGACAGCCGCGAGGGCATCGGCTTCGGCCAGACGGTGACCGACTGGTACGGTGGCTTGAAGCGCCCGGCCAACGTGAACTGGATCGCCGAGGGCGATGCGCAGGGCTTCTTCGATCTGCTGACGCAGCGCATCTCGCGGCTGCCTTGAGCCGTGCGCGCGAGAGGTGCATCGGCGCGAAACGACGCAGGCGTTGGCTACCATCGCGTGATGCCAATCTCGAACACGACGGATCGATCTGCCTTCTTCAACTGGATCTCAGCGGGCATGTTGATGAGCGGGCTCGCGCTACCGCTCATCGCGAAGGCGATTGGACCGGGTTTCTGGTCGCTCCCTCCCTACTCTCTCTCGCTGCTCTGCTGGCTCGTGCTGCCCTTCTGGTATCCCTATTCAGTGATGAAAACAGGGGTCCTGGGCGCCCGGTACAAGGTTTTCAGACGGCAGGAGCCGTACAGATTCTGGCTGGGGCTGGCGACCTATGAAGTGCTGCTACTTACCTTGAGCACGGCGTTCGCGCTGCCCGTATATGCCAGCCTTGTGAAGAGCCAGATGCCGCAATAGGGCGGTACTCGCTCGATCCAGCGAAATACTGTCAGCCCGGAATGTTCGGCTCCACCAATTGCGCCAGCGAGACCAGCGACTCCTGCCACCCCAGGTAGCACATCTCGGCCGGAATCACTTCGGGAATGCCTTCCTGCACGATCGAGACATCGGTACCGCAGGACACCTCGGTCAGGACCACGGTCGTCTTCATCGTGCCCGGAAGGTTCGGGTCGTCGAAGGCGGCGTCGTAGGCGATGCGCTTGCCGGGAACGAGCTCGAGGTACTTGCCGCCGAACGAATGGCTGTTGCCCGTGCCGAAATTGGTGAAGGACATGCGCCACGCGCCGCCCACTACGGGCTCCATCGCGTGGACCTTGCCGACGAAGCCGAAGGGTGGCAGCCAGCGTTCGAAGGCGCCGGACTGGACGAATGCGCGGTAGACCTTGTCCGGCGAGGTGCGCATGACGCGGTGAAGACGGACGGTGTTGGTAGCCATGATTGATTGCTCCTGAAGAAGAACCGAGGACGACCCTCGATAGCACGTCGGATGAGGCGGGTAGAGATCGACAGGCAAAAGATCAGGGGAAACCCGCAGTCACGATGGCCGGTGTCTGCGGTGCGTCCTAGGCCTTGATTCCACGAAATGCAATGACGCGGCGCCAGGATTTCCTGTGTTCCAGCATCGAATGAATCCCGTCCGTCGCAAAAACGGTTCCAAGAATGATCGGCTCCGAACATGCCGCCTTGACGATGACATCCTGGGCAAAAGCCGCGACAAGAAACTCGGGGCGAACGCAGTTCTGCCCTTGCTCCGGGAAGTCGACGAGGCGGCTGAACCTGAAGTCGTCCGGTATCGGGAGCCGTGCCTTGGGAAACCAGTCTTCATCGGCTGCGACGATGTGCCACGGTCCGATGGACAAGGACTCGACGCTGGCTGCACCCAGAGCCCGCGCGCCATCGATCAACTGCTTGACGATGCTTTGTGCGGTGACTTCGCCTCGGTCGAAGAACATCGTCGGATGAGCGCGAGCCCATTCGGTTGCCGGGGCTGTGAGGACGGTAATGCTCATTGCTTGCGGACTCCAACAAGGTTCTCGAAAAAGTCATTGCTGTTCGACACCGACCTGTAGCGGCGGCTCCTTGTAGAGCCTAAGGAACTTGAACATCTTCGGCCATTCATGCCGCAGCTTGAAGACTATCGCGACCTCCCGGTTGTCCGGAATGTCGAAGTGGACCATCCTTTTCCACATAAAAAAGGGCCACGCCGTCGCCAGCATGGCCCCTGTATCGCTTGAGCGCAGCCGATCAGTGCTGCAGGATCTTGTTGAGGAAGTCCTTGGTGCGCGGCTGACGGTTCTCGGGGTGATTGAAGAACTCGTCCTTCGGGCAGTCTTCCAGGATCTTGCCGCCGACGTCGATGAAGATCACGCGGCTCGCGACCTTGCGGGCGAAGGCCATTTCGTGCGTGACCACCATCATGGTCATGCCTTCCTTGGCCAGGGCCACCATCACGTCGAGCACTTCGCCGACCATCTCGGGGTCCAGCGCCGAGGTGGGTTCGTCGAACAGCATCACGATCGGGTCCATCGACAGCGCGCGGGCGATCGCCACGCGCTGCTGCTGGCCGCCCGAGAGCTGGCCCGGGAACTTGTCCTTGTGCGCCATCAGGCCCACGCGGTCGAGCATCTTGAGGCCCCGGGTCTTGGCTTCGTCGGGCGAGCGGCCCAGCACCTTGATCTGCGCGATCGTGAGGTTCTCGGTCACCGACAGGTGCGGGAACAGCTCGAAGTGCTGGAACACCATGCCGACCTTGGAGCGCAGCTTGGGCAGGTTGGTCTTGGGGTCGTGCAGCGGGATGCCGTTGACGGTGATCTCGCCCTTCTGGAAGGGCTCGAGCGCATTCACGGTCTTGATGAGCGTGGACTTGCCGGAACCCGACGGGCCGCACACCACCACCACATCGCCCTTGGAGATGTTCACCGAGCAGTCGTTGAGCACCTGCACCGGGCCATACCACTTGGAGACGTTCTTGATTTCAATCATTTTTTCGGACATTTCTTTCTCTCCGGTTCAGCCACTCAGCGAATGATGGCGATCTTCTTGTGCAGGCGCTTGACCAGCCAAGAAAGGGCGTAACACATGACGAAGTACACGACGGCTGCGAGCAGGTACGCCTCGATCGGGCGGCCGAAGTTCTTGCCCGCCGTCTCGAAGCCCTTGAGCATGTCGTAGGCACCGATGGCGTAGACCAGCGAGGTGTCCTGGAACAGGATGATGGTCTGCGTGAGCAGCACCGGCAGCATGTTGCGGAACGCCTGCGGCAGCACCACGAGGCGCATGTTCTGGCCGTAGGTCATGCCCACCGCCTGGCCCGCATTCACCTGGCCGCGCGGGATCGACTGGATGCCCGCACGCATGATCTCGCTGAAGTACGCCGCCTCGAACGCGACGAAGGTGATCACAGCCGAGATTTCGGAGCGGTAGTTCGAACCGAGCGAGCCGAACAGCGAGTAGAACGATGCCGGCACGAGCAGGAAGAACCACAGGATCACCATCACCAGCGGAATGCTGCGCATGCCGTTGACGTAGATGGCGGCGGGCGTGTCCAGCCACTTCTTGCCCGACAGCCGCATGAGCGCGAGGATGGTGCCGAAGATCACGCCGCCGATGGTGGCCACCACCGTCAGCATGATGCTGAAGTAGAAGCCCTTGACGACGAAGTTGCTGATGACGTCCCAGTTGTAGAACGACAGGTCGAGATTCATCATGTCAGTGGCCTCCGCCGCCGGCGCTGGCCGAAACGATGAAGCCCGGCACGCGGGTCTTCTTCTCGATGAACGCCATGAGCCGGTTGATCGCCAGGGCCGACACCACGTAGCACGCCGTCACCGCGAGGTAGACCTCGATGCCGCGCGAGGTTTCTTCCTGCGCCTGCATGGCGAACATGGTGAGCTCGGTGACCGACACGGCGAACGCAACGGACGAGTTCTTGAAGATGTTCATCGTCTCGCTCGTGAGCGGCGGGATGATGATGCGGTAGGCCATCGGCAGGATCACGTAGCGGTAGTACTGCGTGGTGGTGAAGCCCACCGCCATGCCCGCGTAGCGCTGGCCCTTGGGCAGCGCCTGGATGCCCGAGCGCACCTGCTCGGCAATGCGCGCCGAGGTGAAGAAGCCCAGCGCCAGCACCACAAGGATGAAGCTCGGCACGCCCTTCATCACCGGGATCAGCGCCGGAATGACGTGGTACCAGAGGAAGATCTGCACCAGCAGCGGGATGTTGCGAAAGAGCTCCACCCATGCATTGCCGAAACGCACCAGCCACGGGCTGTCGGGCAGCGTGCGGATGATGCCGATCAGCGAGCCCAGCACAAGCGCCACGACCAGCGCCAGCAGTGCCACTGACACCGTCCAGCCCCAGGCCGAAAGCATCCACTGCCAGTAGGTCGGATAGTCCCCACCCGGGTCCTGCAGGAACACCTGCCAATCCCAGTTTCCCATTTCTTACTCCTTCACCGTCTTCGACAAAACCGTCCCTTGAAAAGAAACGCCCACCGCGAAAGGTGGGCGTCATTCACGCAGCGACGCGCGCTTATTCCTTGGTGACGTACTCTTCCGCGGGCTTGTCGTTCGGGTTGGCCCAGGCGTTCTTGGTGGCTTCGCCCAACGGCAGGTTGATCACGACGTTTGCCGGGGGAATCGGCTTCAGGAACCACTTGTCATAGAGCTTGGCCAGCTCGCCCGACTTGGCCTGTGCCTTGATGCTGTCGTCCACGGCCTTCTTGAAGGCGGGGTCGTCCTTGCGGATCATGATGCCGATGGGTTCCACGGCCAGCACGTCGTTCAGGATCTTGTAGTCCTTGGGCGACTTCGACTTGGCGGCCAGGGCGGCCAGGATCGAGCCGTCCATCACGAACGCGTCGGCACGGCCGGTTTCCAGCAGCAGGAAGCTGTCGGAGTGGTCCTTGCCGTAGACCTCCTTGAAGGTCAGGTTCTCGGCGCGCTTTTGCTTGCGCACGGTCTGCAGCGGCGTGGTGCCGGTGGTGGTGGCAACCGTCTTGTCCTTCAGGTCGGCCAGCGAGTTGATGCCCGAGTTGGCCTTGACGACGATCTTGGTTTCTTCGACGTAGGTGGTCACGCCGAAGGCCACGTCCTTCTGGCGGGTGGCGTTGTTGGTGGTCGAGCCGCACTCGATGTCCACGGTGCCGTTCTGCACGAGGGGAATGCGGTTCTGCGAGGTCACGGGCTGGTACTTGACTTCGAGCTTCTTGCCAGCGGCCTTCTCGAGGTCCTTGATGATGTTGGCGCAGACGTCGTAGTGGAAGCCGGTGTATTGGCCGTTGCCCAGCGTGTACGACAGGCCCGACGATTCACGCACGCCTTCGGTGATGGTGCCCGAGGCCTTGATCTTGGCCAGGGTGTCATTGGCCTGAGCGAAGACGCCGCTGGTGGCGAGCGCCGCGATTGCCAATGCCATTGCTTGTTTTTTCATACAGAAAACTCCTGAGGGTGACTGAAACAGATACAACTAAATTCTAGACATACATATTTTGCGTGATACCCGGACCAACCCGGTGCATCCGGGGGGCATCCCGCCGTGCATTGCTGCACCGGCCGCGCGCATCGCAGCGCCAGCCTGGTGCGATCCTGCCTCCTGGCATTGTCCGACTTTCACTAAGCAGCCTTTGTGCCCGACGGCTCGGCAGCCGGGGGAACCGGTGCGGCAGACAGGCGCACCGGCTGGGTCAGGTTCTCGGGCACGAGCAGCGCCTCCATCTCGGCGCGCGTCATGATTCCCAACGACTCGGCCACCAAGTCGATGGGCCCGCCCGTGGCGAGCGCGGTCTTGGCGATGAGCGCGGCCTTCTCGTAGCCGATCAGCGGGTTGAGCGCGGTGACCAGCGTGACCGACTCGCGCACCCGCTTGGCCAGGAACTCGCGGTTGGCCTCGATGCCGGCCACGCAGTTGAGCTGCAGCGTGTTGCAGGCGTTGCCCAGGTGCTTGATGCTCTTGAACAGGCTCCAGCCCATGATCGGCTCGAAGGCGTTGAGCTGCAGCTGGCCGGCCTCGGACGCCATGGTCACGGTGATGTCGTTGCCGATGACCTCGAAGGCCACCTGGTTCATGACCTCCGGGATCACCGGATTGACTTTGCCCGGCATGATCGACGAGCCCGCCTGCCGCGCAGGCAACCGGATTTCGCCAAAGCCGGCCTGCGGACCGCTGGAAAGCAGGCGCAGGTCGTTGCAGGTCTTGCTGAGCTTGGTGGCCACGCGCTTGAGCACGCCCGAGAGCTGCACGAAGGCGCCCGTGTCCTGCGTGGCCTCGATGAGGTTCGCTGCCTGCTTGAGCGGCACGCCGGTCTGCTCGGCCAGGTACTGGCAGGCGAGGTTGGCGTAGCCGTGCGGTGCGTTGATGCCGGTGCCGATGGCGGTGGCGCCGAGGTTGATTTCCTCGATCAACGCGCGCGCCTCGCCCAGGCGCGCCTCGTCCTCGCCGATCATGATCGCGTAGGTCAGGAACTCCTGGCCCAGCGTCATCGGCACCGCGTCCTGCAGCTGGGTGCGGCCGATCTTGAGGATGTCCTTGAACTCGAGCGCCTTGGCCTCGAAGCTGCGGCGCAGCGCGGCCATGGCTTCGAGCAGCTTGCCGATCGCGAACCACAGCGCCAGGCGCACCGCCGTGGGGTACACGTCGTTGGTGCTCTGCGAGGCGTTGACGTGGTCGTTGGGGTGCAGCACGTCGTAGCGCGCCTTCTCGTGGCCGAGCTTTTCGAGCGCGAGGTTGCAGATGACCTCGTTCGCGTTCATGTTGGTCGAGGTGCCGGCGCCGCCCTGGATCACGTCGACCACGAACTCGTCGAGCAGCTTGCCCTCGATGATGTCCTCGCAGGCCAGGATGATCGCGGCGGCGCGGTCGCGGTCGATAGCGCCCAGGTCGGCATTGGCGCGGGTGGCGGCCTTCTTCACGAAGGCCAGCGCGCGCACCAGGTCGGGCATGGCCGAGATGCGGGTGCCGGAGATCGCGAAGTTCTCGACGGCACGTGCCGTGTGCACGCCCCAGTAGGCGGCGGCGGGAATCTGCTTCTCGCCGAGGAAGTCGTGTTCGGTCCTGAAATTGGAGCTCATACAGGTTCCTCGGCTAAAAAAAAGCACGCGGATGGCGTGCCTCGAATGATGCCGCGATTGCGGCTGAAGAAAAACTGCCGCGACTGTAGTACCGGCGTGCTCATGGCGCCAATGCTGAATGCGGGAGGCCTCATGCGCGGCGCTTATAGATTGTGCAGCGCACAAAAACCGGCGTCAGCGGGCGTCCGGCTGGGTGCCGACGAGGTAAGACCAGAGCGCGTCGGCCGTGCGTTTGGGCTGGATGCCCTCGGGCACCGCCGCGACCTTGGCGGACCGCCCGGTGCCGGTCTTCACCGGTGCCGGGGCGCTCGGCTTCTCGCGGTAGGCGCGGATTTCCATCGTCGCCTCCAGGCTGTCGATCTCGGGCGGCAGCGCGCTCACGAGCTTGCGGGCCTTGATTTCCTTGCGCACCGCGCTCTGCGGCAGGAAGGCGATGCCGTGGCCTTCGAGCGCCATGACCTTCAGGCCCTCGGCCATGTCGGTTTCGTAGACGCGGTCGAGATGGATGGCCGTGCCCGACTCCTTGAGCAGCTGGTCGACCACGCGGCCCAGGTAGGCACCGGGCGCATACCCCAGGTAGGGCAGCGGCTGGCCCGGGCGGCCCGGCAGCCGGTAGCGCGGCGCGCCGTCGGCATCGGCCTTGACCCACGGGGCCACGGTTTCCTCGCCCAGGCTGACCATCTCGTACTTGTTGTTGTCCAGCTGCAGCGGCTGCGAGGGGTGGTGGTAGGCGATCAGCAGGTCGCAGCTGCCCTCGACCAGCCGCAGCACCGCATCGTGCACGTTGAGCGCGATGAGCCGGCTCTTGATCGGCCCGAAGTGCTCGCGAAGGCTCGTCACCCACGAAGGGAAGAAGGTGAAGGCCAGCGTGTGCGGCACGGCGATCTCGATCACGTCCTGTCCGGCGGCCGAATGGCCGCGCAGCATGGCCCGGGTGCTCTGCAGCGACTGCAGCATCTCGATGGCCTGGCTGTAGAGCGTCTGGCCCGCGGGCGTGAGGCGCGTGGGGTAGGAGCTGCGATCGACGAGGTCGGTGCCGGCCCAGCCTTCGAGCGCCTGGATGCGGCGGGAGAACGCGGGCTGCGTCACATGCCTCAACTGGGCCGAGCGGCTGAAGCTGCGGGTCTCCGCCAAACTGATGAAGTCTTCAAGCCACTTTGTTTCCATACGCGGCGATTATGCGAGCGCCGCGCCATACTGGGCGCCCCCTCCTTTTCCCGCATCCGCCATGCCTTCAGACGACCTGCTCGCCCTCAGCGCCACCGAACTCTCGCGCCGCATCGCGGCCCGCGAGGTGTCCTGCCATGAATTGATGCAGGCCTCGCTGGCCCGCATCGAGGCGCTGAACCCGCGCTTCAATGCCATCGTCTCGCTGCGTGAGCCCGAGCAACTGCTGGCTGAAGCGGGCGAGCGCGATGCCGAGCTGGCGCGCGGCGAACGGCGCGGCTGGATGCACGGTTTTCCGTTCGCGGTGAAGGACCTGAGCCATGCCGCCGGGCTGCCGACCTCGATGGGCTCGCCCCTGTCGCCGCGCTCGCCTTCCCGCATCGACAGCCTTCACGTTGCACGTGCGCGTGCGGCCGGCGCCCTCGTCATCGGCAAGACCAACACGCCCGAGTTCGGCCTCGGCTCGCACACCTACAACACCGTGTTCGGCATCACCCGCAACGCCTACGCGCCCGAGCGCAGCGCGGGCGGCAGCAGTGGCGGCGCAGCCGTGGCGCTGGCCCTGGGCATGCTGCCGGTGGCCGATGGCAGCGACATGATGGGATCGCTGCGCAACCCCGCCGCCTTCAACAACGTGATCGGCATGCGGCCCTCGCGCGGGCGCGTGCCCGGCGACCCGGAGCAGGAGCTGTTCTTCCAGCAACTGAGCATCGAAGGCCCGATGGCCCGCACGGTGGAAGACGCGGCGCGGCTGCTCGCGGTGCAGTCGGGCTTCGACGGGCGCCTGCCGCTGTCGTCGCCACACGCCCTGCCCTCGCCCGATGAACTCTCGCTCGATGGCGACGGCAAGGGCCTCCGCATCGGCTGGCTCGGCAGCATATGGCCCGATCTGCCGCTTGCACCCGGCGTCCGCGAGCTTGGCGAGAAGGCGCTCGACACCTTCCGCACCATCGGCTGCGAGGTCGAGCCCTGCACGCTCGACGTGCCGCGCGAGCACAACTGGAGCGCGTGGCTGCGGCTGCGGCAGTTGCTGGTCGGCGGCAAGCTCGGGTCGTACCTGAGCGACCCCAAGCTGTTCGCGCAGCTCAAGCCCGAGGCGCAATGGGAAATCGAGCAGAGCCAGCACCTGGATGCGGCCTCGCTGTACCAGGCCTCGATCTACCGCTCCAACGTGTACCGCGCGTTCCTCAAGCTCTTCGAGCGCTTCGATTTCGTCGTGGCGCCGACCGCACAGGTCTTTCCGTTCGATGCGCAACTGCACTGGCCCGATTCGGTGGGCGGCGTGAAGAGCGACACGTACCACCGCTGGATGGAGATCGTCACGCCGTTCACGCTGGCGGGGCTGCCGACGCTGAACGTGCGCGCCGGCTTCGGCGAAGGCGGCCTGCCGATGGGCCTGCAGCTCGCCGGGCCGATCCACTCCGACCTCGACGTGCTGCGGCTCGGCCATGCCTATGACCGGGCCTGCGGATGGGGCGCCCACCGCCCCTCGGCTCTGGATTGACTCCCTCCCCTTCCGGGGGATGGTTGGGGTGGGGGCAAGCGGCGCATCCATCGGGCGCTGCCTGCATCGCAAGCGCCGTCCGCCCCCATCCCAACCTTCCCCCCGGAAGGGGAAGGGGCAAGACCTTCAGATTGGCGTGAGGACGCCGCGCCCCGCAAAGTGCCCCTGAGCATTCGCAAGGAAGTGGTCCACCGACTTCTGCGTCGCCTCGGGCGACCAGCCGGCCATGTGCGGCGTCAACAGGATGTTGTCCAGGCCGATGAGTTGCTCGGGTCGCTTGGGTTCGCTTTCGTACACATCGAGCCCCGCGCCCGCGATGCGGTTCTCGCGCAGCGCAGCCGCCAGCGCCTCGGTATCAACCACGCTGCCGCGGCCGATGCTCACCAGATACCCCTGCGGCCCCAGTGCATCGAGCACTTCGGCATTGACCAGGTGCTTCGTCGCCGGTCCGCCCGGCGCGGCAAGGATCAGGAAATCCGCCCAGCCCGCGAGCGACTTCAGGTCGTCGAAGTAGCGGTGCGTCGCGCCTTCGCGCGGCTTCCTGTTGTGATAGCCGATCTCCATGTCGAACGCGGCGGCGCGCTTGGCGATCTTCTGGCCGATGGTGCCGAGCCCCAGGATGCCGAGCTTCTTGCCTGACACGTTCGGCGGCTGCGGGATGGACTCGCGCCACACGCCTTCGCGGCACAGCCGGTCGAGCTTGCGGAATTCGCGCACGATGCCGATCAGCAGACCGAAGGCGTGGTCGGCCACGCAGTCGTCGTTGGTGCCCGCGCCGTTGGCGGTCACGATGCCGCGGGCGCGCGTCACTTCGAGCGGCACGCCTTCATAGCCCGCGCCCAGGCAGCAGATCAGCTCGACGGCCGGCATGGCCGCGATTTCCTCGGGGGTGATGCCGATCACGCCGATGGTCAGCACCGCGCGGAATGTCTTGCCATGCTCGGCCACCGCGGCGGCCCGCGCGGCGGGATCGAAGGCGTAGGTCACGTCGTAGACCTCGGCAATCTGGGCCTGGTGGGCGCTCGAGAGGCTGTTGAGCACCAGCAGGGGAATCTTGGTCGACACGTCTGAACTCCTGGATCGAGAGGGAAAGGGTTGAATGATCGGGCTAGAGCAGCGGTGCGGCTTCGCTCTTCTGCAAAGCCCACATCTGGGCGTAGCGGCCCTGCTTCGCGAGCAGCTCGGCGTGCGTGCCGCGCTCGACGATCACGCCCGCTTCCAGCACCAGGATCTCGTGCGCATCGACCACCGTCGACAGGCGGTGCGCGATGACCAGCGTGGTCTTGTCCTGCGCGGCGCTCTTGAGCTCCGACTGGATGGCGCGTTCGTTGGCCGAGTCGAGCGCCGAGGTGGCCTCGTCGAAGATCACGATCGGCGGGTTTTTCAGCAGCGTGCGCGCGATGGCCACGCGCTGCTTCTCCCCGCCCGAGAGCTTCAGGCCGCGCTCGCCCACGGTCGTCTCGTAGCCCGCGGGCGTGGCCGAGATGAAGTCGTGGATGCGCGCGGCCCGCGCCGCGCCTTCCACTTCTTCGCGCGTTGCTCCGGGGCGGCCGTACGCGATGTTGTATTCGACCGTGTCGTTGAACAGCACCGTGTCCTGCGGCACGATGCCGATCGCCCGGCGCACGCTCGACTGGGTGACCTCGCGGATGTCCTCGCCGCCGATGGTGATGCGACCCTGCTGCACGTCGTAGAAGCGGTAGAGCAGCCGCGCCAGCGTGGACTTGCCCGAACCCGAAGGCCCGACCACCGCCACCGTCTTGCCGGCCGGGATCTCGAAGCTCACATGCTTGAGGATCGGCCGCGCAGGCTCGTAGGCAAAGCTCACGTCCTCGAAGCGGATGGTGGAGTCGGCGCCGGCCAGGGGCTGCGCCGTGGGCGCATCGCGCACCTCGCGCTCCTTCTCCATCAGCACGAACATCTTGTCCAGGTCGGTCAGGCTTTGCTTGATCTCGCGGTAGATCACGCCCAGGAAGTTGAGCGGAATGTAGAGCTGGATCATGAAGGCGTTGACCATCACCAGGTCGCCCAGCGTCATGCGCCCTTCGACCACGCCCGAGGTGGCACGCCACAGCATCAGCACCAGGCTCACGGCAATCAGCAACTGCTGCCCGGTGTTGAGCATGCTCAGCGTGCGCTGGCTCTTGATGGCCGCCTTGCGGTAGCGGTCGAGGCTCGCGTCGTAGCGCTTGGCCTCGAACTCCTCGTTGTTGAAGTACTTGACGGTTTCGTAGTTCAGGAGCGAGTCGACCGCGCGACTCTGGGCCGTGGAGTCGAGTTCGTTCATGGTCTTGCGGAACTGGGTGCGCCACTCGGTCACCGTCACCGTGAAGGTGATGTAGAGCACCAGCGCTACGCCGGTGATCCAGACGAACAGCGAGTCGAACTTCACGCCCAGGATCGTGAGCACCAGCACCAGCTCGATGATGGTCGGCACGATGCTGTAGAGCGACATCGAGATGAGCGAGTGCACGCCGCGCGTGCCGCGCTCGATGTCGCGCGTCATGCCGCCGGTCTGGCGCTCCAGGTGGAAGCGCAGGCTCAGCGAATGCAGGTGGCCGAACACCTCCAGCGCGATCTGCCGGGCCGTGCCCTCGGTGGCCTTGGCGAAGATCAGCTCGCGCAGCTCGCCGAACAATGCGGTCGAGAAGCGCAGCAGCCCGTAGGCCAGCAGCAGCCCGATCGGCACGATCAAGAGCGCCTGCGCCATGTCGGGCTTGGGCGTCATCGTGTCGATGAGGTTCTTCAGCAGCACCGGCACGCCCACGTTGGCCACCTTGGCGCCCACCATGAACGCGAGCGCGGCCATCACGCGCCACTTGTACTGCCAGAGGTAGGGAAAGAGCCGGCGCAGCGTCGCCCAGTCGGAACGGTCGCTTTTCGCCGGCGGGTGGCCGGAGACGGTATGGGAAGGAGGAAGGGCTTCGCCGCTGCGGCGCATGAGGGACAATCGTGGTTGTTGTTTGTTGCCAGATTGTGCCCATGTCAGATACTTCCAGTGCTGCCGCCGCAGCGACCCTCAAAAGCCTGCCCACCGACATGGAGCTGGTGCTCAAGGTCATCCCGATGCCGGCCGATTGCAACGCCAATGGCGACATCTTCGGCGGCTGGGTCATGGCGCAGTGCGACCTGGCCGGCTCGGTGATCCCGGCGCGCTATGCCAAGGGCCGGCAGGCCACGGTGGCGGTCAACGAGTTCATCTTCAAGCAGCCGGTGCGGCTGGGCGACATCCTCTCGTTCTATTCGAAGCTGGTGCGCATCGGGCGCACCTCGGTCACGGTGACGGTCGAGGTGTTCGCCGAACGCTTCCGGGCGCAGGGCGAATACATCAAGGTGACGCAGGCCACGTTCACCTACGTGGCCATCGACGACAACGGCCGGCCCCGGCCGATCGAGCAGCAGCCCTGAACGGGCTCAGACGCCCGGGTCGCGCACGCGCTCGAAACGCTCGAACTCGCGGTTGATCCAGCGCCCGTCGCGCCGCTCGGTGCGGCGGATGTAGACGGTCTGCACGATGTCCCGCGTGTGGGCGTCGATCTCGATCGGGCCGCGCGGGCTCTCGAACTTGAGGCCCCGGAAAGCATCGACCAGACGTTCCCCGCTCGCGTTGCCGCGCGCAGAAGGCGATGTCATCGCGGCATCGATGGCCGCGAGCGCGTCGTGCGCCGCCACCGCGAAATAGGCCGGCCGCAGATGGCTGCCGTATTCCGTCTCGAAGACGCCCGTGAAGCGGCGGTTGGCCGGCGATTCATGGGCGAACGAGTAGTGGTGGCTGGTCACCAGGCCATCGGCCAGTTCGCCGATGCCTTCGAGGTAGTGGTCGTCGGTGGCATCGCCGGTCGCGAGCAGGCGGATGCCGGTGTCGGCCATGCCGCGGTCGCGCCAGAACTTGAGGAACGTCGTGGGCATCTGCCCCGAGGGCAGGAAGAAGAACACCGCCTGCGGCTTGAGTTCGCGCAGCCGCAGCATGTAGGCCGAGTAGTCGAGCGTGTTGAGCGGCACCCGCAGCATCGCGCCGACCTGGCCTCCGCCGGCGGTGATGCCCGCGACGAAGGCGCTTTCGGCATCGACCCCCGAGGCGTAGTCGGCGACCACCGTGCACACGTCGCGCAGGCCCTGCTGCAGCGCCCAGCGCGCGAGCGGCAGCGTGACCTGGGCGATGGTGAACGACAGCCGCACGGCATAGGGACAGCGCGCCGTGATGCCCGAAGACGCCGCGTTCATCACCACCAGCGGCAGCTTCGCCTGCGCGGCGATGGTGCCGACGGCGTACGCGTTGGAGCTGAAGTCCAGGCCGGCGAGCAGATCGACGCGCTCGTTCTCCACGAGATCCTGCGCATTGCGGCGCGCCTGCTCGGGCGCACTGCCCGGCACGTCGCGGCGCAGCAGTTCCACCGGCCGCCCCGCGATCTGCTGGTTGTGCGCGGCCAGCCAGACCGACATGCCCGCATCGAACTGGCGCCCGCCGCCCGCATAGGGGCCGGACCAGGAACCGATGACGCCGATGCGCAGCGGACGAACCCGTGCGAGGACCACGGAAGGCGCCGCCAAGGCGCCCGCAAGCAAGCCCAAAGTACGCCTGCGCACGGGATCGAATGCTACTTTTTCAGTAGCATCATTCGCCCGCTGGACGGGCGTTTCAAGCGGTCTTGTCTCGAAAACTTGCACGGCGGACAGTGTAAGCGGGCACTGTCCGCGGGCCAACGCGGGAGGAACCCTCAGACCTTAGAGAAATCGGGCTTCCGCTTCTCCATGAACGCGCCGAACGCTTCCTTGGCAGCCGGCTCGCGCAGCATGCGGCCGAAGCTCACGCCCTCTTCGCCCATGCGCTCGAGCACGGCCGGCAGCTGCGCTTTCTTCAGCAGGCGCTTGGTCTCGACCAGCGCGCTCAGCGGCTTGGCCGCGAGCTTGCGGGCCTGCGTCTGCGCGATGCCGTTGGCTTCGGTCGGCGGCACCACGCGGTTGACCAGGCCCACCTCGAGCGCGGCCTCGGCCATGAAAGGCTCGCCCAGCAGCAGCGCCTCAGCCGCGCGGTGGTAGCCCAGCATCTGCGGCACGAGCAGGCTCGACGCCGCTTCGGGGCACAGGCCCAGGTTCACGAAGGGCATCGAGAACGCCGCGTTGTCGCCCGCATAGACGAGGTCGCAATGGAACAGCATCGTGGTGCCGATGCCCACGGCCGGGCCGCAGACGGCCGCGACGATGGGCTTCGGAAAGGTGGCGATGCCGCGCAGGAACCGGAACACCGGCGATTCCTGGGTGGCGGGCGGCGCGTTGAGGAAGTCGCCGATGTCGTTGCCCGCGCTGAAGATCGTCGGGTCGCCCTGGATCAGCACGCAGCGCACGGCCGCTTCGCTTTCGGCCGTGGCGAGCGCATCGGCCAGCTCGGCGTACATGCTGCTGGTGATCGAGTTCTTCTTGTCGACGCGGTTGAAGGTGATGGTCATCACACCGGCTTCGGTGTGGACGAGGATGTCGCTCATGGGAATGGTCCTTGGATAAAAACGGTTGTCGACGACGCTCAGGCGTCGAGTGCTTCGCGCACGAAATCGAGACGGTCCTGGCCCCAGAACATCTGGTCGCCGACGAACATGGTGGGAGCGCCGAACACACCGCGCTCCACCGCTTCCTGCGTGACGGCCTTGAGGCGGTCTTTCACTTCCTGCGCGCCGGCCAGCGCGAGCAGCGCAGTGGCGTCGAAGCCCGCATTTTGCAAGACGGCGCCGACCGTCGCCGGGTCGTTGAGGTTCTGCGGCTCGACCCACATCGCGTGGTAGATCGCATCGACGTACGCGCCGAAGCGTTCGGGCTCCTTCATCTGCAGGCCGGTGGCGCCGCGCATCAGCAGCAGCGTGTTGATCGGGAAGTGCGGGTTGTGCACGAACGGCACGCCGTAGCGCCTGGCGAAGCGCTTGAGGTCGATGTTCATGTACGGGCCCTTGGGCTTGATCTCGGCGGGCGAATGGTTGCCGGTGGCCTGGAACACGCCGCCCAGCAACATGGGCTTCCACACCAGCTCGGCGCCGGTGTCCGCGCACACGTGCGGCAGCTGGGTCGCGGCCAGGTAGGCGGCGGGGCTGCCGAAGTCGAAATAGAACTCGACGGTCTTTGTCATGGGCGTCTCCGGATCTCTTGATTTGTTTGTCAGAACTTCTCGGACCAGGGCCGCAGGTCCAGCTCGTGCGTCCACGCATCGCGCGGCTGCGAATGCAGCATCCAGTAGCTGTCGGCGATGTGGTCCGGGTTCAGGATGCCGTCGCTCTCCTTGAGCGCATAGCGCTCGGGGAAGTTGCTGCGGATGAACTCGGTGTCGATGGCGCCGTCGACCACCACATGCGCGACGTGAATGCCTTGCGGCCCCAGTTCGCGCGCCATCGACTGGGCCAGTGCGCGCAGCGCCATCTTCGCGCCCGAGAACGCGCCGAAGTTCGCTGCACCGCGCAGCGATGCGGTGGCACCGGTGAAGATGATCGTGCCGCGATGCCCGCCCTTCGGCACTTCGCGCGCCACCATCCGCTTGGCCACTTCGCGCCCATTGAGGAAGCCCGAGAAGCAGGCCATCTCCCACACCTTGAAGTACTTGCGCGCGGTCTCGGTGAGGATGCTCTCGGGCACGTTGGC
Source organism: Variovorax sp. RKNM96 (assembly GCF_017161115.1). Classification (GTDB taxonomy): domain Bacteria; phylum Pseudomonadota; class Gammaproteobacteria; order Burkholderiales; family Burkholderiaceae_C; genus Variovorax. The sequence continues at coordinate 928,386 of NZ_CP046508.1, read as the reverse complement.
GCCGATGTTGAACACCATCACCTCGATGGGGCCGACCGTCGATTCGATCTGCTCGATGAGCGCAACGACCTCTTCCTCCTTGCGCGCATCGCAGGCGAACGCATGGGCGCGGCCGCCGTCGGCCTCGATCTGCGCGACCAGCGGTTGCAGCTTGTCGAGGCTGCGGCGCGTGACGCAGGTGGCGAAACCCTCGCGCGCGAAGCGGCGGGCGATGGCGCCGCCGGTGGCATCGCCGGCGCCGACGATGAGCGCGGCTTTCTGGAGAGCGGCCATTTCTATTCCTTGTAGTAGACGATCTGGTTCGAGGTGGCGAGCAACACGCCCTTCTCGCTCCACAGATGCGCTGTCTGGTCGAAGAACCCGTTGAAGAACTGCTGCCCCGCCGCGCGGCCCAGCAGGTAGCCCGTGCCGACCTCGGCCAGTTGCTCCGGCCCGGCGTGGAAATAGGTGGTGATCGACACCGTGCCTGCCGGCACATGCTTGGCGCGGCGCAGCCACACGCGCGGATAGAACATGTCGCTCATCGCGGCGAGCGAAGGAAAGTCGAGCGGCCGCGGTTGCGCATCGCGCAGCCAGATGCGGGTTTCGCTGTGCTGCAGGTTGCCGTCCCACTTCGCGGGAATGCCGCCGCTGAACGGGCGCATCTCGTACTGGTTGATCCAGGCCACGCCGGACGGGCCGATGCTGATGCGCTCGACCATCTCGGGTTTCGGTGCCTCGGGCATCGGCATGTCGCTTTCGCCCCAGGTGTCGCGGCGCGCGGCCGTCACCACGGTGGCGGTGGTGGTCATGTTCGGCGCGCCGCTCGCGCCGGCCTGCGTGATCTGCACGGTCCAGTGCTGCGTCGAGCGGTTGGTGCGCACGGCCGTGGCCTGGATGTCGAACGCGCCGGCTTCGAGCGCGGCCGCGTAGTTGACGGTCAGCGCGATGGGCGTGCCGAGCAGGTCGGGGTGCCGCAGCACCGCTTGCAGCACGAGGGCCGCGGTGGTGCCGCCGAAGGGACCGACCATGTTCCAGTAGTCGGGGCTGGTCATGCCCGTGAAGTGGCCCACGCGGATATCGCTGTGGTGCAGGGCCAGGGCCTTGTCGAAGGGGTGTTGCGTGCTGCTCATGGTGCTTGCAGTGTGCCTCCGGAGGATGGCGTCACGCAGTCGTGTGCGGGACGTTGGCGTGCTGCACCGCGGCAGGGGCGGTCAGTGCAGCCAGCCGGTGGAGCTTGTCCACCACGCTCGGCCAGAGGCTCTGGCTGAACTGCTCGCGGAAGAAGCCGAAGTGGCCGATGCGCCGCGCCTGCACGTCGGCCGGCGCGATGCGCTCGACCGCGCTCGGCGCGCCCGCATAGAAGCTCACGAGGCTCTCGGTGCCCGCGAGCGTCATGAGTTCGTCGTCGGTGATCGACAGCGCAAGCACCGGGAAGCGCACGCGCCCGTAGCTCTGCTGCGCCAGCTCGCCCTCGGCGCCCAGGCTGTAGCGCGGGTTCAGGCACCACCGGCGCCATTGCAGGATCACGCCGCGCGGCAGGTCGCCGACCTTCTTCAGCTTGCGGCCAGGGAAGTAGCCGCACAGCCGCGTGACCAGCGGCACCAGCACGAACCAGAAGTAAAGGATGCTGCGCCGCAGCTTCGGCGCGTTCTCGCGCCAGTAGCCGCTGCCGGCCGCGATGCTCACGAGGCCCGCCACCTGCTCAGGGCGCTGCAGGAAGCCCGGCAGCTGCGCGCCGAGGCTGTGGCCCAGCAGGTAGAGCGGTTCATCGGGCAACGCGGCCTTGGCGGTGTCGATCACGGCTTCGTAGTCACGCGCCCAATCGAACAGATCGGCCTTGAAGCCGCGCAGCGGCGCATCGCCGAGCGATTCGCCGGAGCCTCGGTAGTCGAAGGTCCAGACGCGCAGGCCTTGCCGGGCGAGCCACTGCGCGAAGGGTTCGTAGAACGACTGGCGCACGCCCATCGCGCCACCGATCACGATGCTGGCGCGCGGTGCGCCGGCGGGCTCGTAGCGGCGAACCGCCAGTTGTTTCGCGCCGCCGTCGACCCGGAGCTGCTGCGTCTGCATGAAGTTGTCTCCTTCGTTGCGCAGGCACTCGTCGTGGTGCCTTGCGCGTTGCCGATCAGACGCGTTCGAAGATCCCGGCAGCGCCCTGCCCCATGCCCACGCACATCGTGACCATGCCGTACTTCAGGTTCTCGCGGCGCAGCGCGTGCACCACGGTCGCCGCGCGGATCGCGCCGGTTGCGCCGAGCGGATGGCCCAGTGCAATCGCGCCGCCCATCGGGTTGACCTTCGACGGATCGAGCCCCAGCGTGTTGATCACCGCGAGCGATTGCGCGGCGAAGGCTTCGTTGAGCTCGAACCAGTCGATGTCCTCGTGCTTCAGCCCCGCATAGCGCAGCGCAGCCGGAATGGCCTCGATCGGGCCGATGCCCATGATGTGCGGCGGCACGCCCTTGCTCGCGAAGCTCACGAAGCGCGCGAGCGGCGTGAGGCCATATTGCTTGACGGCCTTCTCGCTCGCCAGGATCAGCGCGCCCGCGCCGTCGGAGGTCTGCGAGCTGTTGCCCGCCGTCACGGTGCCGCGCGCGGCGAACACGGTGCGCAGCTTGGCCAGGCCCTCGAGGCTGGTGTCGGGGCGCGCGCCTTCGTCGAGGTTCACGGTGCGGGTCTTGGCGATCGACTCGCCGGTCTCCAGGTTGGGCGTGCGGTCGGTCACCTCGATGGGCGTGATCTCGTCCGCGAACTTGCCGGCCTTCTGCGCGGCCAGTGCCTTCTGGTGCGAGGCGAGCGCGAATTCGTCCTGCGCCTCGCGGCTCACCTTCCATTGCTGCGCGACCTTCTCGGCCGTGAGGCCCATGCCGTAGGCAATGCCCACGTCGCCTTCGCGCTCGAAGATGGAAGGCGACAGCGACGGCGAGTTGCCCATCATCGGCACCATGCTCATGCTCTCGACGCCGGCCGCGATCATCACGTCGGCCTCACCGACGCGGATGCGGTCCGCGGCCATCTGCACGGCCGACAGGCCCGACGCGCAAAAGCGGTTGACGGTGATGCCGCCGATGCTGGTCGGCAGGCCCGCCAGCACCGCGCCGATGCGCGCGACGTTCAGGCCCTGCTGCGACTCGGGAATCGCGCAGCCGCAGATGATGTCTTCGATGGCCTTGGGGTCGAGGCCCGGCACGGCAGCCAGCGCCGCCTTCAGCGTTGTCGCGAGCAGGTCGTCGGGACGGTAGTTGCGGAAGTAGCCGCGGTGGGATTTGCCGATGGGGGTGCGGGTGGCGGAGACGATGTAGGCGTCTTGGATTTGTTTGCTGCTCATGAGGAAGCTCCTGGATTTTCTTGCTCCTTCCCCTCCCGGGGGAAGGCTGGGATGGGGGCCGACGGCGTCAATTCAGCGAGCCGGTTGGCGATGGCCTGGCGCACCCCATCGAGATTGATGAACGGTTCGTTCGATGCGAAACGCAGCACATCGAAGCCTTGCGTACGAAAAAACGCATCACGCTGCGCGTCGTAGCCTTGTTGGGTGCGATGCTGCGATCCGTCGAGTTCGACGATCAGTTTCGGTTCGAGGCACGCGAAATCGGCGATGTAGTTACCCAACGGATGCTGACGACGAAACTTCACACCCAGTTGCTCTGCGCGCAGTCCACTCCAGAGCTTGCGCTCCGAATCGGTCATCTCGCGGCGAAGCGCCTGTGCATTCGCGCGGGCGTTGGGGGTGGACTGGTTTCGCATCGTGCTTGAGTGGAGAGCCCCCATCCCGGCCTTCCCCCGGAAGGGGAAGGAGGAAGAGGAAGACTCAGGTTAGTTCCGCACCGGTTTCCCCGTACTCAACATCCCCATGATCCGCTCCTGCGTCTTGGGATGCACGATGAGCGAGCAGAACGCCTTGCGTTCCAGCGTCATCAGGTATTCCTCGGTCACGAGGGAGCCCGCGTCCACGTCGCCGCCGGTGACCACGTTCGCGATCAGGCTCGCGATGTGGAAGTCGTGCGCGCTGATGAAGCCGCCGTCACGCATGTTCACCAGTTGACCCTTGATCGTCGCGGCGCCGCTGCGGCCCGCCACGCGGAAGGTGCGGCGCAGCGGTGCGCGGTAGCCGGCGTCGGCCATCGCCTTGGCCTGCTGCAGCGCGACGTAGAGCAGCTCGTCCTTGTTCGGCACGATCACGTCGCTGTCGAGCAGGTAGCCGAGCTTCTTCGAATCGAGCGCGCCGGTGCCGACCTTGGCCATCGCCGCAGCGGTGAAGCCTTCGGTGAGGAAGGGCAACAGGTCGGTGCCCGTCGAAGCCGATGCGTTCTCCGCAGCGCGGCGTGCGATGTAAGTCAGCCCGCCCGCGCCGGGGATCAGGCCCACGCCCACTTCCACGAGGCCGATGTAGCTTTCCATCGCAGCCACGCGCTTGGCCGAATACACGGCCAGTTCGCAACCGCCGCCCAGCGCCAGGCCGCGCACGGCCGAGACGACCGGCACGCTGGCATAGCGGATCTTGAGCATCACGTTCTGCAGCTCTTCTTCCGCGCCTTCGACCGCGCCGATGCCAGCGACCACGAAGGCCGGCAGCATCGCCTGCAGGTCGGCGCCGACCGAGAACATCTCGTCGGGCGACCAGATCACCAGGCCCTTGTATTCAGCCTCAGCCAGCTCGACCGCGGCGCCCAGCGCTTCGGCCACGTCGGGACTGATGGCGTGCATCTTCGAATGGATGCTCGCGATGAGCACTTCGCCGTCGAGCGTCCACACGCGCACATCGCCTTCGTCGCTGATCGTCGTGCCAACGGTGTTGGCATCGGGCGCGTTCGCGCCGAGCACGCTCTCGGGGAACAGCTGGCGGTCGTGCACCGGGAGCTTCCGTTGCGGAACGAACTGGCCTTGCGACGCGCTCCACGAGCCTTCGGGCATGTGCACGCCGCCGGCCTTGGCCACTGCGCCTTCGAACACCCACCTCGGCAACGGCACCGTGCTCAATGCCTTGCCCGCATCGATGTCTTCCTGCACCCACTTGGCGACTTGCGCCCAGCCGGCTTCCTGCCAGAGTTCGAACGGGCCCTGCTTCATGCCGAAGCCCCAGCGCATCGCGAAGTCGATGTCGCGTGCGCTCTCGGCGATGTCGGCCAGGTGCACGGCGGCGTAGTGGAAGCCGTCGCGCAGGATCGCCCAGAGGAACTGGCCCTGCGGCCCTTCGCTCTCGCGCAGGAGCTTCAGGCGTTCGCCCGCGGGCTTCTTGAGCATGCGGCCGTACACCTCGTCGGCCTTCGCACCGGCGGGCACGTACTCGCCGCTCTTCAGGTCGAAGCGCAGGATGTCGCGGCCCACCTTCTTGAAGAAACCGGCCTTGGTCTTCTGGCCGAGGTTGCCCAGCTCGAGCAGCTTGGCAAGCACCGGCGGCGTCGAGAAGTTGGCGTAGAACGGATCGCTCTCGGCGTTCAGGTTGTCCTGCAGCGTCTTCACGACATGGGCCATCGTGTCCAGGCCCACCACGTCGGCGGTGCGGAAGGTGCCCGAGCTCGCGCGGCCCAGCTTCTTGCCGGTGAGGTCGTCCACCACGTCGGGCGTGAGGCCGAACTTCTCGACTTCCTTCAGCGTCGCCAGCATGCCGGCGATGCCGACGCGGTTGGCGATGAAGTTGGGCGTGTCGTGCGCGCGCACCACGCCCTTGCCGAGCGTGCTGGTGACGAAGGCCTCGAGGTCGTCGAGCACCTGGGGCTGCGTGGTGGGCGTGTTGATCAGCTCCACCAGGAACATGTAGCGCGGCGGGTTGAAGAAGTGAATGCCGCAGAAGCGCGGCTTCAATGCTTCAGGCAACGCCTCGCTCAGCTTGGTGATCGACAGGCCCGAGGTGTTCGAGGCCAGGATCGAATGCTTGGCCACGTGAGGCGCGATCTTCTTGTAGAGATCGAGCTTCCAGTCCATGCGCTCTGCAATCGCTTCGATGATGAGGTCGCACTCGCCGAGCTTGGCGAGGTCGTCGTCGTAGTTGGCCTGCTCGATCAGGCCCGCATCGGCCACATCGCCGAGCGGCGCGGGCTTGAGCTTCTTGAGGTTGTCGATGGCACGCGTGACGATGCCGTTCTTCGGGCCTTCCTTGGCCGCCAGGTCGAACAGCACGACGGGCACGCGCACGTTGACGAGGTGGGCCGCAATCTGCGCGCCCATCACGCCGGCGCCGAGCACGGCGACCTTCTTCACTTGAAATCGGGACATGTTGCTTGGTATTTCTTCGGTTGAAAACGCGCGGCAGGGTTACTGCGCGCGGGTCCAGGTTTGAGTGCGCCAGAACGGGCCCAAGTAGCCGCGCACCTCGAGCTTCTTGCCGTCGTCGATGGGCGTGAAGCTCGCGCGGTATTCCTTGCCGTTCTCGGGGTCGAGGATCTTGCCGCCTTCCCAGACGTCCTTGCCCTCGGCCTTCTTGCCGCCACGGATGATCTCCAGGCCCGTGATCGGCTTGCCCTTGCGGTCGTCGCTGCATTCGTCGCAGGTCGCGTCGGGCTTGGTGTCTTTCTTCAGCGACTTCTCGATGCGGCCGCTGAGCGCGCCGTTGGTCTCGGCGATACGGATCTCGGCCTTGACCTCGCCGGTCTTGTCGTCAGCGTTGCGCCACAGCCCCACCGGGGTGCTCTGTGCCATGGCCGTGAAAGAAGTAGCGGCGAGGACGATGGCTGCAAGTGTCGTTTTCATGAGCGGCTCCCGGTTGGACGATGAAGAAAGACAGTGGCCTCAGGCCAGCGCGGCGTCGGTGTCCATCAGGACCTTGCTGCCGGCGCGCGCGGTGCGCATCAGCGTCGCGGTCTCGGGGAACAGCTTGGCGAAGTAGAAGCGCGCGGTCTGCAGCTTGGCGACGTAGAACGGGTCGGCGTTGCCGGCCGCAATCTCGCGCAGCGCCACCTGCGCCATGCGGGCGAACAGGTAACCGAACACGAAGTGGCCGGCCACGCGCAGGTAGTCCACCGCGGCGGCGCCCACTTCGTCGGGGTTCTGGAAGCCCTTGAAGCCGATCTCGGTCGTGAACTTGGTGAGCTGGTCGCCCAGCATCGCGATCGGGTTGATGAACTCGGCCATCTTCTCGTTCACGCCCTCTTCTTCCACCAGCCTGGCCACGAGCTTGCCGAACTTCTTGAGCGACGCGCCGTTGTTGCCAAGGATCTTGCGGCCCAGCAGGTCCAGCGACTGGATCGTGTTGGTGCCTTCGTAGATCATGTTGATGCGGTTGTCGCGAACGAACTGCTCCATGCCCCATTCCTTGATGAAGCCGTGGCCGCCGAACACCTGCATGCACGAGTTGGTCGCGATGTGGCCGTTGTCGGTGATGAAGGCCTTGACGATCGGGGTCAGCAGCGCGACGAGTTCGCCCGAGTCCTTGCGCACCTTTTCGTCGGGGTGGTTGTGCTCCTTGTCGAGCAGCAGCGTGCAGAAGATCTGCAGCGCGCGGCCGCCTTCGGCATACGCCTTGGCGGTGAGCAGCATCTTGCGCACGTCGGGGTGCACGATGATCGGGTCGGCTTCCTTATCCTTGGCCTTCACGCCCGAGAGCGAGCGCATCTGGATGCGGTCCTTGGCGTAGGCCAATGCGTTTTGATAAGCCACTTCGGTGAGGCCCAGCGACTGGTTGCCCACGCCCAGGCGTGCGGCATTCATCATCACGAACATCGCGGCCAGGCCCTTGTTGGGTTCGCCCACCAGCGTGCCGGTGGCGCCTTCGATCACGATCTGTGCGGTGGCATTGCCGTGGATGCCCATCTTGTGCTCGAGACCTGCGCAGAAGATCGGGTTGCGCTCGCCGAGCGAGCCATCGGCCTTCACCTTGAACTTCGGCACCACGAACAGGCTGATGCCCTTGCTGCCCTTGGGCGCGTCCGGCAGGCGGGCCAGCACCAGGTGAATGATGTTGTCCGTCATGTCGTGCTCGCCGGCCGAGATGAAGATCTTGCTGCCGGTGATGCGGTAGGTGCCGTCGGCCTGCGGCTCGGCCTTGGTGCGCAGGAGGCCCAGGTCGGTGCCGCAGTGCGGCTCGGTCAGGCACATGGTGCCGGTCCATTCGCCGCTCGTGAGCTTGGGCAGGTAGGTCTTCTTCTGTTCTTCGGTGCCGTGCGCCTTGAGGGCTTCGTACGCGCCGTGCGAGAGGCCGGGGTACATGGTCCAGGCCTGGTTGGCGCTGTTGAGCATTTCAAACAGGCACTGGTTCACCACGAACGGCAGGCCCTGGCCGCCGAAGGCCGGGTCGCACGACAGCGCGGGCCAGCCGCCTTCGACGTACTTGGCGTAGGCGTCCTTGAAGCCCTTGGGCGTCTTGACCTCGTGCGTGGTCTTGTCGAGCACGCAGCCTTCTTCGTCGCCGCTGATGTTCAGCGGGAAGGTCACTTCGGCGGCGAACTTGCCGGCCTCTTCGATCACCGCGTTGATGGTGTCGGCGTCGGTTTCGGCATGAGCCGGGAGTGCCTTGAGTTCTTCGGTGACGTTGAGCACTTCGTGCAGCACGAACTGCATGTCGCGCACGGGTGGGTTGTAGGTAGGCATCCGGGACTCTCCTGGTCGAAGCTAGATAGATGAAAAGAAAAAAAGGGGAAAGCGAAAACGGTGCCGCGCGCTCAGCGCACGGGCTTCAGGCGCCGGCCGGCGGGCGCGGGTGCGGCAGCGGCCGGGTCGACCGGCGCATCGGGCGTGGCGCTGCGCGCGAGGATGTTGTTGAAGCCGACGGTCGCGCGGCCGATGGAGCCGGGCACCTGCAGGAAGCGGGCTTCGTAGTGCAGCGCGAGGATGAGGCCGTGGATCTCGAACGCGACCTGGCGCTCGTCGGCGTCGGCGCGCAGGTGCCCTTCGGTCTGCGACTGCACGATGGCGCGCAGCACCGCCGCCTGCCAGATGCTGACCGACTCGACCAGCGCATCGCGCACGGGGCCGGGACGGTCGTCGAATTCGGAAGCGCCACTGATGTAGATGCAGCCCGAGTCGATCTCGGTCGAGGTGCGCTTCATCCAGTTGGCGAACATGGCGCGAAGGCGCGGGAGGCCGCGCGGCGCCGAGAGCGCAGGAAAGAACACCTCCTGCTCGAAACGTGCGTGATACTCGCGCACCACCGAGATCTGCAGTTCCTCGCGCGAACCGAAGTGGGCGAAGACGCCCGACTTGCTCATCTTGGTGATCTCGGCCACGGCGCCGATCGAGAGGCCCTCGAGCCCGATCTGCGCAGCCAACGCCAGCGCGGCGTCGACGATCACGGCCTTGGTCTGCTGGCCCTTCTGGGCGGCGCGGGCCGGCTTGGCGGGAACGGCATTGACAGACATCGTGGAGCTCCGAATAAAACGAACGGTCGTTCTATTTTGCGGGAGCTTTGCACTTTTGGCCGCAAATGACCTTCTATCCCTGAAGGTTAATTGACGCGAAGCGGGGCCACACCGACCCCACCCCGATCAGAAGTCCTGCGACACGGGCCGCACGACCACTTCGTTGATGTCCACGTTCGCCGGTTGCTCCACCGCATAGACCACTGCGCGGGCGATCGCATCGGACGGGATCTGGTTCGCGTCGTAGAACGCCTTCACGCCGGCCGCGGCTTCGGCATCGGTGCTGCCGAACTTCAGTTCCGACTCGACCGCGCCGGGCGACACGACCGTCACGCGCACGCCGCTGTTGCCCATTTCCACGCGCAAGCCCTCGGAGATGGCGCGCACCGCATGCTTGGTCGCGCTGTAGACCGTGCCGATCGGCGTGAACACCTTGATGCCCGCGATCGACGCGACATTCAGGATGTGCCCGCTGCCCTGCGCCTGCATGCGCGGCAGCACCGCGGCGATGCCGTAGAGCACGCCCTTGATGTTGACGTCGATGGTGCGGTCCCACTCGTCGACCTTGAGCTTCTCGATGGGCGACAGTGGCATCACGCCCGCGTTGTTGACCAGCACGTCGATGCGGCCGAAGGCTTCGACCGTCGCGGCGGCGAGCTTTTCCAGGTCGGCGCGTTGCGCCACGTCGGTGGCCACGGCGATGGCTTCGCCGCCGGCTTCGCGGATCTCGGCGACCACCTTGTCGAGCCGGTCAGTGCGGCGTGCCGCGAGCACCACCTTGGCGCCGCGCGCGGCCAGGTGGCGCGCCGTGGATTCCCCGATGCCGCTGCTCGCGCCGGTGACGATGGCGACCTTGCCCTTGATGTTGTCTTGAACGGATGTCATGGAGAAATTCCTTTCGGATGTGTTGAAGAAGTGCATGCAGTGTGGAAAATCCACGCGTTCCAGTAAATGAAACTCTGGCGACTTCAGAATTCCTCAACAAGGAACACCTCATGTCCAACCGCCTCGAAGCCTTGCGCGTGTTCTTCACCGCCGCCGACGCCGCCAACTTCCGCGAGGCGGCGGTACGCCTGTCAGTCTCACCGCAGGTGGTGACGCGCGCGGTGCGCGAGCTGGAAGATGAACTGGGCGAGCCGCTCTTCCACCGCAGCACACGCGGCGTACAGCTGACCGATTTCGGCCGGCAGCTCGCACAGCGTGCCCGCATCGCGGTGGGCGGCGTCGATGCGCTGTTCCACCGCACCGACCGGCGCGCGCTGTCGCAGCACGCGGGCACGGTGCGCGTGACCGCACCCAATGTCTACGGCCGCCGGCTGATTCCCGAGGCGCTGGCGCCGATGCTGGCCGCGCATCCGGGCCTGGTGCTCGACCTGCGGCTGTCGGAAGAACATGCCGACGTGGTCGACGAGCAGATCGACATCGGCGTGCGCGCGGGCCCGATCCGCGATGCGCGCTTCGTCGCGCGCACGGTCGGCCGGATGCAGCTGCGCGTGGTGGCAACACCGGCGCTGATCGCGCGCACCGGCATCCCGAAGAATCTCGAGGCACTGCCCGGCTTTCCGCTCACCGCACTGCTGGACCGCAGCGTGGGCCGACCCTGGTCCTGGTTCTTCAGCAAGGGGCGGCAGATGCCCGTTGCCGCGCCGGCCTTCGTCACCGACGACGTCGATGCCGAGTGCGCCGCGGTGCGCGCGGGCCTGGGCTTCGGCCAGCTCGCGGGGCCGCTGGCCGAGCCGCTGATCGCGTCGGGCGAACTGGTGGAGGTGCTCGAGGCCGAGGCGCCCGAACCCTGGCCGATCCATGTCTACCGCTCGCAGCGCGCGCCGGTGCCGGCGCGCGTGCGGCTGGTGTACGACGAGCTGATCCGCGCGTTGCGCTGAGGCGCGCCCTCAGTCGTACTTCTGCCCGGTGCGCATCAGCTCGGGCGTGCCGATCACCTCGTTGAGTGCATCGAAGTCCAGCATCTGCGGCCGCCACGGCTGCGTGGTGCGGTGCTTGTGCAGGCTCCCGTAGTAGCCCTGCAGCGTGTGCGCCACCGCGCGCGCGGTGCCGCCCGGGAAGATCGCGATGCGAAAGCCGTGCTTCTGCAGCGCGTCCGCATCCTGGATCGGCGTCTTGCCGCCTTCGACCATGTTGGCCAGGAGCGGCACGCGGTCGCCGAAGCGCTGGCAGGCCGCATCCATCTGCTCGGGCGAGCGCAGCGCCTCGATGAAGAGCGCGTCCACGCCGCAGGCGAGGTACGCCTCGGCGCGGTCGAGCGCGGCCTCGAGCCCTTCGACCGCCACCGCATCGGTGCGCGCGAGGATCAGCGTGTCGCTCGATGCGCGCGCGTCCAGCGCGGCCTTCAGTTTGCCGACCATCTCGCGCTCGGGCACCACGGCCTTGCCGTCGAGGTGGCCGCAGCGCTTGGGAAAGGTCTGGTCCTCGATCTGCACCATCGCCGCGCCCGCGCGCTCGAAGCCGCGCACGGTGCGCTGCGTGTTGAGCGCATTGCCGAAGCCGGTGTCGGCATCGACGATCACCGGCAGGCTCACCCGCTCGGTGATGCGCGCGAGCGTGTCGGCCACCTCGGTGAAGGTGGTGAGGCCGACGTCGGAGCGGCCCAGCCGCGTGTAGGCGATGGAGGCGCCCGAGAGGTACAGCGCCTCGAAGCCGGCCTGCTCGGCCACCAAAGCGCTGAGCGCGTCATACACGCCGGGCGCAAGCACGATGTCGTTGCGCGCGAGCCGGGTCTTGAAGGAAGGGTTCGTCATCTGGACGCTTTCGTCGAATGGATCAATGCGGCAGCCGTGCGCGCCGCGATGTAGCCGCCGGCCACCGCGCTCAGCAGGCCGTTGCCGGAGAGATAGCCCCACACCGCATCGCCCGACACGCCGCCCGCCGCGCCACCGGCGGCGAGCAGGTTGGCGAAAGGCGTGCCGTCGTGGCGCAGCACGCGCATGTCGGGTGCGGTGTCGAGGCCGCCTTGGGTGTGGAAGAGCGCGCCCGTCACCTTCACCGCGAAGTACGGGGCGTCGAGTGCGCGTGTGAACATGCGGCCATCGGGCGGCGAGCCGTCGCGCATGGCGTCCAGCGTGCCTTGCAGCACCGTGGGCTCGCAGCCGATGCAGTCCGCGAGCGCGGCGACGGACTCGCAGCGACGCAGGGCGCCCGCCGCTTCCGCATCGCAGAAGTCCGGGAAGCCACGCGCCAGCGCGAGCAGCGGCGCATCGAACACATTCCACGCGATACCGCCCGGCTGCGCGAGCACATGCACCGCCGCTTCCGAGTAGCCCTGCGTCTCGTCATGGAAGCGCCGGCCCTCGCAGTTGATCTGTACGCCGCCTTCCATCATCACGGCCCACGACATCAACGCCCCTTGCGGCGTGACCCATGAGCCGTGGCCCTGGTAGCCGCCGAGATCGCGCAGCCGCGCGCCCAGCGATTCGCCCCAGAGGATCGCGCTGCCGTCGTTGCCGGTATGGCCGCCAAAGATCGCTTCCGCCATCTCGGGCAGCAGCGCGCGGACCATCTGCGCATTGCCGCCGAAGCCGTTGCAGGCCAGCAGCAATGCGTCGCAAGCCAGCGTCTCGCGGCTGCCGCCAGGTCGGGCGTAGTCAATGCCGATCACGCGGTCTTCTGCATCAAGCATCAGCGTATCGACCAGCGCCTGCGTCAGCACGGGAATGCCCGCGGCCTCAACGGCCGACTGCAACGCGGCCATCAGCGACGCACCCGTCTTCTGCGGCAGCGCGTGCATGCGATGCACGCTGTGCCCCGGATAGAGAAAGCCGTCGAGCAGCATCCACTGCAGGCCATGCCGTTCCTGCAGCGCATCGAGCGCCGGCCCGATGGACTCTGCATAGGCCTCGACCAGCGCAGGCGACGCGCGCCCGTGGGCCTTGGCCTGGATGTCTGTGGCGAAGCGCTCGGCGCTGTCGTCGCGCACGCCATGCGCGTGCTGCGTGCGGGTGCCGGGCGCGGGAATGAATCCCGATGACAGCGCGGTCGATCCGCTCGGCAGCGCATCGCGCTCCAGCACCACGCACGCCACGCCCGCATCGGACAGCATCAGCGCGGCCGTGAGCCCGCAGGCGCCGCCGCCGACGATGGCGACCGGCACATGCACGTCGGCTTCGACCTGTGTCGCGCGGCGGATGAGGCGCGAAGGGCTTCCAGTCATGCGAGCGATGCGGTGAAGGCCGCGCAGTCCGTCACCTCGGCCACGTTGCGCATGTCGGCCAGCGAGGTCTGGTGGCGCTCTTCGCCGAAGGCCGCGCAGCCATCGGCGAGCACCAGCGTGCGGTAGTCGCGCATGTGTGCATCGCGCACCGTGCTCGCGACGCCGCCGTTGGTGACGATGCCGCAGACCGCCACGGTGTCGATGCCCGCGCGGCGCAGCACCCAGTCGAGCTGCGTGTTGAAGAAGGCCGAGTACGCGACTTTGCTGACTGTCACGTCGACCAGCCCGGTGAGCGCATCGACGTTCGCCTGCCCCCAACTGCCCGGCGCGAAGTCACCCTTCTTCAGGTACGGGCGCAGCGCCTTGAGATGCGGCGACACCATCGGCTCGCCGCCCGCGTCGGGCCACAGCGTGAACTGGCTCGCGACCACCAGGCCGCCCGCCGCCTTGAGCGCACGCGCCACCCCGGCCACGCGCGCCGGCAGCAGCAACGCCGGCGGGTTGGTGTCGCCGCCGCGCGCGTAGGCACCCTTCGCATCGAGAAAGTCGTTCTGCAGGTCGATGATGACCAGCGCCGTCTTCGCGGCGAGCGGCTTCGTCGCTTCGCTCATGACAGCCTCACCAACAGGTTGCCGTGCGCATCGACCTCGGCATGGAAGCCGGGCTCGAGCCACACGGTGGTGTCGGCCTGCTCCAGGATCGCAGGCCCTTCGATGCGCGCGGCCACCGGCAGCTCGAGCCGCGCATAGCGCACGGCCTCGTGCCACTGGCCGTGGTGGAACACGCGCTGCGTGCCCAGCGGCGCGGTGCTGCCCTCCCCTTCGGGCGCGAGCACCTTCAGGTCGAACTTGGGCCGCACGCCGATGCGCGCGTAGCGCAGGTTCATCACGCGGATCGGAATGCCTTCGAGCACGCGGCCGAACGCGGCCGTGTAGCTCGCTTCGAACGCGGCGCGGATCGATGCGGCCGTGAGCGGCGCCTTGCCCGCATCGGCGAGCACCACGGGCAGCGTGTGCGTCTGGCCTGCATAGAGCATGTCGAGCGCGATCACCTCGCGCACTTCGTCGAAGCGCACGCCGGAGGAATCGAGGCGCTGCTGGCAGCTCGCGGCCAGTTCGTCGATGCGGCGCTGCACGTCACCCACGTCGAGTTCGGTCAGCGGCTTGTTGAGCGTCTGCACCGCGTCGTGGCGCATGTCGGCGATCACGCAGCCCAGGGCCGAGGTCACGCCGGGGTAGCGAGGCACGATGCCCGTGGCGACGCCCACCTCGCGCATCATGGCGCACACATGCAGCGCGCCACCGCCCCCGAAAGGCATGTAGGCGAAGCGGCGCGGGTCGTGGCCGCGCTCGATGGACACGAGGCGGATCGCGCCCGCCATGCGCGCATTGGCCACCGTGAGAATCGCCTCGGCCGCGGCGTGCACATCGAGGCCCAGCGGGCGCGCCACGTGTTCCTCGATGGCCTGGCGCGACTTCTCCGCATCGAGCGCCGCAAGCAGGCCGCCGCCCAACGGACGGTCCGCCGCGATCCGCCCCAACAGCACGTTCGCATCCGTCACCGTCGGCCGCATGTTGCCGCGCCCGTAGCAAGCCGGCCCGGGCACGCTGCCGGCCGACTCGGGGCCGACCTGCAGCATGCCGCTCGCATCCACGGACGCGATGGAGCCGCCGCCGGCGCCGATGGTCTCGATCTGGATCATCGGCGAACGGATCACCATGCCGAACTCGATGGCGGTCTGCGCGGCCAATGCGGCCTCGCCGTTCGCCACCAGCGACACATCGAACGAGGTGCCGCCCATGTCGCCGGTGATCGCATTCGGAAAGCCCGTCGCACGCGCAATCGCCGCGCAGGCGATCACGCCAGCCGCCGGGCCCGACAGCGCCGTGCGCACCGGAAGGTCGCTCGCGGTCTGGCGCGACATCACGCCGCCGTTGCTCTGCACCACCAGCAGTTCGCCCGCAAAGCCCTGCCCGCGCAGGTCGGATTCGAGCCGACCGAGGTAGCTGCCCACCACCGGCTGCAATGCGGCGTTGAGCGTGGCGGTCGAGCAGCGCTCGAATTCGCGGATCTCGGGCAGCACTTCGCTCGCCGAGGTGACGTGCGGGTTGGGCCAGAGCTCGCGCACCGCCGCGACGGCCAGGCGCTCGTTCTCGGGGTTCGCGTAGGTGTTGATGAAGAACACGCACACGGCCTCGCAGCCTGCTTCGAGCAGCGAGCGCGCCTCGGCGCGCACCTGTTCCAGATCGACCGCGGTGTGCAGCGTGCCGTCGGCGAGCACGCGCTCGTCCACTTCGCGGCGCAGGTCGCGCGGCACCACGGGCGTGAAGCTGCCGCGCAGGCCCCAGGTCTCGGGGCGATCGCGGCGGCGCATTTCCAGCACGTCGCGGAAACCGCGCGTGGTGATGATGCCGGTGCGCGCCACCTTGCGTTCGAGCAGCGCATTGGTGCCGACCGTGGTGCCGTGCACGATGGTGGAAATGTCGGCGGCCGAATCGGCCACGCGCGCCACGCCATTCATGAAGCCGCGCGCTTCCTCGCCGCGCGTGGAGGGCACCTTGACGATGCGCGCCGTGCCATTCGCTTCGTCGAGCACGAAGAGGTCGGTGAAGGTGCCGCCGACATCGACGCCGACGACAAGGGATTTACCGGAGGAAGTCATTCGGACGCTTTCTTGTCGCTGCTGCCGTTCGTCACATAGCCCATCGCGCTGTCGGCCGCGCGCTGCGGCGCGGGCCGCTCGGCGGCATGGCCCCAACCGCCGCCGCCGGGCGTTTCAAGCCGCACGCGTTCGCCGCGCGCGAGCTGGATGCCGCGCATCTTCGAGACCATGGGCGGCGTGTGCCACGTGCCTTCGTTCTCGTAGCTGAATTTGTTGACCGCGCCTTCGCCGCCGCCCGCGATGCCCTTGGGCGGCGAGGTGCCGCGTTCGCCGAAGACGAACACTTCGGCGTCTTTCTCCAGCAGTTCGATCTCATACACGGCGCCGAGCCCGCCCCGGTGCTTTCCGTCGCCGCCTGAATCGGCGCGCAGCGACCATTCGGTGAAGCGCACCGGATAGGCGGCTTCGAGGATCTCGAGCGGCGGAATCGTCGCGGTCGAGATCGGCGCGTTGCCGTGCGAGAGCCCGTCGCCGCCCGAATGACCGCCATGCCCGCCGCCGAAGAAACTGAACATCACCCAGCGCTGGCCTTCGCGGCCCTTGTCGCTGCGATGGCCCGCGATCGACAGCGCGTTGATCGTGCCGTAGGCCTGCGCCACGGCGCGTGTCGAGTCGGCCTGTGCCGCGGCGCTGAAGATCACGTCGATCATGCGCAGGATGGTCTCGGTGTAGCCGCCGACCGGGCGTGGACGCTCGCAGCTGATCACCAGCTTGTCGGGGATGTTGAAGTCCACCGCGTCGAGCACGCCGGCGTTGGCGGGCACATCGGGGAACAGGTGCTTGAGCGCGACGTAGCACGCGGCCACCGCGGTGGCGCGCGAGATGTTCACCGGCCCCGCGCATTGCGGCGAGGTGCGCGAGAAGTCGAGCAGCAGCCGGTCGCCGGCCACCGTCATGTCCAGCGCGATGGTCAGCGGCTCGTTCGTGATGCCGTCGTTGTCCAGCACGTCCTCGAAGCTGTAGCGGCCGTCGGGCAGCGAGGCGATGTGCGAGCGCATCAGGCGCAGCGCGCGGCTGCGCAATTCGCCGAGCGCGTTCAGCACCAGGTCGTCGCCGTACTCGTCGAGCAGGCCGTTCAGGCGCTTTTCGCCGAGCTCCAGCGCCGCGAGCTGGCCGTTCAGGTCGCCCCACAGGCTGTCGGGCAGGCGCGTGTTGGCCTGCAGGATGGCGAGCACGTCGGCATCGAGCACGCCGTCGCGCACGATGCGCACGGGCGGAATCTGCACCGCCTCCTGCCAGCACTCGGTGGCGGCCGGGTTGTAGTTGCCGGGCACCGCGCCGCCCACGTCGTGCCAGTGCGCGGCCGAGGCCATGTAGCAGTAGAGCTTGCCGCTCCGAAAGAAGGGCTTGACCAGCTTGAAGTCGTTGGCGTGCGTGCCGCCGTCGTAGGCGTCGTTGCTGATCCAGATGTCGCCGTCCTTCATGCCGCCGCGCGGCTCGGCCGCCTTGGCGGTCGCACGCACTGCGAAGGCCATGGCGCCGACGAACACCGGCAGGCCCGACTTGCCCTGCACCAGCGTGTCGCCGCTCACCGCGTCGTACAGGCCGTGGCAGGCGTCGTGCGCCTCGGCAATGATGGGATTGAACGCGCTGCGGTAGAGCGTCGCGTCCATCTCGTCGGCCACCTGTTCGAGGCGGCCGCGCAGCACGGCGAGCGTGACGGGGTCGAGTGTGTTGTTCATGTTCAGTCCACTTTCGCGCCACTGGCCTTGACGACCTTGGCCCATTTGTCGATCTCACGTTTGACGTGCGCTGTGAATTCGGCCTGCGTGGAGCCCACCGGCTCCGCGCCGAGTGCCGCGAGCTTCTCGCGCACGTCGGGCAGCTTCAGGATGCGCTGCACCTCGGCCGAGAGCTTGTCCACCACCGGCTGCGGCGTGCCCTTGGGCGCGAACAGGCCCGACCACGCGTCGGCGTAGAAGCCCGGATAGGTTTCCGCGATGGTCGGCAGATCGGGCAGCGACGGCGAACGGCGCAGGCTGGTGAGCGCAATGGCACGCAGCTTGCCGGCCTTGACGTGCGGCAGCGCCGAGGGCAGCCCGTCCACCATCATCTGCACCTGCCCCGCGAGCAGGTCGGACACGGCCGGCGCGCTGCCCTTGTAGGGCACGTGCGTGATGTCGACGCCGGCATCGGACTTGAGCATCTCCATGCCCAGGTGCGCTGCCGTGCCGTTGCCGAGCGACGCGTAGTTGAGCTTGCCGGGCTCCTTCTTCGCGAGCGCCACGAGCTCGGCCAGGTTCTTCGCCGGCACTGACGGATGCACCACCAGCACGTTGGGCACCACGGCCACCTGGCTGATGGCGACGAAGTCGGCCACCGGGTCATAAGGCATCTTGCTGTAGAGCGAGGTGTTGATGGCGTGCGAGCCGGTTACGCCCATCACCAGCGTGTAGCCATCGGCCGGCGACTTGGCGACGAGGTCGGAGCCCACGTTGCCGCCCGCGCCCGCGCGGTTGTCGACCAGCACGGGCTGGCCCCAGTGCTCGCTCATCTTCACCGCGACCAGGCGCGCCGCCGCATCGGTGGCGCCGCCCGGCGGGAACGGCACGACGAGGCGGATCGCCTTGTTCGGAAAGTCGCTGGCCTGCGCGGCGGCAACCAGCGGCAGACAGACCAGGAGCGAGCTCGCGAGATAGCGCAGGAGTTTCATGATGGGGTGGGATGTGAGAGTGAGAAGTGGGTCAGGCCGCGAGCACTTGCCACAGCGCGCGCAGGGCGGTGTCGGCGGGCGCATCGAGTGCGGTGTCGCAGAAGCGCGCGGCGTTCGGGGCCGCAACGCTGTGCGCGGCGTAGTGCGTGAACTTGGCGGCGAGCGCCGCGCGATCGAGCGGTTGGGCCGCATCGCCCGCGACGGTGCCCACGGTGTGCTGCAGCGTGCCGCCGGCACGCGTCACGGTCAGCGTGGCGCCGCGCTGCTTGCGCGCCGTCAGGTCCGCATCGGTTTCGAGCACGACCAGCGCTTCGAGCCGCCGCAGCTCGGCGTCGTCGAAGCGCGGTGCGGCATAGACCGAGGGATCGACATCGCCGAAGCGCAGCATCGCCGCAACGCCGAACGACAGGCTGAACTGCGCCTGGATCGGCGTGCGCGGCGCGCGGTTGCCGCAGTAGACGATGGCTTCCTCGTACACGGTGAGCACGATGGCTTCGATGCCGGCGGTGTCGCCGGCCAGCTGCTCGCGGATCTCGCGTGCGGCGGTGGCGCCGTAGTGCACATGGCGCACGGCCGCGAAGGGCTTGATGTAGGCGTCCTGCAACAGCGGCGATGCCGCATCGGGCAACGGCTGCGCGGTCGCGGCCGAATGGGTTTGCGCGTATTGGGCCAGCGCGCCTTCAGGCGCGTCGATGCCGGCCGCGCTGGCGAAGGCCGCCTGCAGGCCCAGCGATGCGCTGTGGCCGAGGTAGGTGTTGCGCGCGGTGCGGCCCTCGCGCACCGGGAGGTACAGGCTGGTCGCCAATTGGCAGGCCGCGATGTCGATGGCCTGCACGATGCCCGCCGGCGCCAGACCGAGCAGGTGCGCGACACCCGCCGCCACGCCGAGCGCGGGCCAGTTCGCATCGACATGCATGCCGGGCCGGATGCGCAGCCAGGCGCCGCAGCGCGCGCCGACCTCGTAGCCGAGCACGAAGGCATCGACGAACTCGCCGAGGCTCGCATCGCGCCGCAGCGCCAGCGGCAGCAGCGCCGCCACCAGCGGCACGCCGGGGCGGCCGTGCGCGAGCGCGTGGCCTTCGCAGGCCTCGTCCCAGGTCGCGGCCATGGCCAGCACCTGCGCGGCGGCCTGCACACCCATCGCTGCGCCGCTGGGGAAAGCGAAATCGCCGGGCTCGCAGGCGCCGAGCGCCGCTTCGAGCCGCCGCACCTCGTCCGCATGCCGGCCCGCGAGCGCGCAGCCGACCGTGTCGACCAGCAGGCGCCGTGCCTGCAACGCGGCGCCGGCCGTCGCAGGCTGCGCCGCGTGCAGCGCCACCACGGCCTGCAGCACCGCGCGTTGTGGGTCGGTTTCAGCGGGCATCGGCTTCTTTCTTCGCGGCCATGCGCTGGCGCAGGAGGCGCAGCAGCCCGCCGGCATCGACCATGTCCATGAGGAAACCCGGCACGGGTTCGCAGGCAAGCGTGCGTCCTTCGGCATTGCGCAGGGCGGGGGTGCGGGTGTCCAACGCGATGCGTTCTCCATCGCCCAGCGACTCAGCTTCGGCACAGGTCAACAACAGCAGGCCGACGTTGAAGGCATTGCGGAAGTACAAGCCGCTGTACGACGGCGCGATCACCGCCGCCACACCGAGCTGCACGAGCACGGCCGCGGCCTGCTCGCGCGAGGAGCCGATGCCGAAGTTGGGTCCGGCCACGATCACGTCGCCCGGCTGCACTTCGCCTGCGAACTCGGGACGCACGGCTTCGAGACAGTGCTTCGCGATGATGTCGATGCCGTGCTTCATCGCGTGGCCAGGTGCCAGCGCGTCGGTGTCGACATCGGCGCCCAGGCGCCAGACACGATGCAGGGTCTGGGTGTTCATGCGAGCACCTCGCGCGGATCGGTCACGCAGCCGCGCAATGCAGCCGCCGCCACCGTGTAGGGCGAGCCCAGATAGACCTGCGCGGTCGGCGAGCCCATGCGCCCCTTGAAGTTGCGCGCGGTGGTCGAGATGACAGTGACGTCGTCGCCCATCGGGTCGCCATAGCCGGAGCAGGCGCCGCACGCGGTGGGAAAGAGCTCGGCCCCCGCGTCCATCAGCACCTGCAGCACGCCCTCTTCGCGTGCCTGTTCCTGGTCGCGAATGCTCGCGGGCGCCACGATGAGGCGAATGCCGCTCGCCACCTTGTGGCCGCGCAGCACCTGCGCGGCGGCGCGCAGGTCGTCGAGCTTGGCGCCCGTGCAGGCACCGATGTAGGCCACGTCGACGTGCGTGCCCACGTACCGGCTCACGCCGTGCGCGTTGGCCGGGCTGTGCGGCGCGGCGACATACGGTTCGAGCGTGGAGGCATCGAAGCGATGGTCGATGAGCGCGGCGTCTTCGTCGGTAAACCACGGCGCCATGTCCACGGGTGGTGCGCCCGCGCCGGCCAGGAACTCGGCCGTGGTCGCATCGGGTGCGATCAGCCCGGCCTGCGCACCCAGCTCGGCGCTCATGTTCGAGAGCGTCATGCGCTCCTGCATCGACAGCGCGGTGACCGCGGGCCCCGCGAACTCGACCGCCTGGTAGCGCCCGCCGTTCATGCCGAAGCGGCCGATCATGTGCAGCATCATGTCCTTGGCGGTCACGCCTGCGGGCAGTGCGCCGTCCCACCACATGCGGATGGTCTCGGGCACGCGCAGCCAAATCTCGCCGGTGACCATCACGCCCAGCATCTCGGTGCTGCCGATGCCGAACATGTAGGCGCCGAACGCGCCGCCCGTGGGCGAGTGCGAATCGCCACCCACGCACAGCATGCCGGGGCGAATATGGCCGTGCTGCGGCACCACGACGTGGCAGATGCCCTGGCTGTCGTACACATGCGGCAGTTGCTGATCACGCGCCCAGTCGCGCGCGATGCGCACGATGCGGCGCGAGTCGTCATCGCGCTCGGGCACGTAGTGGTCCATGACCAGCACCACGCGCGAGCGGTCCCAGATCTGCGCGCCGAGTTCCTCGAGCATGGGCTTCAGGCGCCGCGGGCCCGAGGAGTCGTGGAACATCGCCATGTCGACGCCGCAGGTCACGATCTCGCCCACCGACACCCGCTCGCGTCCGCTCGCGCGTGCGATGAGCTTCTGCGCCAGCGTCTGGGCCGGCGCGCGGGTTGGAGCCATCGGTGTCATTCCGGCTTGGCTCCCGAGAACTTGACGACCTTGGCCCAGCGCGTGATCTCGCTCTGCACGAACGCGGAGAACTGCTCGGTCGAGTTGCCGACCGGGATCGCGCCCTCGGTGTCCAGGCGCTGGCGCATGTCGGCCTGCTGCAGTGCATGGCGCGCGGCATCGCCGATCTGCTTCACACGGTCCGCGGGCATGTGCGCAGGGCCGAAGAGGCCGAACCATGCGCTGGATTCGTAGCCGGGCAACGCCTCGGCAATCGCCGGCACGTTCGGAAAGGCCGGCAGCCGCTTGGCCGTGGTCACGCCCAACGCCTTGAGCTTGCCGGCCTGGATGTGCGCCTTGACGTTGCCCACGGCCGCGAACATCAGCTGTACCTGGCCCGCGAGCACGTCCTGCACGGCGGGCGAGGTGCCCTTGTAGGGGATGTTCACGATGTCCACGCCCGACTGCATCTTGAAGGCCTCGCCGGCCATGTGCAACGAGGAGCCCACCGCGCCGATCGCGAAGTTCAGTTGCCCCGGCTTGGCCTTGGCGAGCGCGATGAGCTCGCGCACGTCCTTCGCGGGCAGCGACGGGTGCGCGACCAGGATCGACGGCGACGTCGCCACGCAGGTGAGCGCGGTGAAGTCCTTCACCGGGTCGAAGGGCAGCGTCGGGTAGAGCGTGGCGTTGATCGCGTGGCTGGTGAAGCTCATCAGGAGCGTGTTGCCATCGGGCGCGGCCTTGGCGACCGCATCGGCGGCGATGTTGCCGCCGGCGCCGGGCCGGTTCTCGACGATGACCGTGCGGCCGAGCGCCGGGCCCATGCTCACGGCGAGCGAGCGCGCGAGCGTGTCGGTCGAGCCGCCCGCGGGCGCGCCGACGAGGATGCGCACCGGCGCATTGCCGATCTGTGCGAAGGCGCCGCCGGCCCATGCCGCGGCCAGCGACGAGAGGAGGATGTCGCGTCTTTTCATGTGTTGTTCTCCGGGGAAATCGTGGGGTGTTCGCGGGGGTCAGAGCCCCAGGTAGGCGCGCCGCAGTTCGTCGCTGCCGAGCAGTTCGCCCGGCAGGCCCGAGAAGCGCACGCTGCCGTTCTCCAGCACGTAGGCGCGGTCGGCGATCTCCAGCGACTGGCCCACGTTCTGCTCGACCAGCATCACCGCGAGGCCGCCGTCGCGCAGCTCGCGGATCAGCGAGAACATCTCTTCGACCAGCAAGGGCGAGAGGCCGAGCGAGGGCTCGTCCAGGATCAGCAGCACCGGCTCGGCCATGAGGCCACGCGCGATGGCGAGCATCTGCTGCTCGCCGCCGCTCATCGTGCCGGCGTGCTGCGCCATGCGCTCGCGCAGCCGCGGGAAGATGTGGAACATCTTCTCGACGTTGGCCGCGCGCCGCTCGCGGGCACGGGTGAAGGAGCCGAGCTCCAGGTTCTCCAGCACGCTCAGGTTGGGAAACACCTTGCGGCCTTCAGGCACCTGGATGAGGCCCGCCTTGACCACGTCGCGGTAATGCGCGCCGCTCAGGTCCTTGCCGTCGAAGCGCACCGTGCCGCCCCAGGCGGGGCAAAGGCCGCAGACCATCTTGTTGAGCGTGGACTTGCCCGCACCGTTGCTGCCGAGCAGCGCGACCATCTCGCCCGCGTTCACCTGCAGGTCGACGCCGCGCAGCACCTCGACGCGGCCGTAGCCGCCGCGCAGGCCTTGGATTTCCAGCAACGCGCTCATGCTTCGGCCCCCGATGCGGCCTTGCGCAGCCGCGCCGCGGTGCCGTGGCCCAGATAGGCTTCGACGACCTTGTCGTCGGAGGTCACCTGCGCCGGGCTGCCCTCGGCGATCAGCTGGCCCTGCGCGAGCACCCACACATGTTCGGCGAGGTGCATCACGGCCTGCATGACATGCTCGATCATCAGCACGGTGACGCCGCTGTCGGCGATGCCGCGCACCACCGGCATCATCTCGGCGATCTCCTGCGGGTTGAGGCCGGCGAGCACTTCGTCGAGCAGCAGCAGGCGCGGCTTCGTGGCGAGCGCGCGGGCCAGTTCGAGGCGCTTGCGGCCGGCCACGGTGAGGTCGGACGCAGGCTTGTCGAGCTGCGGCGCGAGGCCCACGCGCAGCGCGACGGCTTCGGCGTTCTGCAGCGCCTCGGCACGGCCGCGCACATGCAAGTGCGCGCCGACGGCGATGTTCTCGCGCACGGTCTGCGCCGCGAAGGGCTTCACGATCTGGAAGGTGCGGGTCATGCCGAGCGCGGCGTTGCGATGCGGCTCGCGGCCGGTGATGTCCTCGCCCGCGAAGCGCACGGTGCCGGTGTCGGGCTTCAGAAAACCCGACATCAGCGCGAACAGCGTGGTCTTGCCCGCGCCGTTCGGGCCGATCAGCGCGCTCAGGCTGCCCTCGCGCACCGAGAGGCTCACGTTCTGCACGGCCTTCAGACCGCCGAAGGAGCGCGAGAGGCCGTCGATGGCCAGCAGGGCGTCAGTCATGGCGGCCTCCCTTCGACTTCCACAGCTGCCGCACCGACAGCCCGATGCCCGCGATGCCGCGCGGCACGAAGATGACGATGAGCACCAGCACCGTGCCGTAGATCACCATGTTGATGCCCGGCAGTTCGCCGAAGAGGTTGCGCGTGAGATCCGACAGCACATGCAGCACGACCGCGCCGAGCACCGGACCCCACATCGTTCCCATGCCGCCGACGATGGCCGCGACCAGCGCCTCGATCGACACGGCCGGGCCGTACGCGATGCCCGCGTCGATGTACTGGAACACCTGCACATAGAAGGCGCCCGCCGCGCCCATGAACGCCGCCGACAGGCCGATGGCCCCTAGCTTCACACGGAACGGATTGACGCCGACGGCGCGCGCCGCGTCCTCGTTGTCGCGCACCGCCTGCAGGTAGGCGCCGAAGCGCCCGTTGCGCAGCCACCAGGTGACGAGCAGCGCCGCGACGACCATCGCGAGCACCACCCACAGGTAGCCCGCACGCGAAGAGAACTGCAGGTTGGCCACCGATTCGCGCAGCGGCACCATGAGCCCGACGCCGCCGCCCGTGAAATCGACCGACAGCGCGAGGATGCGGAACACCTCGGCGAAGGCCAGCGTGACGAGCGCGAAGTACGAGCCCTTGAGGCCGTAGCGGAAGGTGAGCGCACCCATGAAGAGCCCGACGAGCGCGGCGCCGACGATGGCCAGCGGCAGCGCGACCCAGGCGTTGATGCCGCCCTGCAGCTGCGCGATCGCCTGGATGTACGCACCGGTGCCGAAGAACAGCGCATGCCCGAACGAGAACTGCCCGCCGAAGCCGCCCAGGATGTTCCAGGCCTGCGCGATGAGCGTGGCGTAGAGCGCCATCATCACGAAATTGAGCGTGACGCCCGACTTGGTGACGAAGGGCACGCACGCCACCAACACCGCGAAGAGCGCGATGCCTGCAAGTTGCTTCATGCCCGCGTTCATGCCTTGGCCCCGAACATGCCCTGCGGCCTGAAGAGCACCACGCCGATGAAGATCGCGAAGATGCCGATCTGCCCGAGCGATTCACCAAGGTAGAGACCACCGAGCGATTCGACGATGCCGACGAGGAAGCCGCCGATCAGCGCGCCCACGAAGCTGCCCATGCCGCCGAGCACGACGATGGTGAAGGCCACCAGCACGAAGCCGCCGCCCACCTGCGGGTTGACGTAGTACGCCGGCAGCAGGAAGCACGCGGCGGCACCCAGGCACGCAAGGCCGATGCCGAAGCTCATCGCGTAGACATGGTCCACGTCGATGCCCATGAGCTTGGCGCCCTCTTTCTCTTTCGCAACCGCGCGGATGGCGCGGCCGAGGTCCGTGCGGCCCATGATCCAGAACAGGATGCCCGAGACGACCAGCGCACCCGCGAAGGCGACCAGCTTGGGCACCGCGATCATCGCGGGGCCGATGGCGACGGTGCTGAGCGAATAGGCGGTGTCGATGTTGCGCGTGTCGGACTTGAAGAACAGCAGCGCGAGGTTCTCCATGACGATCGCGATGCCCAGCGTGGCGAGCAGGATGTTCTCGTCCTTGCCATGGCCCGCGCGGTTGATGACCACACGTTGCAGCGCATAGCCGAGCGCGAACATGCCCAGCACGACGATGGGCAGCGCGAGGTACGGATCGATCCCCAGCTTCTCTTTCAGGAAATACACCGCATACAGCGCCAGCATCAGGCTGGCGCCGTGCGCGAAGTTGATGATGTGCAGGACGCCGTAGATCAGCGTGAGCCCCAGCGCGATCAGTGCGTACACCGCGCCCGTCGTCAGCCCGTTCAGGACCGACGGGAAAAGAATGCCGAAATCGAACATCCCGCCTTCCGCTTCAGGCCGCGCGCAGCGGGAACACCGGGTCCACTTCGCGGTAGTCGCGTGGGATGATGACCTTGATGTCGTTCTTCACCACCTGCGTCATGAGCGGCTGTGCGCCCTCGTTCTGGCCGTTGACGAACTTCGTCGGGCCGTAGGGCATGAAGTGGTTCGAGAAGGTGCTCTTCTCCAGCGCGTCGACGATGGCCGCGCGCTCGGTGGACTTGGCGCGCTCCAGCGCATCGGCCAGCAGCCACATCGAGGCGTAGGTCATGAAGACCTCGTAGCTGAAGAACTGGCCCTTGGCCTCCACGCGCTTGCGCAGGTCCTGCGCGCGCTTGTCCTTCGGGTTGAACCAGTGGTTGCAGTCGATGATGCCGTTGGCCGCGTCCGGAAACTCCTTCACGAACTTGTAGCTCGACGCCGCGCCGCCCAGCACCGAGAAGATCGCCTTGGGCACCACCTTCTGCTGCTGCATGGTGCGCACCAGCAGTGCGTATTCGTTGTAGTAGTTGGCCGGGATCACGATGTCGGGGTTGATCGACTTCATGCGCAGCACGATGTTGTTGAAGTCGCGCGTGGGGTTGGCGTGCTTGACCACCTCCTTCACCTCGAAGCCGTAGCCCGGCAACTCGCGCGAGAGCAGCTGCGCGGTGCCGGCGCCGAAGAGCGACTCCTCGTGGATGATCATCACCGTCTTGGCCGGGTTGCCCGCGGCCTTGTTGAGCACCAGCAGGTTGGCCATGGCCACCTCGGTCGACTTCTTGTAGCCGGGGCCGAAGCGGAAGGTGTTCTTCAGGCCGCGCTCCACGATCTGGTCGGCCACGCCCACATCGACCACGTGCGGCAGGTTGTACTTGGCCGCAGCCTGCGTGGTCGCGAGACAGATCGCCGAGGCGTAGGCGCCCACGATGGCGGAGACGCCGGCCTCGTTCATCTTCTCCACCTCCGCGGCGCCCGCCTGCGGCTGCGATTGCGCATCGCCGAGCAGGGCCTCCAGCTTCGCGCCGCCGAGCGACTTGATGCCGCCGGCTGCGTTGATGTCCTCGATGGCCATCAGCGCACCGAGGCGGCACTGCTGGCCCGAATAGGCCAGCGCACCGGTGACCGGATGCAGCACGCCGACCTTGACGGTCTTGGGCTGCGCGCCTGCCACGAGCGGGAAGGCAACGGCGGTCGCCAGGGCGGCGGACTGCGACACGAAACTGCGGCGGTTCTGCATGGTGGGGCTTTCCTTTTCTTCTCTTCAGTTGAACTGGGCTGACACGTCTTTGCTGACCCACACCTTCGCGTCGATGCTGCCCACGCGGGAGAGCTGCATTTCGTAGGTGTAGCGGTCGGGGCGATAGAGGCCGTGCAGCCACTGCACGGGCCGCTCGTCTTCGTCGTAGATGAGGCGGCGCACCGCGAGCAGGGCCGAGCCGACCGAGACGTCGAGGTGCTGCGCAAGCACGTTGTCGGCCAGGCGTGCGGAGATGGTCTGGTGCGCGCGCCCCACCTTGACACCCGACTCTTCGAGCAGCACGAGGATCGGTTTCTTCGAGAGCTCGCGGCGGCCGAAGCGGCGCGCGATGGTGTCGGGCACGTAGGTGGTGATGTGCGAGAGCGGGCCTTCCTTGGTGGAGCGCACGCGCACTGCCTTCTGCACCGCGTCGCCCAGCTGCAGCTGCAGCGCCTCGGCCACCTGGGTGGAGGCGGTGATGGTCGCGACCTCGATCACCTTCACCGAGGTGTGCAGGCCCATGGTGACGAGGTTCTCGAGCAGGCCGCGCAGGTTGGCGCGCTCCAGGTTCTTCGTGCCCGGCTGTTCACCGGCGGCCGGTGGCGGCAATGCGCGCGTGCGGCGGCCGGGGTTGCGTGCGATCAGCCCTTCGGACGAGAGCTGTTCGAGCGCGCGGCGCACCGTGACGCGCGCCACGCCGAACTGCGCCATGAGCGCGAGTTCGCCGGGCAGGCCTTCCGCGAAACGCCCCTCGTGCAACTGCTCACGCAGGACCAGGTAGATCTGGTGGTACTTCGGCAAAGGCATTTGCGACATGCCTTTGATGTTTTTGCAGTTTCAATGTTCTGTCAATGGGACATTTAAAACCGAAGACCGCGCTGCCAGGCGCCGGGGGTGAAGCCGAACTGGCGCGTGAAGATGCGCGTCATGTGGCTCTGGTCGGAGAAGCCGCTCGCGGCCGCGGCCTCTGCGAGGTCGGCGCCGTGGCGGATCAGGTGGCGCGCGCGTTCGCTGCGCTGCAGCACGAGCCATGCGTGCGGCGGCACGCCGTAGGTCTTCTCGAAGCGGCGCAGCACCTGGTAGGTGCTCAGGCCCGTCATCGCCGCGAGCTCGGCGAGCGTGGGCGGGGCGAGCAGTTCGTCGGCGAGGCGGTCGCGCACCTGCTTCACGTCGGCAGCAGCTTCGCGCGAAGGTGCGGCGGTGGAATGGTTGTCGCGCAGCAGGCCGCAGACTTCGGCCAGCGATTCTTCGCAGGCGAGCGATTCGACACGGCGCGCATCGGATGCGGCAACACGCCAATCGTCGAGACGGGTGAACAGGCGGCGCAGCGTGTCGCCTAGCCTTGCATCCTGGATGACAGGACGCGTCAACGCCACATCGGTGCCGGCATCGCCATTCATCGCGGCCATCACCCCGGCATCGAAATACACCATGCGCCAACGACGCGACGGCCCGCCGAGCGGCATGCCGTCGTGCACTTCACCGGGGTTGGTGGCGATCAGGTCGCCGGCATACGCATCGACCTTGCCGCGCCCGCTGGCCGAGCGCTGCGCGCCGTGCTCCAGCAAGCCCAAGCCGTAGGTGGAATGCCAGTGCCGGCCGTAGTGGCGGGCACTCTCGATCGCGGTGCCGTGCACGCCCTCCCAGGGCGTGCCGAACACCTGCGATCGATGGTCCGGCGGCGCTTTCATCCGCCGGATGATCGCAGAGGATCAGAGCTTGAAGGGAATCACTTCCTGGCGTTGCTCGCCGAGGCCTTCGATGCCCAGCGTCATGACATCGCCCTTCTTCAGGTACAGCGGCGGCTTCATGCCCATGCCGACACCGGGGGGCGTGCCGGTGGTGATCACATCGCCGGGCATCAGCGTCATGAACTGACTCACGTAGCTCACGATCTTGGCGACCGTGAAGATCATGGTCTTGGTGCTGCCGGTCTGCACGCGCTGGCCGTTCAGGTCGAGCCACATCGAGAGCTTTTGCGGGTTCTCGATTTCATCGCGCGTCACGAGCCAGGGGCCGAGCGGGCCGAAGGTGTCGCAACCCTTGCCCTTGTCCCAGGTGCCGCCGCGCTCGATCTGGTATTCGCGTTCGCTCACGTCGTTGATGGTGCAGTAGCCGGCCACGTAGTCGAGCGCGCTCTTCTGCGAAACGTAGCGCGCCTGCGTGCCGATGACCACGCCGAGTTCGACTTCCCAGTCGGTCTTGACCGAACCCTTGGGCAGCATCACCGGGTCGTTCGGGCCCTGGATGCAGCTCGTGGCCTTCATGAAGACCACGGGTTCCTTGGGCACCGGCAGGCCCGATTCGGCCGCGTGGTCCGCGTAGTTCAGGCCGATGGCGATGAACTTGCCGACGTTGGCCACGGGGCTGCCCAGACGCGGCTTGCCCTTGACCAGCGGCAGCTTGTCGAGCTTGATCTTGCGCAGCTTGGCGATGGCGGCATCGCCGAGCTGGTCGGGACCGATGTCCTTGACGATGGCGCTCAGGTCGCGCAGCTTGCCGTCTGCGTCGATGAGGCCGGGCTTCTCCTTGCCGGGGTTGCCATAGCGGACGAGTTTCATGCTTTCCTTTCAGTGCATTGAATGATCAATAAGTGGAGCGGCCACCGGAGAGGTCGAAGACCGCGCCGGTGGAGAACGAACAATCTTCGGTGCAGAGCCAGCCGACCATCGCGGCCACCTCTTCCACCGTGCCGAATCGGCCCATGGGTATTTTCGACAACATGAAGGCGATGTGCTCGGGCGTCATCTGGTCGAAGATCGCGGTCTTCACCGCCGCGGGCGTCACGCAGTTCACGCGAATGCCGGTGTCGGCCAGTTCCTTGCCGAGCGACTTGGTGATGCCGATCACCGCTGCCTTGCTCGCGCTGTAGGCGCTGGCATTGGGATTGCCTTCCTTGCCGGCGACCGAGGCGATGTTGACGATGCGCCCGTAGCCTTGCTTGCGCATCTGCCCGACCACTTCACGGCAGCACAGGAACACGCCATTGATGTTGACCTCCATCACCTGGCGCCAGTCATCCACCGGGTAGTCCCACAGCTTGACGTTGGGGCCGGTGATGCCGGCGCTGTTGACCAGCGCATCGATGCGCGGCGAATGCGCCAGCGTGGCCGCCACGGCCTTGGCGACCGAAGGCTGCTGCGACACATCGACCTTCAGTGCGAAGGCCTTGTCGCCGAGCGATTGCGCGGCCTGGTTCGCAGCCGCCTCGTCGCGGTCCCACAGCGTGACGCTGCCGCCCGAAGCCACCAGCCGCTGCGCGATGCCGAACCCCAGGCCCGTGGCTCCGCCGGTGATGACCGCATGCCGGCCGGTGAAGTCGAGCTGGTTCATATCGTGATGCCGCCGTCGACGGTGAAGAACTGGCCGGTGGCGAAGATCGATTCGTCGCTCGCCAGGAACACGACCACGGGCGCGATTTCTTCCGCCTGTGCGAGCCGGCCCATCGGCTGGCGCGCGATGAAGGCCTTGCGGGCTTCCTCAGGATCGGCGTTGGCGTTGATGCGGTCGCCCAGTGACGGCGTATCGACCGTGCCCGGGCACACCGCATTGCAGCGGATGCCCTTGGTCACGTAGTCGGCCGCCACGCTCTTGGTGAGGCCGAGCACTGCCGCCTTGGTGGTGCCGTAGACAAAACGGTTGGGCAGGCCCTTCATGCTGGAGCACACGCTCGCCATGTTGATGATGCTGCCGCGCCCGGCCTTCAGCATGCCGGGCAGCACGGCCTGGATGGTCCACATCTGCGCGCGCACGTTGAGCGAGAAGGCGAAGGCCAGGTCGTCGTCGCTCGCCTGCTCGATGGTGCCGTTGTGCACCACGCCCGCGCAGTTGAAGAGCACGTCGAGCGTAGGGAGCTTGGCGAACAGCGCGCCGATGGCGGCCTTGTCGAGCACGTCGAGCTTCACGGCCGTGACGTTCGCGACGCCCGCATAGCGCTCCAGCAGCTTCTCGTTGACGTCGGTGGCCCAGACCTGGGCGCCCTCCGCGGCGAGCGCCAGCACGCTCGCGTGGCCGATGCCCTGGCCGGCTGCGGTGACGAGCGCGGTCTTTCCCTTCAGTCT
The DNA here is from genome assembly GCF_017161115.1 of Variovorax sp. RKNM96. Classification (GTDB taxonomy): domain Bacteria; phylum Pseudomonadota; class Gammaproteobacteria; order Burkholderiales; family Burkholderiaceae_C; genus Variovorax. The sequence continues at coordinate 896,903 of NZ_CP046508.1, read as the reverse complement.
CATGGATGTCTCCGATTCGGGTTTGGCCCGATGGGTGACACGGGCAACGCATCGTATTCTGAATTGGCCTTACCACTTGTCCAATTCAGGACAACCCTTAAACCCGCTCTGTCTCTCGTCCGTGCCCCTCCAGACCGTCGAACCCCAACGTCTCTATCGCCAGATCGCCGACCAGCTGCGTGCGCTGATCGCCAAGGGCGAGTTTGCCGTGGGCGCCCGCCTGCCCGCCGAGCGGGACCTGGCCAAGCAGCTGGGCGTGAGCCGCCCTTCGGTGCGCGAGGCGCTGATCGCGCTCGAGGTCGAGGGCTGGGTCGAGGTGCGCACGGGCTCCGGCGTGTACGTGCTCGACCGTTCGCACCGGGCTGCGGCGCCCGTCGCGCCCACGGAGTGGGGCCCGTTGGAGCTGATCCGCGCGCGCCGCGTGATCGAGGGCGAGACAGCCGCCATTGCCGCCACCGCCGGCAAGCGCAAGGACGTCGATGCGATGACGCGCGCCATCGAGGTCATGCGCGAGATGGCCGACCGCAAGGTGATGCCGCTCGAAGGCGATCGCGCCTTCCACCTCGCCATCGTCAACGCCAGCGGCAACGCGGTGCTTGTGGAGACGGTGCAGAACTTCTGGGACTCGCGCAAGGGCCCGATCTTCACGCGCCTGGGCGGCTACTTCGAGAACGTTCCTTCCTGGCGCTCGGCCATCCTCGAGCATGAGGCCATCCGCGATGCGGTGGCCGCCCGCGACGCCGAGGGCGCGCGTGCCGCGATGCATGCGCACATGGACAAGTCACACCAGCGATTCAGCGCGAGCTGGCGACGCGCGAAGCCTTCCTGATTTCTCGCCAGCATCCCTGCCATTACTACAACGGAGACAAGCCACATGATCAGCAGCAAGAACAGCAAACGCACCGCCCTCAAGGCCCTGGCCGCCTGCGCCCTCGCGGCCGGCGTCGTGGGCATCCCGGGCATCGCCTCGGCGCAGACCAAGCTCAAGTGGGCCCACGTCTACGAGACCTCGGAGCCCTTCCACAAGTACTCGGTGTGGGCGGCCGAGGAGATCAAGAAGCGCACCAACGGCAAGTACGACATCCAGGTGTTCCCTGCTTCCACGCTCGGCAAGGAAGCGGACATCAACCAGGGCCTGACGCTGGGCACGGTCGACATCATCCTGTCGGGCGCGAGCTTCGCGGGGCGCACCTACACGCCGCTGGCGATCTCGTACTTTCCCTTCATCTTCCGCGATGCAGAGCACCAGTTGAAGTACGCCAAGAGCGACGTGTTCAACGAGCTCGCCAAGGGCTACGACGACAAGAGCGGCAACCACATCACCGCGCTCAGCTACTACGGCGCACGCCATGTGACATCGAGCGCGGCGCGGCCCGTGAGCAAGCCCGAGGACATGAAGGGCCTGAAGATCCGCGTGCCCGATGCGCCGGCCTACCTCGCCTTCCCGAAGGCGCTGGGCGCCAACCCGACGCCCATCGCGTTCGCCGAGGTGTACCTGGCGCTGCAGAACAACACGGTCGATGCGCAGGAGAACCCGCTGCCCACCATCGAGGCCAAGAAGTTCTTCGAGGTGCAGAAGAACATCTCGCTGACCGGCCACATCGTCGATTCGCTGCTCACGATCTGCTCGGGGCAGCTGTGGGCCAAGCTCTCGGCGGATGAAAAGAAGATATTCACCGACGTGATGCAGGAAGCCGCGGAGAAGACAGGCCGCGAAATCATCGCGTCCGAGGCGCGCCTGGTGGAGGAGTTCAAGAAGAAGGGCAACAACGTGATCACCGTCGACAAGAACGCGTTCCGCGAAGCGGTGCTCAAGGCGACCAAGCCCACCGACCAGGGCTACCGCCAGCAAGACTACGACCGCATCCTGGCCATCAAGTGAACGCGTGATCCAGCCATGAGCGAACCTCAAAAAATCATCGATGACGAAGGCCACTTCCACGCGGAGGACGAGGTGGTCGATCTGTCAGGCACCATCGCCGAGGGCTGGATCTCGCTGGCCCTCTTCTGGCTGCTGGGCCTCACGGTCTTCTACCAGTTCGTCACGCGCTACGTGATGAACGACTCGGCCGCCTGGACCGAGGAGGTGGCGCGCTACATGCTCATCGGCGTGGTCTTCATCGGCGCGGCGGTGGGGGTGGCGAAGAACAACCAGATCCAGGTCGACTTCTTCTACCGCCACATGCCGCGCGCCATGGGCCGCGCGCTCTCGATGGTGGTCGACGTGCTGCGCACCGCCTTCTTCGTGGCGGCCGTGGTGATGACGATCCAGATGATGATGAAGATCGGCAACCAGACGCGCATGACCATCGTCGACCTGCCGATGAACGTGGTGTACGCGCTGTGCGTGTTCGGCTTCGCCGCCATGGCGTGGCGCTCGCTGCAGGTGCTGCGCATCCACTGGCAGCGCGGCTACAGCGTGCTGGAACGCCCCGAGTCGACGCTCTCCGACCGCTGACCGCGGCTTGCAACGACAAGAAAAAGACCCATGCTGAAAATCATCTTCCTGTTCTTCATGTCCGGCGGCCTGCCCGTGGCCATCGCCATGGCCGGCGCCTCGCTGGTCTACATCCTGGTGAGCGACAGCACGCTGCCGCCCTTCGTGGTGATCCACCGGATGGTGAGCGGCATCGACAGCTTTCCGCTGCTCGCGGTGCCCTTCTTCATCCTGGCCGGCAACCTGATGAACAACGCCGGCATCACCACCCGCATCTACAACTTCGCGCTCGCCCTGGTGGGCTGGCTCAAGGGCGGGCTGGGCCACGTGAACGTGCTCGGTTCGGTGATCTTCGCGGGCATGAGCGGCACGGCTATCGCGGACGCTGCGGGCCTAGGAACCATCGAGATCAAGGCGATGAAGGAGCACGGCTACTCGACCGAGTTCGCCGTGGGCGTCACGGCCGCATCGGCCACGCTGGGCCCGATCATTCCGCCGAGCCTGCCCTTCGTGATCTACGGGATGATGGCCAACGTGTCAGTGGGTGCGCTGTTCCTGGCGGGCATCCTGCCCGGCGCGCTGATGGCCATCCTGATGATGCTCACGGTGGCCTACTACGCGCACAAGAACAAGTGGGGCGCGGACGTGAAGTTCTCGCGCACGCGGCTCTTCAAGGCGCTGATGGAGCTGGCCGTGGTGATCGGCTGGCCGCTGCTGATGTGGCTGCTGGTGGTCAAGCTCGGCACGCCGCCGCAGCTCACGGTGTTCGCGGGGCTGGCCTCGCTCTTCGTGCTCGACAAGATCTTCAGCTTCGAGGCGCTGCTGCCCATCATGACGCCGGTGCTGCTGATCGGCGGCATGACGACCGGGCTCTTCACGCCCACCGAGGGCGCCATCGCGGCCTGCGTGTGGGCCATGATCCTGGGCTTCGCGTGGTATCGCACGCTGTCGTGGAAGATGTTCATCAAGGTCTGCCTGGACACCATCGAGACCACGAGCACGGTGCTCTTCATCGTGGCGGCGGCATCGATCTTCGGCTGGATGCTGACGGCCACGGGCGTGACCACCGACATCGCCGCCTGGGTGCTGGGCTTCACCAAGGAAGCGTGGGTGTTCCTGCTGCTGGCCAACCTGCTGATGCTCTTCGTGGGCTGCTTCCTGGAGCCGACCGCGGCCATCACGATCCTCGTGCCGATCCTGCTGCCGATTGCCACGCAGCTGGGCGTGGACCCGATCCACTTCGGCCTGGTGATGGTGCTCAACCTCATGATCGGCCTGCTGCATCCGCCGATGGGCATGGTGCTGTTCGTGCTGGCGCGCGTGGCGGGCCTGAGCTTCGAGCGCACGACGATGGCGATTCTTCCGTGGCTGGTGCCGCTGCTGCTGAGCCTGGGCGTGATCACCTACATGCCCAAGCTCGTGCTGTGGGTGCCCAAGATGTTCTATTGACCATGACCCCCTACATCCGACTCCATCCCGCCGACGACGTCGTCATCGCGCGCTCGCAACTGCTGGGCGGCACGCTCGTCGAGAACGTGGCCGTGCGTGGCCTGATCCCGCCGGGCCACAAGGTCGCGATGCGCGCCATCGCGCAGGGCGAGCCGGTGCGGCGCTACAACCAGATCATCGGGTTCGCGAGCAAGCCGATCGCGCCCGGCGAGCATGTGCACACGCAGAACCTGGACATGGGTCCGGACAAGGGCGACTTTGCGCGCGACTACGCCTTCGGTGCCGACGTGAAGCCCGCGCCCGCGAAACGCGAGGCGACGTTCATGGGCATCAAGCGCGCCGACGGCCGCGTGGCCACGCGCAACTACATCGGTGTGCTGACCAGCGTGAACTGTTCGGCCACGGCCGCGCGCGCGATTGCAGACCACTTCTCGCGCCGGACCAACCCTTCCGCGCTCGCGGCATTCCCCAACGTGGACGGCATCGTCGCGCTGACGCACGGCACAGGCTGCGGCATGGACACCGAGGGCATGGGCATGCAAGTGCTGTCGCGCACGCTCACGGGCTACGCCACGCATCCGAACTTCGCGGGCGTGCTGGTGGTCGGGCTCGGCTGCGAGGCCAACCAGATCAACGCGTGGCTCGCGACCGGCCACCTCGCCGAGGGCGAGAACTTCCGCACCTTCAACATCCAGGACACGGGCGGCACGCGCAAGACGGTCGAGAAGGGAGTGGCGCTCATCAACGAGATGCTGCCGCGCGCCAATGCGGTGAAACGCGAGCCGTGCAGCGCGGCGCACATCACCATCGGGCTGCAATGCGGAGGTTCGGACGGCTACTCGGGCATCAGCGCCAACCCTGCGCTCGGCGCCGCGGTCGACCTGCTGGTGGCGCACGGCGGCACGGCTATCCTCAGCGAGACGCCCGAGGTGTACGGCGCCGAGCACCTGCTCACGCGCCGCGCGGTGAAGCGCGAGGTGGGACAGAAGCTGGTGGACCGCATCAAGTGGTGGGAGCACTACACCGAGATCAACGAGGGCGAGATGAACAACAACCCCTCGCCCGGCAACAAGGCGGGCGGGCTCACCACCATCCTCGAGAAATCGCTGGGCGCGGTCGCCAAGGGCGGCACCAGCAACCTGGAGGCGGTGTACGAATACGCGGAGCCGGTCTCGGCGCACGGTTTCGTCTACATGGACACGCCGGGCTACGACCCGGTGAGCGCCACGGGCCAGGTGGCCGGCGGCGCGAACCTGATCTGCTTCACCACCGGGCGCGGCTCGGCCTACGGCTGCGCGCCCTCGCCCTCGCTCAAGCTCGCGACCAACTCGGCGCTGTGGCAGCGGCAGGAAGAAGACATGGACATCAACTGCGGCGAGATCGTCGACGGCACGGCCTCGATCCAGGAGATGGGGCAGCGCATCTTCGAGTTGGTGCTGGCCACCGCGTCGGGCGCGCAGTCGAAGAGCGAGCAGCACGGCTACGGGCAGAACGAGTTCGTGCCGTGGCAAGTCGGCGCGGTGATGTGAGCGCAGGGCAAGGCATGAGCACACTCCCCTTTGGCTTCCTGGAAGGCACCGGCTTCGAACGGCTGGATGCGCGCTTCAACACCTGCATCCCCGGCCCCGAGCGCGTGGAGCGGCTGTGGACCGGCGCGCGCTGGTGCGAGGGCCCGGTGTGGTTCGGCGCGCACCGCACGCTCCTGTGGTCGGACATTCCGAACAACCGCATGCTGCGTTACGACGAGGTGAACGGCACGGTCGGCGTGTTCCGCGAACCGTCGAACAACACGAACGGCCACACGGTCGATCGCGAGGGCCGGCTGGTGAGCTGCGAGCACCTCACGCGGCGCGTGACGCGCACCGAGCACGACGGATCGATCACCGTGCTGGCCTCGCACTGGTAGGGCAAGCGACTGAACTCCCCCAACGACGTGGTGGTGCATTCGGACGGCGGCGTGTGGTTCACCGATCCGAGCTACGGCATCCTCTCGGACTACGAAGGCCTGCGCGCCGAGAGCGAGATCGGCGCCTGCTACGTCTACCGCATCGACCCCGTGAGCGGCGCCGTCGAGCGCATCGCCGACGACTTCGTCAAGCCCAACGGCCTGGCCTTCTCGCCCGACGAATCGCTGCTCTACATCGCCGACACCGGCGCGAGCCACCTGAAGGACGGGCCGCGCCACATGCGCCGCTTCAAGGTGGGCGCCGACGGCCGCAGCCTGAGCGGCGGCGAGGTGTTCGCCGAATGCACGAGCGGCATGTTCGATGGCTTTCGCCTCGACACCGAAGGCCGTATCTGGACCAGCGCCCTCGACGGCGTGCACGCCTATCACCCCGACGGCACGCTGCTCGGCAAGATCCTCTTGCCCGAGCGCGTGGCGAACGTCTGCTTCGGCGGGCCCAAGCGCAACCGGCTTTTCATCTGCGCGACGACGTCGCTCTATGCCATCACACTGAACGCCAAGGGAGCCTGATCCATGCCCAGAACACTGCCGGCCGACGGCCTGCAAACCAACGTCGCCCGCATCCTCGAAGCCGCGGGCAGCAGCCCCGCCGAAGCGCAGCAGGTGGCCGCCAACCTCGTGCTGGCCAACCTGAGCGGGCATGACTCGCACGGCGTGGGCATGCTGCCGCGGTATGTCGATGCGGTGGCCGAGGGCGGGTTGAAGCCCAATGCGTCGATCAAGGTCAACCTCGACATCGGCACGCTGATGGGCCTGGACGGCCAGCGCGGCTACGGGCAGATCGTCGGCGTGCAGGCGATGGAACTGGGCATCGCGCGGGCGAAGCAGCATGGCAGCTGCATCTTCACGCTCTCGCATGCGCACCACCTGGGTCGCATCGGGCACTTCGCCGAAATGGCGACGGCCCAGGGGCTGGTGGCGATGCATTTCGTCAACGTGCTGTCGCGGCCCGTGGTCGCGCCCTGGGGCGGCGGCGACGGGCGCTTCGGCACCAACCCGTGCTGCATCGGCGTGCCGCTCGCGGGCGCGGAGCCCTTCGTGCTCGACTACGCGACCAGCCGCGTGGCACAGGGAAAGATGCGTGTGGCCCACAACAAGGGCGAGCAGGTGCCCGACGGCTACCTGATCGACGAGACAGGCGCACCGACCAACGACCCCGGCGTGGTGGTCGTGCCGCAGGGCAATGGGCTCTTCGGCGCGCTCATGACCTTCGGCGAGCACAAGGGCTATGGCATGGCGGTAGCGTGCGAGCTGCTGGGCGGCGCGCTCACGGGCGGCGGCACGTGGCACCGGCCGGCGGACACGGCGCGCTCGGTGCTCAACGGCATGCTGACGGTGCTGATCGATCCGGCGAAGCTCGGGACGCAGAAGGCCTTCGATGAAGAGGCGCACGAATTCATCGACTGGTTGAGGCAAAGCCCGCCGGGGCAGGGCTTCGACGCAGTGCAGATCGCGGGCGAGCCGGAGCGCAAGGCGCGTGCGGCGCGGCGGCAGGACGGCATCTGGATCGACGATGCGACGTGGGGAGAGATCGTGGCTGCCGGCGCGAAGGTCGGCGTCACGGTCACCGCCTGACCCTCTTGCTCCTTCCCCCTCTGGGGGAAGGTTGGGATGGGGGCACGCAGAGTGCTCGATGGGTACGCCGCTCACCCCCACCCCAGCCCTCCCCCAGAGGGGGAGGGAGAAAGACATCTGCGATCAGCTCTTGCTGCTGTCGTGCGCCGGCTTGCCCACCTGCACGCTGGTGTCGTCGCCCTTGATCTTCGCCTGCACCGCCTTGATCGCCTTCTCGAGCCGCGCGCCGTAGTCCGCGTCGGCCTGGCGGAAGTAGCTCACCGAGCGGTCGATGATGTCCTGCCGCGTGACCGCACCAAGGCCACCCGCGATGCTTTGAATCAGCCGCTCCTTCGCAGCCTCGTCCATCAGGCGATAGAGGTCGCCGGCCTGCACGAAATCGGTGTCGGCCTCGTGCTTCTGCCACTGGTGGCTGCCGGTCCAGCCGTGGATCTCGAGCGGTGCGTACACCGGCTCGTTGGTCTGCTTGGGCGCATCGCTGAAGCTGTTCGGCTCGTAGTTCGGACCGCGTCCGCCATTGCCGTCGCCGCGCATCGCGCCGTCGCGGCCGTAGTTCTGCGCGGTGGTGGCGTGCGGTCGGTTCACCGGCAGCTGCGTGTGGTTGATGCCCAGGCGGTAGCGCTGCGTGTCGCCGTAGCTGAACAGGCGCCCCTGCAGCATCTTGTCGGGCGACGGGCCGATGCCGGGCACGAAGTTGGCCGGGTTGAACGCAGCCTGCTCGATCTCGGCGAAGTAGTTGTCGGGGTTGCGGTCGAGCGTGAGGATGCCGATGTCGATCTTCGGATAGTCCTTGTGCGACCAGACCTTGGTGAGGTCGAAGGGTTTGAAGCGGTAGGTCTGCGCCTCCGCCACCGGCATGATCTGCACCTGCACCTTCCAGCTCGGGAACTCGCCGCGCTCGATGGAATGCAGCAGGTCGAGGTGGTGGTGGTTCGGGTTCTCGCCGCCCACGCGCTGCGCCTCTTCGGCCACGAAGGTCTCGATGCCCTGGTTGGTCTTGAAGTGGTACTTGACCCAGAAGGCCTCGCCCTTGGCGTTCACCCACTGGTAGGTGTGCGAGCCGAAGCCGTCCATGTGGCGATAGCTCTTGGGAATGCCGCGGTCGCCGAAGAGCCAGGTGAACTGGTGCGTGGCCTCGGGCGAATGCGAGAAGAAATCCCAGGCGTTGTTGGGCTCCTGCACGTGGCTGTAGGGATCGCGTTTTTGCGAGTGGATGAAGTCGGGGAACTTGAGCGGGTCGCGGATGAAGAAGATCGGCGTGTTGTTGCCCACGAGGTCGTAGTTGCCGTCCTCCGTGTAGAACTTGAGCGCGAAGCCGCGCGGGTCGCGCACCGTGTCGGCCGAGCCCAGCTCGAGCGCGACGGTCGAGAAGCGCGCCAGCACTTCGGTCTTCTTGCCGACCTGGCCGAGGAATTTCGCCTTGGTCCATTTCGACACGTCGGCCGTGAGCTCGAAGGTGCCGAAAGCGCCCGAACCGCGGGCGTGCACCACGCGTTCCGGAATGCGCTCACGGTCGAAGCGGGCCAGTTTCTCGATGAGGTTGTGGTCCTGCATCAGCACGGGACCGTTGACGCCAGCCGTCTGCGACTGCTGGTTGTTTTCGATGGGGGCGCCACTTTCGGTGGTGAGCTTGCGGGTATCGGTCATGGGTGCTGTCCTCTGATGAAGTGGTCGGGGTCCATCGATTTTGTCAATGAACATGCTGACATGGCATCAGATTCAGCTATCGCATCGATAGACCCGCGGCCGCAGCGGGCGGGCCCGGAGGCCCGGCCCTCTCAGACGATCAGTGCGATCGTGGCTTCGAGGTGTTCGGAAGGCGCGCGGCGGAAGCCCGAGCGCGCAAAGCGCTGCAGTTGCCCGACCACGAAGGCGGTGAGCGCCGCGGCGCGCACCTGCGCATCGACGGTGGGCGTGGCCGATCCATCGGCGGTGGCCGCGCCGCGCAACACCTGGCGCAGCGTGGCTTCGATCTTGTCGAAGAACTGGTTCATGCGTTGCTGCAGTCGCTCGTTCTCGTAGACCAGCGCATCCCCGACCATGACGCGCGTCATGCCCGGGTTGCGCTCGGCGAACTGGACCAGCAGCGTGAGGATGCGAGCGGCCTGCTGGGCGCCGGTGGCACCCTCGCGCTCGAGGATCTGGTTCACCAGGGTGAAGACGCTCTGCTCGATGAAATCGATCAGGCCCTCGAACATCTGGGCCTTGCTCGCGAAATGGCGGTAGAGCGCGGCCTCGCTCACCTCGAGCCGCGCGGCCAGCGCCGCGGTGGTGACGCGCTCGGCGCCGGGCTGCTCAAGCATGGCGGCCAGCGCCTGCAGGATCTGCACGCGCCGCTCCCCCGGTTTCGGACGCTTGCGCGTGGCGGTGGCTGGCGTTTCCGCTGGGGTCTCTACGCCGGGAGCAGCTGTCTCTTCGTTCTGCATGGGAGCGCGTGCAAAGATGTAATCAATTGATTCTCGCACAGCGCTGGGAGCGAGCCAGCACCGACGGCCGCACGGTCAAGTGCTCCTTCAGAATCGAGTTCTTTCAAACAATAGCAAGCGTCTTCATGACACAACGCGTTCTCGTGACCGGCGGTGCCGGCTTCATCGGCAGTCACACCTGCGTGGCGCTGGCGTCCGCTGGTTATGTGCCCGTGATTCTCGACAACCTCGGCAATAGTGATCCAAGGGTGCTGGAGCGCTTGCGCCAGATCACCGGCAGCACGCCGAAGTTCATCGAAGGCGACGTTCGTGATCGCGCGTTGCTGGCTCGCATCTTCAGCGATGAATCGTTCTCCTCGGTGATTCATTTCGCCGGCCTCAAGGCGGTGGGCGACTCGGTGGCGGACCCGTTGGCGTACTACGACAACAACGTGCATGGCAGCTTCGTCCTGGCCTCGGCAATGCGCGATGCCGGCGTGAACACTCTGATCTTCTCGTCTTCGGCCACGGTATACGGCGAACCGGAGAGTTCTCCCATTCCGGAAGACGCGCCGCGGCGGCCGGCCAACCCCTATGGGCGCTCCAAGTTGATGGTCGAGGAGGCACTGAATGACCTGTACCGCTCCCAACCAGGGTGGCGCATCGCACTGTTGCGTTACTTCAATCCAGTGGGTGCGCACGAAAGCGGACTCATCGGCGAACATCCCCAAGGCAAGCCCAACAACCTGATGCCGTTCGTCTGCCAGGTGGCTGTGGGCCAGCGTGACAGGTTGCAGATCCATGGCAACGACTACGCGACCGCCGACGGTACGGGCGTGCGGGACTACATCCATGTCATGGACCTGGCCGAGGGCCACGTTGCGGCCCTGAAGCACGCGCAAAACCATGGAGAACTGGTCACGCTAAACCTTGGCACTGGCAAGGGAGCCTCTGTGCTGGAAGTGGTCCAGGCCTTCGAGCGGGCGAGCGGGCGCTCGCTGCCTTACGAAATCGGTCCGCGCCGGCCAGGCGATGTACCGGCCTACTGGGCCGATCCATCCTTGGCGCAGGCGACATTGGCTTGGCAAGGCCATCGCAGCCTCGATCAAATGTGCGTTGACAGCTGGCGTTGGCAACAAGCCAATCCGCGTGGCTACGGCTAAGACTTCAAAGTAGCCAGCAACGAGCGCCCAGCAGCGCTGAGTAAAGTATCTCGAATCGCCAAAATATTCACAAAAAACCCACAATAACTCGCAATAACTCGCAATAACTCACAGAAATTAGGCGTTAGCAACATTTCCACCCGAGAAGACAAGCAGGCCATCGGTATGCTCTGTCAGACCTGAACGTACCTGTGTCGAATAAAATACAAGAACAGCGGCGTTCGAGGGCAGGGGAATAGTTATAATTTTTTTTTCTCAGTTGAGTCAGGCGCTTTGGGCCGCCGCATGTGAGTTTTCACAGATTGCAGACGACGCATATGACATGTGGATTGCTTCGGAGCCCCCGCTGTCGGATGCAGAAGTCTTGGCAGTCCGTTTGGAACTGGCGGAATCCGCATCGCAACACACTGTCACTCTAGCGATCGCAGACTCGGGGGACGACGAGGCGTTGCGCGCAACGTTGATATCACTGGCAGCTCAGATTGTCAAAAACTTTGCCACATTGGTGGCGTGCCGCCCCTCGCGTGAGGAAACCGTTGCTCGCATTCTGGCTTCCCAGGCTCCGGGCTTGTCCAACGCTCGAATCCTTGCGGCCGCCGAAGGCGATACTTTGCTGCAACTACAGCAACTTGCACTCGAGCGAGCGTCGGGACGCTACTTCGGGGTGGTTTTTACGGGAGACCGTCTAGCACCCGTTGCGGTTGCCGCCATGCAGTCCGCATTGACCCGATGGCCGGATGCCGAGGTCGTGTACTCTGACGAAGACTGGGTCGACCAATGCGGTCGGCGACAAAAGCCCAGATTCAAGTCCGCATGGGACCCCGACGCCCAGATCGGCTTCGACCTGTTGGGCAGTCTTTGCCTGATCGCACGCGAGCGCGCGCTGGAGACAGGCGGTCTCAGCGCTGCGCACGGGTCTGCAGCCCACTATGACTTTCATTGCAGGACCGCCTTATCTCTTCCATGCAGTCGAATCCGGCATGTTCCTGCAGTTCTGTACCACCGCCGAATACCCCAGCGCATCAACTCTCGGGAAACTCGTTCTGCCATCTCCGCGTATGCCGTGTCCGCTCGCGAGGTGGCGGCCAATGCGGCAGCCTTGCAAGTCGGTGTCGCTGTCGATGTCGGTCCGTCGCCAGTTTCCTCGTTCGTAAATCACGTCCATCGGCCTCTGCCGTCGCCGGCACCCAGGGTCAGTGTCTTGGTGCCAACGCGAGACCGCGCCGGACTGTTGCGAAATTGTCTACACGGATTGCTCACGCAGACAGACTACCCGGACTTCGAGGTCCTCATTCTCGACAACGACAGCGTCGAACCGGCCACGATAGCCCTGCTTGCCGAACTGAATACCGATTCGCGCGTGCGTGTTCTCCGCGTTTCCGGGCCGTTCAATTTCTCGAGGATCAACAACACTGGGGCCTCGGCAGCAACCGGAGATGTGCTGCTTTTCCTCAACAACGACATTGAAGTACTGGAGGAAAACTGGCTGAAGGAAATGGTTGGCGAAGTCGCGCGCCCGGACATCGGTTGCGTGGGGGCCAAGCTCCTGTACTCCGACGGCACTGTCCAGCATGCGGGTGTGATTCTTCAGTCTGGCCCCCTGGCGATGCACGTCTGCAGAACCGAGGACGGCATGACCGCGGGAGCGGCCGGACGACTCGCTGGTACACGCGACTACCTGGCCGTGACTGGCGCCTGCCTCGCCGTGCGCCGATCGGTGTTCGACGAAGTCGGTGGATTTGACGCCGAGCACCTCGCCGTCGCCTTCAACGACATTGACCTGTGTCTCAAGGTCAGCGACGCAGGGTATCGCAACGTTTGCACGCCGTTCGCATCTTTGCTGCATCTAGAAAGCGCATCGCGCGGTCAAGATGACTCGGAAGAAAAGCGGGCACGCGCAAACCGAGAGCTCCATCACATGCAGTTGAAGTGGGGGGATCGTTTCGATTGCGATCCCTACCACAACCCGAATCTCCGCTTCGATTGGAGCGCTGGTGAACAGCTGGCCTTGAACGTCCGTCAATCCTGGCGTCTTGTCCGCTGATAAGCGGCCCCCACGTCGAGCAACGGCTCGACGCTTACTCAAGCAACAACGATGAGCACCCCCTCTTCCAACCTTTCCACATCGCCGCTCGATAGGTCCCTTCAGCTCCTGACGGACCCTGTACTGGATCCTCTTTTCTGGACGCCGCACCTTCTGGGCAAAGCCAGCGCGTGGTGGACCCACACACCGTTTGCCTTCTGGCTCATTTCAGCCTGCAAGCCCGGGTTGCTGGTGGAGCTTGGCACGCACAACGGCGTATCGTATGCAGCGTTCTGCGAGGCGATTGCGCGTCTGAAATCGGCGACTCGCAGCTATGCTGTGGACACGTGGACTGGAGATGCGCACGCCGGCGAGTTGGATGCGAGAACCTACTACGAGCTCCGCGACTTTCACGACAAGCACTTCGGTGCCTTTTCCGAGTTGTTGAAGTCCACGTTCGATGATGCGCTACCCTACTTCGCCGACAATTCGATAGATGTGTTGCACATCGACGGCTTCCACACCTACGAGGCGGTGCGGCACGATTTCGAGACTTGGTTCCCGAAACTTTCTAGCAGAGCTGTCGTCCTCTTTCACGACACGAACGTCCGTTCCAACCAGTTCGGTGTCTTCCGCTTCTTTGCGGAACAGGCCGCGAAGTATCCATCTTTCGAGTTTTTGCATGGTCACGGGCTCGGCGTGCTTGCTGTCGGAAAAGACGCACCCGACGCCATCATGGATTTATGCCACCTCCAACCTGAGCGTGCCAATGCCATGCGAGCCCGGTTCGCGCATCTTGGGACCCGGTGGTTTGTCACCACGCGCGAGCAATTGGGTACGGCCGAACTGCACCAGCGCATTCACGACGCGGCCATCGAGCAGGAGCCGATAAAAGCGAAGCTCGCGCAAACGGAAGCGGCCCACGCCCTGGAAGCCGAAGCCCGCGCTCAAGCCGAGGCAAGGGTGAATACATTGACCGCCGAGATCGCACGCGCGGACACCCAGCTGGAAGTCGTACGCCGCGAAATCGACCGGGCAAGTGCGGAGGCTTCGCGCGCAGAGGCCAAGTCACATGCCACGAGCCTCGCGCACGACCAGGCGGGGCAGCGTGTGGCCGAACTGCGCGGTGTCGTTGCCCGGTTGTCGGCCGACTTGGCCGATGCGCAGCAAGGCTTGGAAGCAGCTCGCAAGCAGGCCAGCCAGCAGCAGCACGACGAGGCGGTCCTTAGAGAAATCGTCAAGGCAAAGGAAGGTCGAATCGACGCACTGACGACGCGCTTCATGCGCTTTCAAAGCGATCCGGCTCTCGGCGTGAAGGCGAAAATTCGCAGGCGCCTGCGTATATTGGTCTCGCGCCTGTCCAGGCGGTCGATTGATTTTGCAGCCGTAGATACCATCCGATATTCTCCCTATTTTGATCGTGACTGGTACCTAAATGCGTACCCCGATGTTGCATCCTCGGGCATGGATCCTGTCGAGCACTACGCGATTCATGGCGCCAATGAGGCGAGGGAACCCGGACCAATTTTCTCCGGCACCAAGTACCTGCAGCGCCACCGAGACGTATCCGCGGCAGGAGTGAATCCCCTTCTTCACTACACGCTCTTCGGCGCTCAGGAAGGACGCGACGCCGGATTGTTCGAAATAGAACAGGCGATGCCCTTAGCGTTGCCGGGCCGGCCATTTTCGATTTTCTTTGTGTCAGGCGAGCCCGATACACCTGGTCACCGCTACCGGGTCACGCGTTATATGGATGCAGCCCGGATGAATGGTGTCCCAGCCAGTTGGGTTCGACTGGACCAGCTCGAACTGAATTTCGATCTGATCTCACGACACGATGTGATGATTCTCTGGCGTACTCCTTGGACTGCGGGCCTGGAAGAAGCCGTGCGGCGCATTCGGGCACAGGGCAAGAAGATCGTGTTCGATATCGACGACCTCATGATCGATCCGGAGCTGGCTGATACCCAGATCATCGATGGCATCAGGTCGGATGCTCACCAGGAGGATGCAGTGCGGGAGCTCTTCGCCCGTGTTCGAAGAGCGATGCTTGCAGCCGACGTATGTTTCGCAAGCACCCAGGAACTGGCTTACCACATGCGATGCGCCGGCAAGACCACGCATGTCTTGTTCAACGGGTTCGATGATCAGACACTCGCGCTTGCGCGTAGCAGCGCAAGGCAGTGGCCTCGCGAGCGATCCGATCAGCTGATCCGGATCGGCTATGCAGGAGGCTCCCGCACGCATCAACGAGATCTCGGCCTTGCCATCGAAGCTGTCGCACGCATACTTCGAGAGAACGAGCTGTGTCGCCTCGTGCTCTTTCAGACCAGCGCCGGAGTTCGGTTGATCAACGTGGACGAATACCCGGTCATGACCGGCCTCGAAGACCGCATCGAATGGCGCCCTTACCAGACATTGGAAACCCTGCCCAGAGAAATGGCGCGTTTTGACATCAACCTCGCCCCCCTCGAATTCGGCAATCCATTCTGCGAAGCAAAGAGCGAACTGAAGTTCTTCGAATCGGCGCTGGTCAACGTTCCGACCATCGCCTCGCCGACCGGGCCGTTCAGACGGGCAATCAAGCACGGTATTTCGGGCTTTCTTGCCGCGACCGCTGACGACTGGTTCCACTACATGAGCAGGCTGGTGTCCGAAAAGTCGTTGCGCGAAAAAATCGCCTCGGCCGCTTACCTCAGCGTCTTGGCCGTCTACGGTCCACTGCAACGCGCGGCCCAGTTCGGGCGCGTTCTTGATCAGTTACAAGGAAAGGCACTCGCAGCACGCGCCTTTGCGCTCGATGCCCGCATCCAGTCGATGCCCAACGCCATGCCGAAGTTGCCACCACTGGACATCATGTTCGAACACCGTGCGGGCGAGTATGCCGATGTTTCCGTCATCATCCCCCTCTACAACTATGCACAATTCATTGTAGAAGCGCTCGAATCGGTACGCGCCCAATCGCTGGCAATCCTCGACCTCGTGGTAATCGACGACTGTTCCACTGACAGCTCGCTGGCGACTGCTCTCGCTTGGGCTCGGCAGCATGCACTGCGTTTCAATCGCGTGGTGGTTGCGCGCAACAAGTCGAATCACGGTCTCGGACTGACTCGGAATGCTGGCTTCGACCTGGCCGACAGCCTTTATGTACTGCCGCTCGATGCAGACAACCGATTGCTGCCCAGCTGCTGCGAAGAATTGCGACGCACCATCCGCAACGAAGAAGTGGCGTTCGTGTACCCCACCATCCAACACTTCGGAATTTCGACCGAGACAATTAGCAACGCACCCTACGAGCCGCATCGCTTCGTGGCGGGAAACTATGTCGATGCGATGGCACTGGTGTCGAAAGAGGCGTGGGCTACCGTGGGCGGCTACAACCACGTCAAGCACGGATGGGAAGACTACGACTTCTGGTGCAGGCTTGCCGAACGAGGCCAGCGTGGGCACTGGGAGCAACAAACGCTCGCGGAGTATCGCGTGCATGACGCCTCCATGATCAAGGCCGAGACGACCGTTCCCGAGAACTACCGGCGCCTGATGGAGACTTTCAAGGCACAGCATCCATGGGTATCGCTGATAGACGAACGGCTTGCTCGCAAGCCACCCGCCTTGAATACGCACTTACAGGAAAGCGTGTCGCCATCTCGGCTGCAGATGCTCCTACCAATTCTTCGATGTCCCAAGACACGGCTCAAGCTGGCGCTCGATGCGGAACGAAATGTCTTGGTCAGCGTGGATGGATGGCAAACCTGGCCACTGTTCGACGGTCGTGCCGTGCTGTGTCAAGACATGAGCGAACCGGAGCTCAAATCGGCCGCGCACGTCAGCAACATCCTGCCGCAAGAGGCTCTTGCGTTGATAGAGGAGACCAAGGGATGGGTCTTGAATCTCAGCGGGGGGGGGTCGCAGGAAAAACTTCCCAACGTGGTCGAAGTGGAATATGCCCTGTTCAGGCACACAGATGTCGTCGCGGATGCGCACGTCCTTCCGTTCGACGACGAAGTCTTCGACGCAGTGATCGTGATGAACGCTTTCGAGCATTACCGCGAGCCGCAGAAGGTGGCGGAAGAACTCTTCCGGGTATTGAAACCGGAAGGCCGCATCCTAATGCGGACGGCATTCATGCAGCCCCTGCACGAGCGGCCGTGGCACTACTTCAACTGCACTCGACACGGACTGGAGCAGTGGTTCCAGCAGTTCGAAACCGAGCGCCTGCATGTGTCCTCAAATTTCTGCCCGAACCATTCGATCGCTTGGCTGGCATCGGAATGCGAGCAGGCTTTGCGCTCCACAGTTTCCGCCAAGGCTGCCGAGGATTTTCGCAACGCACCAACGGGAAGATTGGTGGACCTCTGGCGCGATCCATCGCTGCGTGAAGACCCGCTATGGAGCAATTTCGAAGAACTGCCTCAGTCCGAACAGGAAGTCACAGCGGCAGGCTTTGAGTTTGCAGGCCGCAAGCCGGCGCTGTCGATCCGCTAGAGGCCCGAACGCCCCCGAAGCAAGCGTCCGGGCCTGAGCGGATCCCGTTCAGCGCGCCCGGATCATCGTCCCGTAGGCCTGGTCGGTCAGGATCTCGAGCAGCATCGCGTGCGGCACGCGGCCGTCGATGATGTGCACTGCGTTCACGCCGCTCTTGGCCGCATCGAGCGCGCCTTCGATCTTGGGCAGCATGCCGCCCGAGATGGTGCCGTCGGCGAACAGGTCGTCGATTTCGCGGGCGCTCAGGTTGGTGAGCAGCTTGCCGTTCTTGTCGAGCACGCCGGGCGTGTTGGTCAGGAGCATGAGCTTCTCGGCCTTGAGCACGGTGGCGAGCTTGCCGGCGACGACGTCGGCGTTGATGTTGTAGCTCTCGTTCTCCTCGCCGAAGCCGATCGGGCTCACGACGGGAATGAAGGCGTCGTCCTGCAGCGCCTTCACCACGCTGGGGTCGATGGAGACGATGTCGCCGACCTGGCCCACGTCGTGCTGCACGTTGGGATCGGTGCGGTCGGCCAGCTTGAGCTTCTGCGCGCGGATCAGGCCGCCGTCGCGCCCGGTCAGGCCCACGGCCTTGCCGCCGGCCTGGTTGATCAGGCCCACGATGTCCTGCTGCACCTCGCCAGCCAGCACCCATTCGACGACTTCCATGGTTTCGGCGTCGGTCACGCGCATGCCCTGGATGAAGCTTCCCTTCTTGCCCAGCTTGTTGAGCGCCGCCTCGATCTGCGGGCCGCCGCCATGCACCACCACCGGGTTCATGCCCACCAGCTTGAGCAGCACCACGTCTTCGGCAAAGTCGGCCTGCAGGGCCGGGTCGGTCATGGCATTGCCGCCGTACTTGATGACGATGGTCTTGCCGTGGAACTTGCGGATGTACGGCAGCGCCTGGGCCAGGATCTCGGCCTTGTCGCGCGGGGGGATGTTGAGGACGGGGTCGGTCATGGGCGGTCAGGCTCCAAAGCGTTGAACGATGGGAATGAACAGAAATTCTCTCAAGGCCTGAGCCAGCGCGGCACCTTGAATCTGACGATCATCAGGTACGCACCCACATAGGTCGTGACGAACAGCAGGCAGAACGCCATCAGCACGATGGTGTTGTTCCAGAACAGCACCGCCGGCACCACCGACAGCGCGGCGAACATCCAGAGGTAGGGCGAGGTGCGGTTGTTGCGCGCCAGCAGTTGCCGGGCCTCGTCGTCCGCCAGCGCCACGCGCACGATGCGGCGGAAGATCAACTGGTGGAAATGCAGCGCATCGGCCGTGCCGGGCGACTGGCCGCGCGCGAGCTTGCGGTAGATGGAGAACAGCGTCTCCCACACCGGGTAGATCAGCAGCAGCATCGGGAACCACGGCGACACCACGCGGTGCCGCTGCACCAGCGTCACGCAGGCCACGGCGATCACCATGCCCCAGACGTAGGCCCCGCCGTCGCCGGCAAAGATCTTGCCGCGCGGGTAATTCCAGACCAGGAAGCCGACGGTGGCGCCCACGAGGCACACCACCATGGCGGCGAGTTGCCGGTCGCCGACCTGCAGGGCCACGTGCGAGATCGCCAGGCACACCAGCACCGCGACCGTGCCGGCCAGGCCGTTGTAGCCGTCGATGATGTTGAAGGCATGCGGCAGTCCGCCGATGGCGAGTGCTGCGAACAGCACGGTGGCATACGGCAGCATGGCCAGCCAGCCGTCGACCATCGGGATGCCGGTGCGCGCAACGCCCAGGCCGAGCAGCCAGCACACCAAGAGGGCCGAGCCGATGGTGAGACCGAGCCGATAGCGCACCTTCACCTTCTGCGTCATGTCTTCGACGATGCCGCCCAGCACCGCGGGCGCGATGCACAGCAGCGTCAGCATCGAGGTCTTGACCGGCCACGACACGTTGAAGGGATCGGTGCCGGTGATGCCGGCGGCCAGCCAGGCCACCCCCATGCCCAGCAGGATGCCCGCACCGCCCAGGCGCGGCACATGGCCCTTGTGGAAGCGCTGCGGCATGTCGGCGCCGTAGAGCCGTGCGTGCCTGCGCGCCCGGCGCATGAAGAGCTGGACCGCGAAGGCGGCGACGAAGAAACTGATGACGATCAGGGCAATCATGTGTGGGAGTTGGGGAACCCTAGAATTCCCGAGCGAAATTAGACCATGCCCACGCCCTCATCCCCCGCCTCCCTCGCCCCCTTGCCGCCGATCACCATTTCCATCGTGAGCCACGGCCAGCTCGCCCTGATACGGCCGCTGCTCGACCAGTTGGACCGGCACAGCCGCGCGTCGATTGCCAAGGTGGTGCTCACGGTGAACATCCCGGAGCCTGACGTGCTCGCGGGGCAAAGCTGGGGGTTCGAGGTCGAGCGGATCGAGAACGCGGGCCCCAAGGGCTTCGGCGCCAATCACAACCAGGCCTTCGGGCGTTGCACGACGCCGTGGTTCCTGGTGCTCAACCCGGACATCCGTTTCGACAGCGACGTGCTCGCGCCGCTGATCCTGCAGGCCGCACCTGACGCCGGCCTGATGACCCCGCGCATCCTGGAGCCCGGCAAGCCCGCGCCCGAACCGCACCGGGCGCTGCTCACGCCCTTCGAGATCCTCGGACGCAACAAGCCGGGCTATGTGCCGCCGGCCGCGCCCGCGTGGATCCCGGGTCTGTTCATGCTGTTCCGCAGCGAGGCCTACCGCCAGATCGGCGGCTTCGACGAACGCTTCTTCATGTACGGCGAGGACTTCGACATCTGCGCCCGCACCCAGCTCGCGGGCTGGAAGCTGCAGGTCGGCGAAGACCTCCTCGCGCGGCACGACGCCCAGCGCGCCAGCCACCGCAGCAAGCGCTATCTGTACTGGCACGTCACCAGCCTGCTGAAAGTGTGGCGCTCGGGCGCTTTCTGGCGCTACCGGCGGATGCAGCGGCCCGGCGCCTGAGCGGGGAGAAAAGCGTTTGCGAGGACAATCGGGAACGAAAAAAGCAAGCGCGCCTTCACAACAACGATGACGACGACAACGACGAGCCCCACGCTCCACAACGAACACGCCCACCTGGTTCACCCCAAATACCGCCCGGACATCGACGGGCTGCGCGCCGTGGCGGTGCTCTCGGTCCTGGGTTACCACGCGTTCCCGCAGTGGATCAAGGGCGGCTTCATCGGTGTCGACATCTTCTTCGTCATCTCGGGCTTCCTGATCACCACGATCATCCTGGCCAGCTTCGAGGGCGAGGGCTTCAGCTACCGCGAGTTCTACGCCCGGCGCGTGAAGCGGATCTTCCCGGCGCTGGCGCTGGTGCTGGCGGCCACGCTGGCCTTCGGCTGGTATGCGCTGCTGCCCAACGAATGGGTGCAACTCGGCAAGCACGTGGCCTCGGGCGCCGGGTTCGTCTCGAACTTCGCGTTCTGGAGCGAGGCCGGCTACTTCGACAACGCGGCCGAGACCAAGCCGCTCCTGCACCTGTGGTCGCTGGCCATCGAGGAGCAGTTCTACATCTTCTGGCCCGTGCTGCTGGGCCTGGCGTGGAAGCGCAAGTGGCGCGTGCTCTGGGTGGTGGGCATCGTCGCGGCCGCATCGTTCCTGCTCAATGTGACGACCATCCACAGCCACCGCGAGGCCGCGTTCTATTCGCCGCTCTCGCGCTTCTGGGAGCTGATGATCGGCGGCATGCTCGCGTACATGCGGCTGCACCGGCCGCTGCCCAAGCCGGGCTGGGGGCGCCATGCGCAGTCCATCGCCGGGCTGGCACTGATCGTGCTGGGCCTGTGTTTCATTCGCGGCGGCAAGGCCTTTCCGGGCTTCTGGGCGATCCTGCCGACGCTGGGCGCGTTCTTCTGCATCGCGGCGGGACCGACCGGCGTGCTGAACCGCTATGTGCTCGCCTCCAGGCCGATGGTGTGGGTCGGGCTCATCAGCTATCCGCTCTACCTGTGGCACTGGCCGCTGCTGGCGTATGCGCGCATCCTCGAAGGCAAGCTGCCTTCCGACGGCATCCGGGCGCTGATGCTGGTCGCCTCTTTCGTGCTCGCATGGCTGACCTACCGTTTTGTCGAGCGCTACACGCGCAAGACCGAGAACCCCACGGTGACCTCGGGCCTCGTGGCCGCGATGGTGGGTTTCGTCGTGCTCGGCCTGCTGGCCACCTCGGGCTACTATGTCGGACGCCACAGCGATCCGTACTTCAACAAGACGGCCGCCGCTGCCAAGGACTGGGGCTACCCCGATGGCCTGAGCCCGATCAAGGTCGACGGCGAAGTGCTGCAGCAGATCGGGCACGGCAAGCGCCGCGTGCTGTTCTTCGGCGACAGCCACATCGAACAGTACGGCCCGCGCGCGGTGGAGTTGAGCAAGACCGCGCCCGACACGCTCGATTCGCTGTCCTTCGTGACCTGGGGCGCCTGCCCGCCGATTCCCAACGTGGTGGACGAGCAGAACAACCTCTGCGCGGAACGCCGCGACGGCGGCATGCGCCTGGCGGTGAGCGACAAGTTCGACGCGGTGGTCTTCGGGGGCTGCTGGAACTGCTACTTCTCGGAAACCGACAAGCCCACCGCCGACAACGCCGCGGCGGACCGCTACTACTACCTCGACGGCAAGAACAAGCGCCGCTTCATGGGCGGTGGCGGCGCGGACTTCGCGCTGAACACGCTCGAGACCGTGATGACCGCGCTCTCCAAGCACAAGCAGGTCTACCTGCTGCTGGACAACCCGGTCGGCGAAGGCTTCGGCCCCGAGGAATTCGTCAAGGGTGGCCGCCTGGGCAACATGACGGTCGGGCGCATGTCGCCGACCGCGCCCTGGGTACCGGAGCAGAAAGCGCTGCACGAGCGCATGCGCCAGATCGCGCAGCGCAGCGGCGCCATCGTGATCGACCCGATCCCGACGCTGTGCGAGAAAGACTGGTGCACCCGCGCGGATGCCGATGCGACGCCGATCTACAAGGACGCCGGGCACCTGCGCGCCGAGTACGTGCGCAAGTTCGCCACCTACATCGATGCGGCAATGACCACACCGAAGCAGCCCGCGGCGGCAGCCCCTGCCCGCTAGGCGTACAGGCGGCGCAGGCTGCGAATGCCGGGCAGGCGCGTGACGGCGCCGACCAGGCGCACCACGCCCGGCGGGCAGTGGTTGAGCAGGAACAGCGTGATCCGCAGGCGCAGCTTCTTCTTGCTTCCCACATAGGGGTTGGCCAGCACCATCGCGCCGTACTCGTTGAGGATCGCGGTCATCTCCTGGCGGTACTGGTCGTCGTTCTTGATCGACTCGATCGCGTGGTTGACGAAGTACGGCTGGAACCGGGGCGCCAGGAAATCACGCAGGTAGTAGCGCCCGCGCAGGTGCTCGTCGGGAAACATCTCGGTGAGCTTCTTGAAGTACTTGAAGCGGCTGCGGATCATCCGGATGCCGAAGGACGTGCTCGCCGTGTGGATGCACCAGACGGTGACGGCCTTGTCCACGAAGTAGTTGCTGAACCCCTTGCGGAAGATGCGCAGGAACAGGTCGTCGTCCTCGAAGCCCATGAACTGCGAATCGAAACCGTCGACGGCCTCGAAGGCCTTGCGGCTCACCAGCGCGGCCGACGGCAGCACGAACATGTCGTTGCGCAGCAGGTCGTTGATGTTGCGCTTGGGGTGCGTCGCGTGCTCCTTGATCACGCCGGTGCGGATCACGTTGCCGTCGCCGTCGGCCTCGTACAGGTCGGCATAGACATAGCCGAACAACCGGTCACCGGGAGGGATCGAGGCCGCCAGCGTCTCGATGTGGTTGGGCAGGTAGAAGTCGTCCTGGTCGAGAAAGCAGATGAAGTCCGATGTGGACGCCTTCACGCCGGCGTTGCGCGCCGACCCCTGCCCGCCGTTTTCCTTGTCGATGATGCGAAACGGGTAGCGCGCAGCCAGCGCGTCGAGCACGGCACGCTCCTCGGGGCGCGAGCCGTCGTTGACCACGATCACCTCGGCCGCGGGCACCGATTGCTCGAAGACGCTCTTCACGGAACGCTCGATGAAATCGGCGCCGTTGTAGAACGGGATGATCACCACGACGCTCAGCCAGGCGGTCGGTTGCGCTGCGATGGTGGAATCTGGGGAGGCGTTCATTGGGTTCATGGTTCTTTGGAAGCGGAGCCTACACAGATTCGAAAAGGTCGCGGACCACGCCGCGCACGCCACGGCCGAACTTGTCGTAGCGGCCGGTCATGGCTTCGCGGGCGATCGGCACGATGCGCGCGAGCCGCGACGCCGGCAAGGCGGCGCGAAAACGCTGGTGCACGATCTTGCTGCGCACCTTGGCGATAATTTCGGACGGGACCCTGTCTCCCAGCTGCAGCAGCCTCGCAAGCAGCAGCTCGGCCTTGATCGCCCGCTCCACGTGCGTGTTGCCGCGGGAAGCCAGCGCCTTGCGCACCTTCTCCGCAAAGGTGTCGCGCCGCGCGCCGATCTGGTTGGATTCGTGCTGGCGGTATTCGATGAGGGACTGCTCCAGCAGGTCGACCCGTGCCGTGGTCGATGCGACGATGCTCAGCCATTCGTCGTGCACCCACTCGACCGGCAGCGGCAAGGCGTCGGCCAGCAGCGTGCGGCGAAAGATGGTGGTCGCGCCGGTCACCAGATTGCGCCGCAGCAGCGCGTCGAAGGCCCTGCCGCCGTGCACCTGCGCGAGCTCCAAGGGTGTGACCTCGAGCGCATGGAACAGCGTCTGGTTCAGATCGCGGCGTTCGGAATCGACCAGCCGCGCATCGGTGTGCAGCAGCAGCAGGTTGGCGTCCTGCTCGAAGTGCGCCACCATCAGCGCGAGCCGGTCGGGCATCCACACGTCGTCCTGGTCGCTGAGTGCGATCAGCTCGCTGGTGCAGGCGCTGATGGCCTGCTCGAAGTTCTTGACGACGCGCAATGCGACCGGATTCTCGAAGACCCGCAGGGCGATCGGCGGGCCCGGGCGCTCGGCCGCGCATTCGGCGACGGCGGCGCGCACCACCTCGACCGAGCCGTCGCGCGAGGCGTCGTCGGACAGCACGATCTCGACCGGCGGCCGGGTCTGCAGGCAGATGCTGCGCACCTGTTCGCGGAGGAACCGGGCGCCGTTGTAGGTGCAGAGGGCGACGGAGACTTCGAGAGGACGGGGAGCGTTCATGGGTGGGTTGCCGGGGCGGAGCCGTCGCGGGAGTTGCGCGGCGGCCATGCCAGGTCGAAATCTTCGGTGTCGAGCGTGAGGTTGGGGTTGTAGGCGGGGTCGTGGGCGATCAGCCCGGCCCAGCGGCTTTGCATGAAGGCGGACTCGCGCGCGAGGCGGTCGCGCGATTCGGCCGCCACCTCGAGGCCGCGACTCGCCGATTCGTGGTGCAGCAACTCGGCGTACGGCGTCCAGACGTTGCGGTAGCCGGCCTCACGCAGGCGCAAGCAGAAGTCGACATCGTTATAGGCCACGCCGAGCTGCGCTTCATCGAGTCCGCCGACCTGTTCGTAGAGCGACTTGCGCACGACGAGGCAGGCCGCAGTGACCGCAGAAAAATTCTGGACCAGCTGCGCGCGCCCGCCATGGCCCGCGACGGTCGATGGCAGGTGCTTGTGCGCGTGCCCGGCCATGCCCCCGATGCCCAGGACGACGCCACCGTGCTGGATGGTCATGTCGGGGTAGAGCAGCTTCGCGCCGACAGCGCCCACGCCGGGCTGCAGCGCGAGCGACACCATCTCGTGGAGCCAGTCGCGGGAGATGACTTCGATGTCGTTGTTGAGCAGGCCGACGAGTTCTCCACGCGCCTGCGCGACGGCGGCGTTGTTCAGCGCCGAGTAGTTGAAGGGGCGTTCGTCGCGGATCACGGTGATGCCCGGCTGCGCATCGAGCGCCGCGAAGTACGCGAGCGCCTCGGGATCGTCCGAGCCGTTGTCGACCAGCAGGATCTCGTAGTTCGGATAGGCGGTTTCGAGCACGATGCTCTCGATGCACTGGCGCACGAGGTTCACACCGTTGCGCGTCGGGATGACGAGCGACACGAAGGGTGGCGTCCCGGGCAACGCATAGTGCGCGCGAAGGCCGTGAGGTGTGGCCTCAGCGGTGGCCGCAGTGCCGGTGCGCTGGAAATGCCTGTCGAGTGCGCGTACGTCGGCCGTACCGGCCGCTGCGAGCGGCGCACGGGAATGGCTGAGGATGCGCGGGATGTGGCGGATCTGATCGGGCCGAACGTGCTCCACGCAGCGCAATGCCAGGTCGAAGCCCTGAGCGCCATTGGCGGCTGCATTCAGCCCCCCGGCTTCGTCAAACAGGCTGGCCTGGACAACCCCCATCGGCGAGAAAAGATTGCGGGACAGGAACAGGTCCGGATTCCAGTCGGGCTTGAAGCAGGGATCGCTGCGCTGCCCCGCGGCGTCGATCACGTCCGTGTCGGCATACAGCATTCGGACCCCGGGATGCACCGCAATCTCCTTCGCGATCGTGAAGAGCGCATGGGCAGCCAGCGTGCAACCCGGCTCGAGCCAGACGATCCAGTCCGCATCCGCGGGACCGGTCAGCGGGTCGGCCTGAAGCGTCCACTCCTTGCAGGTCTGGGCCGCCAGGGACCGGGCCGTTTCCTGCGACGGTGCTGCGTTTGAAGTCAACACCAGGAAGCGGGGACGCGCGGCCGTCTCCGCACGGCGGCTCTCTTCTGGAGCGTCGCTGCCAGGGTTGTCGTAGCGCGCCACCCAGTCGGCATAGCTCCCCCGTTGGGCGGGTGCGGCGGCGGCCGGCACGCCGCGCACGATACGCTGAAAATGACCGCTCAGCCACCGCAAAGGGGCCGTCAAGCGCCAGCTGCTGGACTGCGTCATGCTGCGGACCTGTGCATCCAGGGCCTTGACCTGCACTTCCAGCAAACCGATCTGCCGCTGCAGCTGTGCATTGCTCGAAGCGATGTCGAGCCCGCGCCGCCGGGGAAAAGGCTGCGCAGGCGGCAGCGTAGGCTTACTGGGCATTGCTAAAGATCACGAAATAGCGGCTTCCACTGGTTACGGCCTCCTCGAATCGAGGGCCGGTAAAATTATCCCCTTCTTCAAACCCTACAAAAATATGCGCGTTCTTTCAGTTGTGCTTTCAGGGGGGGCAGGTTCCCGGCTTTGGCCAGCATCGCGCCAGGCGTTCCCCAAGCCCTTCATGAAACTGGGGGGGTCTTCCTTGTTGCAGCAGGCCATCGAGCGAGGCCAGGCCTGTGGCACCGGCGATCTGATGATCGTCACCAACAAGGACCATCTTTTTCTTACAAAGGACGTGCTGCGGCAGATGGCCGACCCGCCGGAAGCCACACTGATGCTGGAACCCAAGGGCCGCAACACCGGTCCGGCGATCGCCTTGGCAGCACTGCAATGCATTCAGCAGTTCGGCGGCGACACCGTCATGCTGGTGCTTTCCGCGGATCATCTGGTGCCGGATGTCGAAGCTTTCGTGGCCAGCGCGAGCCAGGCATTCCGGCTTGCCACGCAAGGCGCCCTGGTCGTTTTCGGCATCAGCCCTACCGGGCCGGACACAGGTTTCGGCTATGTTGAGGTAGCCAAGGTCTCGCGCGACAGCCAGCCGGCGAAGCGTTTTGTCGAAAAGCCCGACCTCCAGACCGCGCAGGAATACCTGGCAACCGGCCGCTACTACTGGAACAGCGGCATGTTCTGCTTCACGGCCGATGCGATTGTTGCAGCCTTCGAAAAATATGCACCGGAATTGCTGGCCGCGGCACGCCATGCGTTGAAATCCTCGCAGGCCAGCGACAACATCGTTCAGTTCGATCTGCACGCCTTCGGCCTTCAGCCAGACATCAGCATCGACTATGCGGTCATGGAGCCAGCGGATAACGTCCACGTTGTGCCGGCCAAGTTCAGTTGGAGCGACGTGGGATCGTGGCCCGCGGTCGCCAAGGCCCACACGCCCGATGCCAGCGGCAACACAATGCCCTCGGATGTCGTCGCCATCGATACCACGGGCACCCATGTACAGGTCGACAGCCACGGCCCCAAACTGGTTGCCACATTGGGCGTGCATGATCTCGTGATCGTCGACACACCCGATGCGTTGCTCGTGGCACACAAGAACAGTGCGCAGGAAGTAAAGCGGATCGTCGATACCTTGAAGGCCCGCAAGCACGAAGCAGTGCATCTGCCTGCAGTGGTTCATCGCCCATGGGGCACATACGCCTCGCTCAAGGAAGAGGACGGATACAAGGTCAAGCGCATTACGGTAAAACCGGGAGAATCGCTGTCTCTGCAGTACCACCACCAGCGCGCCGAGCATTGGGTCGTCGTCCAAGGACGTGGCATCGTGCAGATCGGTGAACTCGAACACGTCACCCTGCCGGGCCAGTACCGGTATATCCCATTGAAAGAGAAACACCGCTTGACCAATATCGGCGAAGAAGAACTGGTGCTCATCGAAGTCCAGTGCGGCGGCTATCTGGGCGAAGACGACATCGTCCGCCTGGCTGACACCTACGGACGCGCATGAGCCAAGTTCACTCCAACCTGCATCGCAGCGCCTTCTCCGACTGGTGGGAAGGTACCCGTCGCTCCGACATCTGGTGGACCCTGGCGTGGTTCGACATCGTGTTGCGCTACCGGCGCTCGATGCTCGGACCGCTGTGGCTCACCCTGAGCATGGGGGTCATGATCGGCGGCATGGGACCGCTGTACGCCTCGCTGTTCGGCAGCGAGCTATCGAGGTTCTTTCCGCACCTGGCACTCGGCGTCATTTTCTGGGGCTTTTTTTCCAGCGTGGTAACCGACGCCTGCAATGCCTTTGTCGGCTCGTCCAACTATCTGAAGCAAGGCTACTTTCCGATCAGCCTGTTCGTTTGGCGCAGCCTTGCTCGGAATTTGATTCAGTTCGGCCACCAGATCGTGCTGTACATCCCGGTGGCCATCTGGGCTGGCATCTCGCTTTCCTGGTCTGTGTTGCTTATCGTGCCGGCCTTCGCCATCCTCGTCATCAACGCGCACGCCTTGGGTCTTCTGCTGGGCCTCATCTGCACCCGCTATCGCGACGTGACCCAGATCGTGACCAGCGTGATGCAGATGCTGATGTTCCTCACACCCGTGTTCTGGCTTCCAGAAAGTCTTCCGAGCCGCGCCAAGTACGTGCTCTGGAACCCCTTTGCACAAATGCTCGACCTGCTGCGCACCCCGCTGATGGGCGGTGTGGCGCACATTCATAGCTGGATCGGTATCGGCGTATGGACTGTGCTCTGCGTGGCCGTCGCGATCGTGCTGTTCGCCAAATACCGCCGCCGCGTCGTTTACTGGCTCTGATCCATGGCATTCATTTCACTCAAAAACGTCGCCGTCAATTTCCCGATCTATGGAGCGGGCGCAGCATCGCTCAAGAAGACCCTGGCGGCTTCCGTCACAGGCGGTCGCTTCGGCAAGGAAACCGGCGTCACCGTGGTGCAAGCGCTCAGCGGCATCAACATCGAGCTCAAGAGCGGCGACCGGTTGGGCTTGGTCGGCCACAACGGTGCGGGCAAGTCGACATTGCTGCGCACGCTGGCCGGCGTATACGAGCCTTCATCGGGCGAGTTCACGCGCCAGGGCTCGGTTGCCAGCCTGATCGACCCCGCGCTGGGCATCGAGATGGATGCGACCGGCATCGAGAACATCATGTTGCGCGGCCTTGTGATGGGCATGAGCAAGAAAGAGGTGGACCGGCTCTCGCAGGATATCTGCGAGTTCAGCGGGCTTGGCGAGTACGTCAACATGCCGGTGCGTACCTACTCGACCGGCATGATGATGCGACTGGCGTTTTCGATCTCGACCAGTGTCGAAGCCGACATCCTGCTCATGGACGAATGGCTGTCGGTGGGCGATGCCGAGTTCACTGAGAAGGCCGAGAAACGCATGCGGGACGTGGTTTCCAAGTCCGGCATTCTGGTGCTGGCGTCTCACTCCCCCCAACTGATCGCCAAGGAATGCAACAAGGTCATCCACCTTGAGCACGGTCGCATTGTTTCGCAGGAAGCCCCCGTCATCGCGGCATAGTCTTGGAACGAAGTAGCTGAATGTCGGCCAGTCGGCGCGCAATGCGCCGACCGGCCACTTCTGGCGCGAAGCGGTTCAGAGAGGCCCGCTTAGCGGTCGCTCCCAGGGCTCGGCTCCACTCTTGGTCCACGTAGACCTTGCGCATGAGTTGCGCCGCATGATCCACGGATGGTTCGGCCCATTCGCTGTCTTCGGAATACGGCGGGATGCCCTTCCCTACCGATACCAGTTCATAGTCGACCAGAAGGCTATTCGACGCGTCCATGAAGTCGGTGTTGCCGGAGTAGTTGGTTGCAATGACTGGCTTGCCCATCAACATGGCCTCAGCCATCGTCAAGCCCAGGCCCTCGCTGCGGTGCAGCGACACGTAAGCATCGCAGGCGTCCATCAAGGAAAGCACTCGACTCGACGGATAAACCTCGTTGATCAACACGATGTTCTCCTGATTCGCAGCCTCCTCGAGGACGCGAAACTGCTCCGGATGCCTCTCGCCAAAAGAGGTCTTCAAGACAAGCCGGACGGGTTCGTCGGGCTGGAACGCCTGCCGAAATGCGCGAATCAGCCCCAGCGGGTTCTTGCGCTCCATGACACTCATCATGTGGAACACAAAAACAAAGGTAAATACCCCTTCAGGCAAGCCGAACGCGGATCGTGCCTCGCGCTCATAGGGTGCGAGCAATACACCAGGAAACAGAGTCTTTACCGGTACGTCAAAGCGTGCGCGAAGCCCTTTGGCGACGAACTCCGTGGCGGTCCAGATCTCGTCAACCTCATCGTTGATTTCCCCCCAGTCGTCGGGGACATGATCAAACTCCCAGTACCAGTAGGCAATTCTGTACGTGCGCTGTTCGCTCGGGGCCAGATCAGCGCGTCTGTATGCGATGCGAAAGAACGGCGTTGGCTGAACATGGATCAGTGTCGATTCGTGAATCTCCTGCCCACCAAATTCCATGTGAATCGGCTCGTCGGCGACGTTGGTCCTGATGTTTCTCAACGAAGTCTGCACGTTGCACGCAGCCAGCCCACTGACGATGGCATCGACAGATGCCCGCAGTCCCGATGGATAACTGAAGTGACCAATGACGTTGAGACCCGGCGAAAGAAAGTCTGCCGCCTCCCATTGCGAAACTCGCGATTGGCACCAGACCGCAGCGCGCGGGGAGAGCGGAGCGTCCGGCGACCCGAGCCACGCCAGGAAAGTACGGGCATTCTCTATGGAAGCCCTTGCTGCGGGGTGAGACTGTCGCCATCCCGAGACCGAGCGATATGCCAGCCGGACCTGATCCATGTCGCTCAACGTTGACTTACTCAGTGCTTCGTCGGCCCATTCCCCCTGCACAGCAAATGCTCGCTTGAACCATTCCGCGAACTCATCGAAGCCAAAAATGGTCATGGCCGCGGGAAACCTCGCCTGCCAGGATGGAGTGAACTGGTAGGCACGCAGCAATTCGAGGGCAGGAACCTGGGCAGCCTGTGCGAATAGCCACCAGATTTCCTCCGGGTGCAACTCCGTTTCTGGATAGACAAAAGACATGAAGCACGAGAACAACGCCCCCGCTCCGGCGGGCGTCAACCCATGCGGCAGCGCAGCTCGAATCTCATCGGAAAAGAGAAAGATCTGCCGGGCGCGTCCTGCGAAGTCACCAGCGAGCACAGACTGGACATGCGAAAGTCCCACAGCGTCGAGTTCGAGTTGCGCCTGACCTGGACCTTGAAGCCAGTCCGAAAAACCACCGTCATCGCCTGATTGCAGTGACCGGGGAAACCGCTCGCGCAAGTCGGCCCGCCCCCAAAGCAAATCCAGGCAGAACCGTGCCGCAGCCAACTCATCACGAATTTGGCCAGCACCCTGCGCAGGCCATCGCAACTTGCTGATTGGCTGCCCAACGGCGCACTCTACGTTGTGATCATTGAACCAATCAAAAGCGGGCACGGGCGGCGACATTTCGCCCGAGCGCTCGCGAGCGGCAACAACCGCGATCTGCGTCGCCAGGAAACGATGTTTTTGCTCTTGCCGCGCCTCCCGCTCTAGCCTACTGCGATAGGAACGCAGGCGCGATGGCAAAAGCCAAGGAGTTAGCGCCCAGCGAACGACTTTATTCATTTTTCGAAGCCAATCAAATCGCAATAGCCCTTCACCTTAACCGGACTCGGCCGAATATCTATGAAAGTACTTGCGAAATATTTTTTAGCGTATTGTCCCAATAAACCAATTGCCTCAACGATTTTTCTTCGGCGCTGGGAAGCGGAGCCAATATTTCTCCTCGGGCGATGCGGGCGGCCACGCGCGAAAACTGCACCTGATCGTCGCAAATATGAAATTCGGAAAGGCGCGACGAAAATTCAAAGCCTCTGCATGCAAATTGCGTGGCAACCACCGGTTTTCCTGAGGCAATGGCCTCCGCAGTCTTCAAATTGGAACCCCCACCGGAGGTAATTGGAACAATAATCCCCGACGAACCCCAGATAAGTGCCGCCAGCAGCGCGTCAGAAACTTGCCCTACTTTTTGAACTACGCCGGAGTTTGCCGTTGCATAGAGTGATGCCTCAGGTGGTGCATACGCCTCCAAAATACCCCCCACACTGCCGACAACCACGATCATCGCGCTCGGCGGAATGCTTGCCAAGCAGGGACCCAGCATCCTCCAGAATCCGACAGCATTGGGAGGGTGGGCACTTGCCGCAAACAGCGCATAGGTGCGCCCTCTCTTGAAAGAGTTTACTTCATTCAATTCGGGCGCACTCAGCGCCCTTTTTTCTACCCCATTGGGGCAAATTTGAATAGCAGCCGAAGAGTGTTGGGAGAAATACTCCGCATCGGACGTTGTTACGCAAATTATGCTGGAGGCGGCGCGCGCAAGGGAAAGCTCCAGACTTTCCACTTCATCAACGAATTGAGAAATCTTCCTCTCATCGAGCAAGTGATCTCGAAGAATTGCAGCCTTTACATGAGACTCTATATTTTGCGATGAATAAATTATCTTCGGCTCGGCACTTTGAAATTTTGGTGTGGAGAGTATTTTCTGGACAGCCGGCCAAAGCCATGGTTGCTCAAAGAAAATAAAATCCGGGGAGAACAACTCCATCTTTTCGCTCAGGAACTGCTGGACCTGTAAATTCGAAACGGAAAGTCTCGCCATTTGAATTTCGGCCCCATATGGCATATCGAAAGGGCGAGGCTCATGATCCAGATTGACAACAAAATCATTGTCTTGATCGCGTTCCGAGTAGGCAGGCTCGCATATTGAAAGCGTTAGCACCTCGCATCCCTGGTGACGCAAATATTTGCGAATTTCGGATACACGAATCTGCCCACCGTGGCGCGGCGCCACGATCGGGTACGGCGATATTTGCAGGATGCGAGTCATTGATTCAGAGCGAAAGCGAAAACTTCTTTCGCATAGGTTGACCAGTCCTTCGGGATAAATTCGTTGCGAATTCGCTCCTCCAATTTTTCGCGCAAAGCATCGTTCGACGACCAATGAAGAATGGCATCCCGCCAGCCCTGGACATCCTCGGTCTTTATGGCAGGCATCATTCCGCGAGTCGCCTCGATCAAAGCGGGAGCGGTGGACACGATACAAACTTTTCCGTATGTCATGGCTTCCGCAGCCCCCAAGCCCCACCCCTCTACCCGTGAGGGGAAAACACAAAACAGAGATCTTCGATAGATCTCGGCAAGCTCCCGGTCATCGACATCGCTCAGGAAATGAATCTTTGCACGCAGTCTTCCATCGCGTTCATATTGCACAAACATGTCGTCTACACCCCAACCGCGCATTCCGACACACACCAGATCTGGCATCGAAGAACCTTCCTCAATTCCGCGCTGCCACGCTGCCAGGAGCGTCTCGTGATTTTTTCTGGCCTCTATGCTGCTGACGTAGAGAACATATTTTTCGGGAAGTGCCCGCGTTTTCGCATCGAATTCTTCGACGTAGTTGGCAAGGCGATCCCCCATCAATACAGTTTGCAGTATCGGGGTTTCTCGAAAATCAAGCTGTCGCGCGACAGCCAGATAGCGAGATCGTGAAAATTCGGAAATACACGAAATCCGGTCGGCCAAATTATTCAGATAATAAAAATAATTAAAAAATCGCCGCGGAAACTCCAAAGAATTCGCATACTCCGGGTGCTCGATTGGAATCGTGTCGTAAAAAATCCCCGAAAACCCGAATCCCAGCCTGTTTTTCATCCAATACAGAAGCTCGTAATTGGAATGATCCCAATCCAAGCCTGCCGAAACAAGAATATCCTCGCTGGAAAGAAAATCTCCTTGCGTCATTGCAGCGGTCAAGGCTCCAGGAACATGCATTTCGAGCGAGTGACTGGTCGATGCCGGCGGCAAGAAAGTCGCAACTGACTCAGGAATCGGACTAGCTTGTGGCTCATAACCCAATGCTCGACGTGTCAATTTTTTGAAAACAGCCGCTGTGCCCGCGGCTCGATAGACATTCCACGCCGCCCGCACGTTTTTTCGCTGATTCTTCGGGACCATTAACTTTAGTCCAGCCTTGGTAAAGGTTCGAGCGCGAGCACTGAACTTCACAGCCTCTGGCATCACGATAGTCCGAGCGCCCTCCTTTTCCTCTTCTATTTTTTGAATTGCCATTTGTTCCGCAATCCTTCGCGCGGCCAATGCGCTTCCCGCGGATCTCATTTCCTCGAGGCGTTGCGTCACCACGTCCAAACTCACTGGATTCAGCTTCGCCCTATCGGAGGAAAACCGAACGAAAGCAACGGGAAAGTCATCTTGCTTCAGAAGATAGGCGGCCAATTCGTACTGAACTCGTACGATGCCAACGGGTGGTCGATCCCATATGAACAAAGTCGATACATCGAAGACCACCCTGCGGCGTACCAGCGAAGGGGCACGCTGCCCGATCTCAGATTTCATCTGCATTTTTAGCACACCGACGGATTACCGAAATCAATTCATCGGCACTTTGCCGCCAACTGATACAAGACATTTTTTCCGAACTAGGTGCGGCTCCGCGCTCATTCATACCCAGCCATTTCTGTATGCAGTCAGCGAGATCAAAGGCAGAAGTGCCCGAGAAATAAAAAGCGGAATCTGCAGCCACCTCGCGAAATACTGGAAGATCTCGCGCGATGACCGGTAAATGGTGCTGTGCGGCCTCCACCAACGGCAACCCAAAACCTTCACCCTCACTTGCAGCAATGAGGCATGTGGAGGTTGCATAGATTTTCTCCAGATATTCATCGCTAATCTGACCAAGCCAGAAAAGTCGGCGTCCGGAGTACTCATGCGACCGGATTCGTTCAATCAGCAGATCGACAAGCCAGCCTTCCCGTCCGACGATGATGAGGTTTGATTCAACCCCTTCATCCCAGAGTTGATCGAACGCTTCAATAGCTTGCTTGTAACCCTTGCGAGGCTCAAGAGTTCCGACCATCAGGAAATTCGATTTGCCCTTCAGCTGCTCCAGCAACTCCTCGGCTCCTTCGGGCATTCCGGCGGTGGGCACGCTGGCGCCGACATCTGCTCCCAACCTAAAATTGGTGACGATTGGCCTATCTAATTGCGCGTGGCCGTGCGCAATCAGCCAAGTTCGCACTTCGTCCGCGACGGCACCCGAGATACAAATAAGCCCATGAGCAACTGAAGCGATGCTTTCGAGCCACGCTTCAAATCCCTTTCCAACGCCAACGCTCCACCAATCCGGCCGAAGAGCGGGAAGAATGTCATAGATCACAAAGTAGGATTTGACTCCACGCTTTTGCCAAGTCGAGTGAATACCGTGGACCTCCCGTGTCAGGTGTGGACTTAAATCAAGCCCAAGATAAATATCATCCTGACACACGTCGACAACAAAATCGCCCTCGTTGGATGGAGCAACTCGCATTGAGTCTGCGAATTCATTGGCGGCCCAATAATTGCCTTTTGAAAAGTATATGGGCTGAATGAAAAAATCCGCGGGAGGCGCATCCAGAAGATTTTTTACCAGACTTCGAACGACTCTCTGAATTCCTGATTTGACGTCGCTCAGCACGATCACGGAGACGTCGATGAGAATTCGCGGCCGCAAAAACGGGTTTGTATTGAAAACCAGGCATCGAGCAAGAGCTGCGAGATCGACATTGCGAGGGGGAGGATATGCCTCTATCCGAGCCACCGCGTCGATGACCTCGCCTAGGGAAGCGAGTGACGCGGAGGGCGCGTTCGCTCTTGCGTTCTTCGAAGAACCCAGTTTCTCTTCAATGGCAACCCTTGCCAGCATTCCGGTTCGCGGCCACGAAAACATTTTCGCCCGCTCCAAGCCACGACGCCCCAATTCGGCAGCCCAAAGCGGGTCATCGAGAACTTGCCCGATTTTTTCAGCAATTGAATTTATTGAAGAAGGATCGAAGAGGGCACGAGGATCATCTACAACTTCAGGAATGCTGGTGCTATTGGCGCCGATCGCGGGTGTGCCGCAAGCCATTGCCTCAAGAATCGGGAGACCAAATCCCTCGTGAGTCGACGGAAATATAAACAAAGATGCAGCCTTGTATAACTGCACCAAATCCTCGTCGGGGACATATCCTGTCAAGACAAGATCTTCTTCCGCAAGCCCGGCCTGAATGCGGAGATGCCGGAGATGATCTCGCTCCGGCTGCCCAAGCTTGCTGGCGATCACCAGTTGGTATATCGCGCGTATATGCTGCGGCTGCCTTGCAAAAGCGGCGAACAGATTTTCAAAATTCTTGCGCGCGTCAAAACCGCCTGGTACATACAGGACCATCTTCCGCTGCACTCCGTACCGCACGGGTATGGATGCATCAACCGAGCTCGCAGAGAAGAACCTCCCGTCGACGGCGGCCGAAATATTAACGATCTTCTGCTCCGGAATTGACAGTGCTTCAATCGCTTCATCTTTCGAATGTTCGGAAATTGCAAGCAACAGGTCAGCCCGTTTCAGGTCGTCGATTTTCCGAAAATAGTGCCTCTTTTGCTCTTCCGAACCGAAATATTGCGAGGGGTTCAAAAAAGGGATCAAGTCATAGAGAACAACTGCAGTCTTCCACGGAGAACTCGCGTCGATTGATACCGCGGCATCGAAAGAATAGCCTTCAAACAGGCTTGAAACGAGAACAACCTCCGGATTTATCTTCGCGATCGCCTGCGTTCGGGCTATCTCGGCCGCTCGCGCCCGCCATTCATTGCTGCGATCTTGCTCTGCAACAGGAACAGGAATATCAAAGGAACGGATCCTGAAGCTCGGAATAATGCCGTCGAATTCTCGACGAATTTCCAGGAGGCCATCCTCCAAGCGCGCATTAACAAGAAGCCAATACTCCTGAGCACCGGGATTTTTTACAAGCTCCTTTGCCAGAGCCAGCGAATATCTGCCAATTCCTCTGTAGCGACTGCCTGATTGCGCCCCTTGAAGATCGATCAGGATTTTCATTACTGCCTTTTATGGGATTTTTTTAGGTCAAGGTATATTTCGCGCACTTGCGGGGAGAGGCTTTTCGGATCGATCGTGTACGCAGCACCCCCCCCGCTCGCGTTCAAAATTTTTCCCATTCTTTCTTTTATACTAGGGAATCGGTTCAACGCTTTCGAAATCGGTATAGCGATCTTCGGGCTTCGATTAACAAAAGTGGCCGTTCGAATCAACGCAGCTTTCACCCGTCGCGTGACCCCCGATTTCATACGCCCCTCTTGGGCCGCGGACACGAGCCGCCTAGGCCCATTCGTCATCATTCTGAGTGGTGCGGTCACTTTCCAAGAGTTGCTTCTATAAATTGCGAGCAATTGATCTGCATGCTGTTGAGCGCGGGCTTCGGAGGCTGCCAATTCGGCGCGCATCGACGAAAGCTCCATCGATACAACTTCGAGGCGCCGACTCAGGAAATCCATTGTGGCGGCGGCTTGCCGGTCCTGCGTCGCCAAACGCTTTTCCACATCCATTAGAGTTTTGAATTTCCCTTCCAACTTTTCATCGTAAAAATCCGAAACACTGATCAAATCGGCGCCGCGGGTCGGAGGGACAATTTGCGCAATGGATTTAATTGTTTTTGGAATTTCACCTTTTTGGCCTAGAACTGCGTAATCTGGGCTTGCGCCACTTATCACGTCATACAGCCTGACATTCTCTTTTGATAAAATATCGCGCGATTCCTGCAAGCGCAGCACCGCGACGTTGATGAATTCACAGTAGTCGACAACAAAAGAAAGAAGCTCCGAAGGGAGCGGCCGCTGATGGGTCGGGTCGAGATAAAAATTCTTGGTGCCAACCAGAAGATTCTCGGGGTTTGGCGTCTCCAGGATGATCACCCCCCCGGGGATAAGCACTCGATATGCTTGGGCGATGAGCTCGCGCAGATCATCAAAGGAAATGTGCTCCACTACATGGAAAGCGGAGACGATGGATTGACTTTGATCGGGTAGATTTCTCAACGCGGTTAACCCGTCTTCGAGCTTTACATCCAATCCTCGATCCAGACAGTCCTTGAGCATTCCGGCATCGAGGTCGACTCCCGTTGCAGAGATGCCGATTTCACGCATCAATTCAAGCCATTCACCTCGACCGCACCCGATGTCAATTGCTTGAATCACGCCCGACTGACTCAATACTGCTGAAGCATATGGCAGATACTGGCGGCGCAGGTTGCCAATGTATTCACGCGGTGCGTAATACCTTTCTTCAAAGGCTCTATAGAACGGCAATTTCAATCGGAACCTCTTTTTTTCTATATTTCGTGCTCACAGCATTGCGAACGCCATCGTGGGGAGACCAAGGAGTCTAGCCCCAGGGAAGGCCTCCTCACGCCGGGTGTGAGCTCCGGGGAACAGCCTCGATGCAAGCGATGCGACGATCTGTAAACCATGCGTACGGGACAGTCCGATCGCGTGTTTTGTTTTTCGATCTGTAACCCGATTGTCAGCCAGCCAAGACGGTGGGCCGCGGAACCATGCACTTGGACTGCGGCAGAATCGGGGCCCTGCGATCTCCCCCGCTGGCGATCGACAAGCCCCCGCAAGGACAACACATCTAGGAACAGCAAGAGATGACAAAAACTCTGAAACGCGCAGTCGTGACCGGAATCACGGGACAGGATGGCGCTTATTTGGCAGAACTTCTGCTCGGCAAGGGTTACGTTGTCACAGGAACCTATCGGCGCACCAGCTCGGTCAATTTCTGGAGGATCGAAGAGCTGGGCATTCAGGACCACCCCAACCTCCATCTGGTCGAGTACGACCTCACCGACCTGGGCAGTTCGCTGACGCTCTTGCGAAACGCAGAGCCTGACGAGGTTTACAACCTGGCGGCGCAGAGCTTTGTGGGTGTGAGCTTCAGCCAGCCCGTCGCGACGGCGCAGATCACAGGCATCGGTGCCCTGCACCTTCTTGAGGCGATCCGCCTGACGAATCCGAAGATTCGATTTTACCAAGCGTCGACTTCAGAGATGTTCGGCAAGGTCCAGGCGATACCGCAGATCGAGAGCACGCCGTTCTACCCCCGAAGCCCGTATGGCGTGGCCAAGCTCTACGCTCACTGGATGACGGTCAACTATCGAGAGAGCTACGACATCTTTGCAAGCAGCGGCATTCTGTTCAATCACGAGAGCCCATTGCGAGGCCGCGAATTCGTGACTCGAAAAATCACGGACTCGGTGGCCAAGATCAAGTTGAAGCAATTGGACGTGCTTGAACTGGGGAACCTGGATGCAAAGCGCGACTGGGGCTTCGCCAAGGAGTATGTCGAAGGCATGTGGCGGATGCTGCAGGTGGAACAGCCCGACACCTTCGTGCTGGCGACCAATCGCACCGAAACCGTACGCGACTTCGTGCGGATGGCGTTCAAGGGCGCAGGCATCGACATCGAATTCAAAGGCATCGGTGAACATGAAACCGCCGTCGATGCCGCAACGGGTAACACCGTGATGAAGATCAACCCGAGGTTCCACCGTCCCGCAGAAGTGGACTTGCTGATCGGTGATCCTGCACATGCCAGCGCAAAGCTCGGATGGGCGCCCAAGACCACCCTGGAACAACTTTGCCAGATGATGGTGGAGGCAGATTTGCGACGCAACACACAGGGCTTCTCGTTTTGAAGATTCTGGTGACGGGAGCGAGCGGGTTCACCGGCGCTCCGTTTGTGAGGACGGCCGCAGCGGCCGGCCACCATGTGGTCCCGCTGCAGTCGGATTTGCTTGATCGCGAGGGCATCGCACGCGAAGTGTTGGCTGCAGAACCGGATGCAGTAGTCCATCTCGCCGCCATCAGTTTCGTAGGACACGCGACCCCAGATGCGTTCTATGCCGTCAATGTTGTCGGCACGACCAACCTACTGGACGCCGTGGCGAACCTTCCGCGGGTGCCGCAGCGCGTGTTGATTGCGAGCAGTGCCAACATATACGGCAACAGCGCGCATTCGCCGCTGACGGAGGATCACGCGCCTGCCCCCGTCAATCATTACGCAGCGAGCAAGCTGGCCATGGAGCACATGGCTCGCACCTATGACCATCGATTGCATCTGGTCATCGCGCGCCCTTTCAACTACACCGGGCCCGGGCAAAACGTAAGCTTTGTCGTCCCCAAGCTAGCCTGGCATTTCGCAACAAGGGCCCCACGCATAGAGCTCGGGAATCTGGATGTAGAGAGAGAGTTCAATGACGTTCAGATGGTCTGCGATGCTTATCTGCATCTGCTGAACTACGGAGAAAGCGGTGCAACCTACAACATCTGCTCCGGGCAGCCGTACACGCTCAAGCATCTGATCGAGACGCTCAGTCGACTGACAGGCCATCGGCCAGGGATCGATGTGAATCCCGCGTTCGTGAGAGCGAACGAGGTTCATAGACTCTGCGGGAGCCCTCAGCGGCTCAATGCGCTCCTGGCGAAGCACGGCGCGAAGCTTAGTGTCCCGCCGCTCGAAGATACACTACAGCGCATCCTCAGAAGCTACGGGCAGCAAGAAGACACCGCCTAACGACGGTGAGCCTGCGCGGCACGCTCCGCGACCTCCATTCGACTGACGCCCCGCCGACAGATGCCTGTCGGATTCGCCTGCCACGCCGCAAAAAAACATGGACAACTCAACGCCAGAATCGCCCCGCTATCGCGGTTGCATCGTCGCCCTGGTCGTGCCCTGCTACAACGAAGAAGCAACGGTCGCACAGGTAATTCGCGCGTTTCGCGCTGCCATGCCGGCCACCCATATCCACGTCTTCGACAATGCTTCGTCGGATGCGACCGCGGCCATCGCACGACAGGAAGGCGCCAACGTCATCTCGGTTCCATTGCGTGGCAAGGGCAATGCTGTGCGGCGCATGTTTGCCGATGTCGAAGCCGATGTGTATGTGATGGTGGACGGGGATGCCACCTACGACGCGGCCTCGATCCATCTGTTGGTTGACAAACTGATCGACGAGCGCCTGGACATGGTCGTTGGATGTCGACGCACCGCAGCCGAAGATGCTTCGGACGCGTATCGGCGTGGACACCAGTGGGGCAACAGAATGCTCACCGGCAGCGTCGTTCGAATCTTCGGAGGCACCTTCTCCGACATGCTGTCAGGATATCGTGCTTTCTCGCGCAGATATGCCAAGACCTTTCCTGCGCTTTCGCACGGATTCGAGATCGAAACTGAACTCACTGTGCACGCGCTCGAATTGCGGATGCCCTACGGAGAGGTTCAGACACCATATGGCTCAAGGCCCGAAGGATCACAGAGCAAGCTCTCCACGTACAAGGACGGCCTGAAGATCGCATGGACCATTGCGCGTCTGTACGTTAGCGAACGCCCTCTGACCTTCTTTCTCGCATGCGCGGTGGTTTTGGCCGCAACATCGGCACTTCTTTCGATTCCGGTGTTGTTCGAGTTTCTCGAGAGCGGTCTGGTTCGACGCCTTCCAACCGCGGTGCTTTGCGCCAGCCTCATGCTCATGGCGATGCTCTCTCTGTCGTGCGGATTGATACTGGACAACGTGACCCGAGCCAGACGCGAAATCAAACGCCTTGTCTATCTGGGCATCCCGGCCATCGCGAAAGTCTGATCGCCGAAC
Organism: Variovorax sp. RKNM96; assembly: GCF_017161115.1. GTDB lineage: Bacteria > Pseudomonadota > Gammaproteobacteria > Burkholderiales > Burkholderiaceae_C > Variovorax. The sequence continues at coordinate 855,429 of NZ_CP046508.1, read as the reverse complement.
TCGCTCTGGTTCTCAGCGGGGTCGGCCTTCTATCCGAAGCGATCTGAGGCCAATTCCAAGTTCGCGCTTGTCGGGCCCCTCTCCCAACTCAAACGGCGAGGTTTTTTGCGGAATAACGATGCGTACGCGCGATTCGCATGGCACCTCGTTCTCCAACTCCACAGCCACCTCGCTCGCCGCGTGTCCGAAACTGGCGGCCGCGGTGCCAGAGCCAACAATAACTCGCACAGGTCGATCGACATTTGGCCCATAGGCATTTGCGAGCATCGATATCTTCAAACGCCCTGTTGGCAAGCACCGATTCAATTCAATCGATGCTTCATCTGCCTCGGTCCAGCGCCCCCATGACTCGGGCGGGCTAAATCCGGTCAATCCACGAACGGCGCCTTCCCAAGGCATGTCCTTGCCTAACGTCACGTTCACCGTCGATGTCTTGGTGTTGCGATCGACTGTGGCTTCCGCACCTGGCTCGCACGCGACGTAGCCGTCGACACTGGACTTGAACGACCAGCATTTCAATTCCTGGTCCTTGCTCATGCCAGCAAAAACCTCGAACGTATTTCTGATGCCCTCCGCGGAGGCGTGATTTGTCAAAACTCTGACAGGCAATTCCCCTCGTTGCACTACTCGCTGGCGCACAATTGAATCAAACTTTGACGAGAAGTCGACGCGATAAAACTTGCTTCCCGTTGAAAGAAAAGGAAATATGTATGAATTTGGAACACCCTGAACCAAATAGATGGCCGGCGTTTCTTCAAGAGTTTTTGGCAACTCAAGACCGAAGGGATTGCTCGAGGTGATGGATTTTTTTGTATGGCCCCAGTCTGGCACTTTGATCATCACCCCGCAAACCAAGGTAATTGCCAACACAGCCCCCATGATGGCCCGCTTTTTCTCAAAAAGACGCGACACAAAAATCCAGATGATGACACCAAATAAAAACTCGATAGGTATGAGATATCTTTGATAAGCAAATGCAGTTGCCCACAGCATGTAACTGACAACAAAAAATACCACTACCACCAAGCTAGATCGTTCTAGTTTTAACTTTCTCCTCATGGCAACAAGCGCGGCCCCCAGCGCCAGCACCACGATCAACCTGGCATCGGCAAAAGGAATCTCGGAGGTTTTTCCTGTAAGAGACGCGGATTGAAAAACGTATGTTGCAAACTCCGTCAAACTGGAAAAATACCATCGCATATCCCTGAAACTGACAGCCTCAAAATAAGGAGACTTGAATATGGCGTTATACAAAGGAAAAACCGGACTCCCCCAGCGTTGATAGAGAAGCACGTACCACCATGCAGTGCACGTAAATCCAACTACCGCTCCGGCCGAGTAAATGAATCCGCTTTTTGCTGCGGAGCGCAATCCGTTTGAGAAATGCGCAACAAAGAGTGCAATAAAAAAACCAACTGCAAAGGGCGCATTCGTCAACTTCAATCCGCTGGCAAGACCCAATAATCCCCCAGAGACAAAAATCATTGCGCCCGATGGCGCTTCCTCCTTAGCTCCTTTAATGCCAAAATAAATAGCCCACAAAATAAATGGCGCTGTCGTGGATGAAAAAAAAGTGGTGCCAAGCTCACTCCACCAAAGAGGAGCCATCAATCCAAGCGCGACGACAAAAAGCTCTGTGATACCTATTTTTTGATAGCCGAGATCTCGCGCAATTTTTCTGCATATGAGTAGAAAAGGCGGAACTGCAAGCAACTGCACAAACAGTATGGCCCAAGCGCTCCAGGGAAACCCCAGGAACTTCAACGCCAAATAGGCCAGCAAATTCACCGCAGGATGAAAGAAGGTCTGCAATCCGGCCGCGGCCAAATCCTCCTCAAACCGCCCATGCAAGACAAAGAATCCGGAATAAAAATGGTAATTAAGAAGATCCCAATTTAAATCCTGACCTCGTCTGTAGACGAAAACCATGGCGACAATTGCCACAAGCATGGTGATTCCAGCAGCATGCATGCGATCGCCGCGGATTTTCAAAATCATTTCAAAGATGTAAGAGAAAAAAAAAGAAGGTGCAACAACTTCAGAAAGCTGCGAGACGCACGTTTGCTCGAGGCAGTGGCGTTGTGAGTTTTTCGCCCCCCCTCTCAGGGCACTCTTGCGGGCTCAACGCGGGATCCCGATACGCGAAGCCGCCCCGCTATCTGACGAAAGGACACTAGAAAACCTCTGCCGCTTGCAGAAGACACCCGTCTTCGTCCTTCTTCGACAGGACCGGTGCCCCTCCCACATCCGGCCATCGAATACCGACAGCGGGGTCGTTCCAGACAATCGCGCGCTCGTGGGCGGGCGCGTAGTAGTCGGTGGTCTTGTAGAGGAATTCCGCGGTCTCGCTCAACACCAGGAAACCGTGCGCGAATCCTGCCGGCACCCAGAGCTGCTTGTGGTTGTCTTCGTTCAACTCGACACCCACCCATTTGCCAAAAGTCGGCGACGACTTGCGGATGTCGACGGCCACGTCGAACACCGCACCACGCACCACCCGCACGAGCTTGCCTTGCGGCTGCTGGACCTGGTAATGCAGCCCCCGCAGCACACCCTTGGCCGATCGCGAATGGTTGTCCTGCACGAAGTCGACATGCTTGCCGATCGCTTCGTCGAAGGCCTTCTGGTTGAAGCTTTCGAAGAAGAAGCCCCGTGCATCGCCAAACACCTTCGGCTCGATCACGAGCACGTCAGGAATCGAGGTGGGCGTGGCCTTCACGAGCGCACCTCGTCGTTCAGCAGGTGCTTGAGGTACTTGCCGTAGCCGCTCTTTTCCAGCGGCGCCGCGAGCTTTTCGAGTTGCTCGGTTGAGATGAAGCCATTGCGCCATGCGATCTCTTCGGGGCATGCGATCTTCAGCCCCTGGCGGTGCTCGAGCGTGGCAATGAACTGCCCGGCTTCCAGCAGGCTGTCGTGCGTACCGGTATCGAGCCACGCATAGCCGCGCTGCATGATCTGCACGTTCAGCTGGTCGAGGTCGAGATACGCCTGGTTGACCGCGGTGATCTCGAGTTCGCCGCGCGCGCTCGGCTTCACGGCCTTGGCGATGTCGACGACCTGGTTGTCGTAGAAGTAGAGGCCCGTGACCGCATAGCTGCTCTTGGGCTTGAGCGGCTTTTCTTCGATGCTGCTCGCCCTGCCCTTGGCATCGAAGGCCACCACGCCGTAGCGCTCGGGGTCGTGCACGTGGTAGGCGAACACCGTCGCACCCGAGGTCTTGGCGTCGGCATCGGCCAGCAGATGGGCGAAGTCGTGGCCATAGAAGATGTTGTCCCCCAGCACCAGCGCACTCGGGTCGTTGCCCACGAACTTGTCACCGATGATGAACGCCTGCGCCAGACCATCCGGGCTCGGCTGCACCGCGTACTGCAGGTTGATGCCCCATTGGCTGCCATCCCCCAGCAGTTGCTGGAAACGCGGCGTGTCCTGCGGCGTGCTGATGATCAGGATGTCGCGCATGCCGCCCAGCATCAGCGTGCTCAGCGGGTAATAGATCATCGGCTTGTCGTACACCGGCAGCAGTTGTTTGCTCATGGCAAGCGTCGCGGGGTGCAGGCGGGTGCCCGAGCCACCGGCGAGGATGATGCCTTTGCGTTGCGTCGTCTTGGTCATGGGGTGTTCGTGTCTCTCTTGCTCTGCGAATATCAGAAGGTTTCGCGCAACATGCGGGCGACGCCGGACTGCCACTCGGGCAGCACGAGGCCGAAGGTCGATTGCAGCTTGGTGGTGTCCAGGCGCGAGTTGTGCGGCCGCCTGGCCGGCGTCGGGAATGCCGTGGTGGGCACGGGCTCGACCGCTTCGGGGCCGGCCTTCAGTTCCACGCCCGCCGCCTTGGCCTGCTCGATCACGAAGCGCGCATAGCCGTGCCACGTGGTCACGCCACCGGCCACCGCGTGATAGAGCCCGGCCTTGGACGGGTCCTGCAGCGTCGCGCGAATCGCGTGCGCGGTGATGTCGGCCAGCAGTTCCGCGCCGGTGGGCGCGCCGAACTGGTCGTCGATGACGGTCAGCTTGTCGCGCTCCTTGGCGATGCGCAGCATGGTCTTGGCGAAGTTGCCGCCGCGCGCGGCATAGACCCAGCTGGTGCGAAAGATCAGGTGCTTCGCACAGTGCTTTGCCACCAGTTGCTCGCCTTCGAGCTTGGTGCTGCCGTAGACGCTGAGCGGGCCGGTCGCATCGTCTTCTTTCCACGGCTTGCTGCCGCTGCCGTCGAAGACGTAGTCGGTCGAGTAGTGAACCATCAGCGCGCCGATCTGCTGCGCGGCTTCGGCCACCACGCCGGGCGAGGTGGCGTTGAGCTTGCGCGCGAACTCGGGCTCGCTCTCGGCCTTGTCGACCGCGGTGTGCGCTGCGGCATTGACGATGACGTCGGGGCGCACCTTCAGCACTGTCTCGGCCAGCTGCTCGGGGCGACTGAAGTCGGCGTTGAAGTCGGTGCTGTCGAAATCGAGCGCCACCAGTTCGCCCAGGGGCGCGAGGCTGCGTTGCAGCTCCCAGCCGACCTGTCCGCCCTTGCCCAGCAGCAGCAGCTTCATGCGGTGGCCTTCGCCGGTGCGGCGTCGTATTGCTTCTCGACCCACTCGCGGTACGCGCCGCTTTGCACGTTGCGCACCCACTCGCCGTTCGCGAGGTACCACTCGACCGTCTTGCGGATGCCGCTGTCGAAGGTCTCGGCAGGTTTCCAGCCGAGTTCGCGCTCGAGCTTGCGTGCGTCGATCGCGTAGCGGCGGTCGTGGCCGGGGCGGTCGGTCACATAGGTGATCTGTTCCTTGTACGGCTTGCCGCCGGCCTTGGGGCTCAGCTCGTCGAGCAGCGCGCAGACGGTGTTGACGATCTCGATGTTGGGCTTCTCGTTCCAGCCGCCCACGTTGTAGGTCTCGCCGAGCTTGCCGGCTTCGAGCACGCGGCGGATGGCGCTGCAGTGGTCCTTCACGTAGAGCCAGTCGCGCACCTGCATGCCGTCGCCGTACACGGGCAGCGGCTTGCCCGCCAGCGCGTTGACGATCATCAGGGGAATGAGCTTCTCGGGGAAGTGGAACGGCCCGTAGTTGTTCGAGCAGTTGGTGGTGACCACCGGCAGGCCGTAGGTGTGGTGCCAGGCGCGCACGAGGTGGTCGCTGGCGGCCTTGCTGGCCGAGTACGGGCTGTTGGGCTCGTACTTGTTCTCTTCGGTGAAGGCCGGGTCGGTCTTGGAGAGCGAGCCGTAGACCTCGTCGGTCGACACATGCAGGAAGCGGAAGGCGGCCTTCTGGTCGGCCGGCAGGGCATTCCAGAAACCGCGCACGGATTCGAGCAGGCGGAAGGTGCCCAGCACGTTGGTCTGCACGAAGTCTTCGGGGCCGTGGATCGAGCGGTCGACGTGCGATTCGGCCGCGAAGTTGACCACGGCACGCGGCTTGTGCTCGGCCAGCAGGCGGTCGAGCAGCGCGCTGTCGCCGATGTCGCCCTGCACGAAGATGTGCTTCGGGTTGTCCTTGAGCGATGCGAGCGTCTCGAGGTTGCCCGCGTAGGTCAGCTTGTCTAGGTTCACGACCGGTTCATCGCTCTGTGCGAGCCAGTCGAGTACGAAATTGGCGCCAATGAAGCCTGCGCCGCCGGTTACCAGGATCATGGGGTCCCCTGTTGTTGTCGAACGATCGCCCTCCGGCGAATGAACGGATGATTATCCCATCGGCCCAAGGGCCGAAACTCCCGGGGTTGGCGCATTGGCAGTGCCCACCTACAATCGCCCCACTGCAGGAGAGCGGGCCACCCCGGTGGCCCTACCGAAGGCGCAAACTCCCATAAACGCTCAGGTCGGCCCGAACAGGGGGTCAGTACTGCATCACATCAAACGCCGTCTGGAGAGCCATCGCACCCGCAGGGATCGCGATGCACCGAAGGAGCAAACCCGTTGCGAGGCGCAGCGGGTGAATCTCTCAGGTACCGAGGACAGGGGGAGCGGCAACTTGGACGGCGGACGTCCGGTTGCTTGCTATTGAATCAATAGCACACCACGCCCGCCATTCAAGCGCTGCACCTCAAAGGTACTTGCAATGCGCGTGATCGTTCTTGGCGCCGGCCTGCTCGGCGTGACCTCGGCTTACTACCTCCAGCAACTCGGCCACGAAGTGACCGTGATCGACCGGCAGGCCACCCCGGCCGCCGAAACCAGCTTCGCCAATGGCGGGCAGATCTCCGTCAGCCACGCCGAACCCTGGGCCAACCCCAGTGCGCCGCTCAAGGTGCTGCAGTGGCTGGGCAAGGAAGACGCCCCCCTGCTCTTTCGCATCCGCGCCGACATGCGCCAGTGGCTCTGGGGCCTGCAGTTCCTGCGCGAATGCACCCCGGCGCGCACGAAGCACAACATCGAGCAGATCGTTCGCCTGGGCACCTACAGCCGCGACACGCTGCAGCAGTTGCGCCGCGACACGGGCCTGAGCTACGACCAGCGCACGCAGGGCATCCTGCATTTCTATACGACGCAGAAGGAGTTCGACGGCGCGCTCAAGCCGGCCGAGCAGATGCGCGCCCTCGGCTGCGAACGGCTGGTGATCTCGGCCGACGAGGCCGTGAAGATCGAGCCCGCCCTCGCCCACATCCGCCCCCAGCTGGCCGGCGCCACCTACACGGCCGAAGACGAGTCCGGCGACGCCAACCGCTTCGCGCGCGAACTGGTCGGCCTCGCGGCCGCGGCCGGCGTGAAGTTCCTCATGAGCCACACGGTGACCGCGCTGCGCGAAGCCGGCGGCAGCATCGACCACGTCGAGGCCACCGACAACGAAGGCCGCTTCCAGCGCATCCGCGGCGACGCCTTCGTGCTCGCGATGGGATCGCTGAGCCCGCTGTATGCCGCGCCGCTGGGCATCCGCCTGCCGATCTACCCGGCCAAGGGCTATTCGGTGACGCTGCCCGTGAAGGATGCGTCGAAGGCGCACCAGGTCTCGCTGACCGACGACGAGTTCAAGCTCGTGTTCTCGCGCTACACATCGGAATCGGGCGATCGCCTCCGCATCGCCGGCACGGCCGAGCTCAACGGCTACGACCGCGACCTGAACCGCGTGCGCTGCGAAGCCATCGTGCGGCGCGTCGAGGAGTTGTTCCCCGGCGCCGGCGACACCGAGCAGGCGCAGTTCTGGACGGGCCTGCGCCCCGCGACGCCGAGCAACGTGCCGATGATCGGCAAGACCAAGCTGCCGAACCTGTACCTGAACACCGGCCACGGCACGCTCGGCTGGACGCACGCCTGCGGCTCGGGCAAGTCGATCGCGCGGATCGTGAGCGGGCTGGCACCCGAGGTGGACTTTGCGTTCACCGGCATGCCGGCGCCGGCGCCGCGAATCGTGCAACCTGCACTGGGCTGACGACTGCCCCCTGCATCACGCCTTGAAGGTGATCCAGGGTTTCAGCCGCACGGCGCAACGGATCAGGCCCGCGCTTTCCTGTGCGTCGATCACCGCGCCGATGGGCTTGTAGGCCTGCGGCGCCTCCTCGATCCTGCGCTCCTCGCGCAGGGTCACGCATTGCCAGCTGGCGTTCTCGTCCTGGTTCGCGGCACCGCGCAAGGCACGCACTTCCTGGCGCCGCATCCGGCGGCCGGCGCCATGGCTGCACGACCACAACCAGTCCTCATGACCCAGGCCGGTCGCCAGGTACGAGTGATCGCCCATCGAACCCGGAATCAATGCCAGGTCTCCTTCGTGGGCCGGCGTTGCGCCCTTGCGATGGATGTTCATCCCGCGCTCGCGCAGCACCACGTTGTGCGGCACGTCGACCACGAGCTTCGAGCCCGTCGCGCCCAGCAACTCCGCCATGTCCTTGCGCACCAGCTCGGCCAGCACGACACGGTTGGCCCAGGCATAGCGGGCCGCCACGCCCATCGCCTCCAGGTACTCCCCGGCCAGCGGACCAGACAGCCCATACAGGCCGCTGCGTGGATGGCGCAGGCCCTGCGGCCATTCGGCCTTCGCGCGGTCCATCCAGCGCCCACCGACGTAGAAGCCGATGTCGCGCGAACCGCTGTGAATCATCACCACCACTTCGTCGGCCTTGAGGCCGGCGCGGTAGGCGGCGTGCCGGTCCATCACCTTGTCGACCACCTGCAGCTCCACGAAGTGGTTTCCGCTGCCCGGTGTGCCGAGGCATGGGTCTCGAAAAACTTCGTGGCGCGCGCCGACGTAGGCCTGCGGTGCATGCCGCGCATTGCCGCCGAAACTCGCAAGGCCGATGCAGCGGTCGATCTCCGACTGCAGCCGGTCGCGGTCGCAGGACGACCAGAGCCCCTCGCCCTGAACGGCATCCAGAAATGCGGCCGGTCCCACATCGAACAGCGCCTTGAAGGCCGTCGTGTGCACGGGCACGTCGCGGCCGTTGTCGAGCAGGCTCCGGGTGAGGCGTTCGATGAGCCGTGTCTTGTGCGGCGCCACCTGGTCCAGGGTGAGGCCGGTGGTCAGGAGGCGCATGCCGCAGTTGATGTCGGTGCCCACCGCCGCGGGAATGACGAAGTCCGCATCGGTCGCCACGACGCTCCCGACCGGCGCCACGGAGCCCGGATGGAAATCGGGCGTCGCGCAGGCCTTGCAGACGCCCTTCTCGCCATCGGGCGAGCGGACGCTGGCAAAGGCCAGCAACTGGTTCACCGCCTTCTCTTCCAGCGGCAGGCTTTGCGGCAGAAGCACCGTCGCCTGTGAAACCTCGTTGTGCAGGTGATAGACGCCGTCGCGATAGTCGACGGCGATGCCGGCGCGCGAAAAGGCGCGCTGGAGTCTCGAAAAATGATTGCTGCTCATGGCTGCTGTTCCATTGGGGAAACCGTGTCGGTTTCCAGCCCCGGCCAGCGTTGCGTGGCGAGGCGAAAGAGATCGACCGCGCGCCTCGGGGCGCACGGATCACTCTTTCTTGCAGCAGCAGAGATTCAAGAAAGCGGGCGGATTCTAGCGACGGCCGTCGCGATCGAAAACCCGGCCGTCGTTTTTTCGCCCGTCAGTCCTTGCTGGTGAACACCGTCAACACGCCGGTGTAGCCATACAGGTGATGCCGGGCGATCTCGCCCGCGGCGAAGAAGCCGACCAGCGGCACATCGCCCAGCGCATGGCGCACGATCTGCAGCTCGGCGCCCGGTGCGCCGAAGTGCGGCCCGCCGCGCCCCGAGCAGCTCACGTACACCGCGCCCGCGATACGGCGCGCGGGGTGCGGCGCAGCCTCCGCTTCGCCGGCGGCCACGGCGCGGGCGGTAGCCAGCGTCTGCTCTTCCGGCTCCAGCTCTTCACGAATCTCCGCGCAGATACGCATCAGGTCGGCCCGCGCAGCCTGCGCATTGCGGCGGCAGAAGGTCAGCCGCATGCCGGCCTCGGCCGTGTCGGCGATCGCGATGCCGCGGCGCGTCGGGTCCAGGCCGATGATGTGGCGCACCAGCACGTCGGCGCCCAGGTCGCCGGTGCGGCGCACGCCGTCGCTGCCCGCATCGGCCAAACCGACCAGCGTGTTGCGCACCGCGTCGATGGCCTCCTGCGGGCGGTCGAGCGACACCTGCAGGTCGGCCAGCAGCACGTCGAGTGCGGGCTCGCCGTCGAGCTTGAGCAGGAGGTTGCCGTCGGCCTCGGTGATCTCGCGCTCGCGCACGCCCGAGCGCAGCGGCTGGCAGCCCTGCGTGACGCGCGACACCAGCCGCACGCCTTCGCCGAACACCACGCCCGACAGGCCGCCCGAGAACACGCCACCCGCCGCGCCATGGCCGCGGATGTTGCCGTTGCCACCGACCGCGAACTGCAGCGCGCCGCCGCGGCCCGACGAGAGTCCGCCGAAGAGATAGCCGGTGTCGACGCGGCCGGCCATCTCGCCGATCAGCTCGGTGAGGTCGGGCGTCGCGGGGTCCGCGTGGACGAGCGCGGTGTGCGCCTCGAACCCGCTCATCTCCGAATTGCTCAGCGGCGCCACGCCCGAGAACACGCGGTACTGGTCACTGGGCAGCGCGCAGAGCATGAGGCTCATGCCCGGTTCGTCGAAATATTCGGCGTTGTTGGCCGAGACGCCGATGCCGACCGTGCCCGACCAGTCGGTCACCTCGGGCAGCTCGGCGCTCAGGTGATCGAGGATCTCCTGCGCCTCCGCCGCGTAGTGGTCGGTGATGTAGAGCAGCCCGAGCGTCGGCGACGACGCGTAGTCAGGCAGGGCCATCTGTGCGCGCAACTGGGCCAGCACGAGGCCGGCCGCCATGCGCCATTGCGGATGGGTGGCATGACCAGTGGGAAACAACTTCATGATGCGTGCCAACCCGTTCTCTTCAAAAGTGGAATGTGTAGGACGTCAGCGGCGGCCGGTGGTTCGCTTGCGCGCGGCGGTCGACGTCTTTTTCTTCGCGGCGGGCGTTGCCACCTTCTTTGCCGCGGTTTTGGCAGCGGGCTTCCTGGCGGCAGCCGTCGTCTTGCCCATCACCTTGCCGACCGCATCGGCCAGCGGCTGGGCCATGGCAGGGACCTTGAGCTGCGCCGCGTCCTGCAGCGCCGTGCTCGCGATCTGCTGGAACTGCTCGGTCAGCGAGCCCCACCATTGCATCGGATCGACCACGCCTTCGGCTGAGGCCGACTTGCCCGAGGCGGACTTGCCGCGCGGCTTTTTCCTGGACGCGGGTGCTTCTTCTTCCTCGATCTCGGCTTCGTCTTCTTCCTCGACCGGCTCGGGCTCCGGAGCAGGTGCGGCGGCTGCAAAGGGCGACGGTGCGGGCGCGGCAGTGGCGGCCGCGGCCTGCTTGGTGAACACGCTCGCCAGGTCTTCCATCCGCACGTTCATGCCGCGCAGGGTCGAGAGCGTCATCTTCTGCACCTCGAGCGCCTGGATCGTCGCCTTGAGCGCATGGCCGTTCTGCTCGAGCCAGTACTGCACGGTCTTGAGTTCCTGGATGCGCTTGTCGACCTCCTCCACGCTCAGCGTGGGCGCTACCCAGCTCGCCAGGCTCGGGATGCCCGGCACCGACGATGCGGCGCCGGTGCCCGCTGCGGCGCCCCCGGCCAGGTTCTTCAGGAAGTCGAATCCGGGGACGAACTGGCTGAAGTTGAAGGGTTGGCTGGCGTTGGTCATGCGGGAGGTCTCCTGGCTGGGTTTTCTTGTGCTGCCAGCTTACTCCAAGCCTCCCGCGTCCGGCCTCAAAGCTCGCTTCTGACCTTGCTGAAAACCTTCCAGAAGGTTGCATCCTGCGAGGTCGCGAAATTGATCCGCATCATGGTGCTCGGCGGCCGGCGCGCATGGAACAGCGAGCCCGGCGCCAGCAGGTAGCCCTGGTCGAGCATGCGCTGGGTCAGCGCATCGGTATCGACGCCCGTGTCGACCCAGCCGAAGAGCCCCGCCGGCTCCGAGGCGAAGGTGCAGCCGTGCGACATCGCGAGCTTCACCGCCCGCCCGCGCGCGCCGTCGAGCCGGATGCGTATGCGGTCCGCATGCCGGCGCAGCTGGCCCTGGTCGATGCACCACGACAACGCCCGCTCGAACAGCGTGGGCGAGGTCAGCGTGGCCAGGAGCTTGGTCTCCAGCAGGCGCTCCTTCAGCGCGGGCGACGCGGCCAGGAAGCCGATGCGCCAGTTGGGCGCGATGATCTTGGCGAAGCCGCTCACGTAGACGGTGCGCTGCAGCCCGTCGAGCGCGCTCAGCCGCGTGGCGTGCTCGGGCGCGAGATGGCTGTAGGTGTCGTCCTCGACGATGTGGAAGTCGTGCTCGTTCGCCAGCTTGAGCACCCGGTGCGCACTGCCAGGCGTGAGGCTGTAGCCCGTCGGGTTGTGCAGCACGCTCACGCTCACGAAGAGCTTGGGCTTGTGCAGCACGCAGTACTGCGCCATCACCTCCAGGTCGGGCCCGTCGGCGCGGCGCGGCACCGGCAGGATGCGCATGCCCAGCGCCTCGAGCCGCGCGAATTCGAGCGCCCAGCCGGGCTCCTCGACCATCACCGGATCGCCCGGGCGCAGCAGCGTGCGGCTCACGATGTCCAGCGCATGGGTGGCGCCGATGGTGGTGATGATCTGGTCGGGCGCGGCCGGCACGTTGATGCCCACCAGCTTCTGCGAGAGGCTGCGGCGCAGGCTCATGTCACCGGAGGGCTCGCCGTACTGGAGCGACAGTTCCTGCAGCACCGCTGTACTGGTCATGCGCCGCACGGCCGTAGGGATGAAGGTGGACGACATCCAGTCCGGCGGGAACACGCCCATGCCGGGCTGCGGCTTGTCGCTCGGGCGGTGGAACATGCTGCGGATCAGCGAACTCGCGTCGGCCGGTACACGCGAGGCCATCATCTGCACGGCCATCGCCGCCGGCATGTCGCTCACGCCGACGGCGTCGGGGGCCTTGCCCGAACGGCCGTCCTGCATCTGTTGCGCCGAATCGCGCACGTAGAAACCGCGCTGGCGGCGGGCCTCGACAAGCCCCTGCGCGAGCAGCTGGTCATACGCGGCGACCACCGTGTACGGGCTCACGCCCTGCTGCCGCGCGCATTCGCGCACCGAGGGCAGCCGGGCGCCGGGCGGCAGCAGCCGGGTGCGGATGCGCTCGGCCAAGCGGTCGGCCAGCTGGCCGGTCAACGACTGGGTGGAGGTTCGTGTCAGCATGCTGTGTCGATGGCTTCACCAATACAGATGCCCTGTTTGTCCGGCCATCTGTACTGGAACTGTAATGGTCTCAAGTTTAGAGTCTGTGTCATGAACTGGCAAGAATTCACCGCGCTGCTGGTGCTGGCCACGGCGATGAGTTTTTCGCCCGGTCCCAACACCACGCTTTCCACCGCCCTGGCGGCCAACGGCGGCCTGCCGCGCGCGATGCGCTTCGTGGTCGCGGTGCCGATCGGCTGGACGCTGCTGCTGGCGATCTGCGCGGCCGGCCTCGGCGCGCTGGTGGTGGCGGTGCCGCCGCTGCGCCTGGCGATCAAGGCGCTGGGCATCGGCTACCTGCTGTGGCTGGCCTGGAAGCTCAGCGGCAGCGGCACGCTGGGCAAGGCCGATGGCGCCAGGCTCAACGTCGGTTTCGGCCAGGGCGTGATGCTGCAGTTCGTCAACATCAAGGCCTGGCTGCTCGCGCTCACGCTGGTGGCCGGGTGGATCGCCGGCCAGCCCGATGCGCTCTCGCGCTTCGCCATCGTCGCGCCGGTGATGCTGTTCTATGCCTTCACCAGCAACTTCGCCTATGCGCTGGTCGGCGCGCTGCTGCGCGACTGGCTCGCCAAGGGCAAGCGCCTCCTGTGGTTCAACCGCGCAATGGGCCTGGTGCTGGTGCTCACGGCGTGGTGGATGGTGAGCGTATGAGCCGCAAGCTCGACATCAAGGACGAAACGCTGGGCATGTGGCTCGGCGTGATCGGCGTCGCCATGTTCGCCATCACGCTGCCGATGACGCGGCTGGCCACCGGCTCGCAAGATGCACCGCAGCTCTCGCCGTGGTTCGTGACGCTCGGGCGCGCGGCGCTGGCGGGTGTGCTGTCTGCCATCTTCCTGCTCGTCACGCGCTCGCCGCGGCCGGCCGCGCACCAGTGGAAGCCGCTGGGCATCGCGGTGCTGGGCAACTGCATCGGCTTTCCGCTGCTGCTGGCGTATGCATTGCGAGTGGTGACGGCCAGCCATGCGGCGGTGGTGACGGCGCTGCTGCCGCTGGTCACGGCCGCCGTCGCGGCATGGGTGCTGCACCAGCGCGCGCGACTCGGCTTCTGGCTCTGCGCCATCGCGGGCAGCCTGCTGGTGGTGGTGTTCTCGGTGCTGCGCGCGAGCCAGAGCGGCCATGGCTTCGGCTTCGAATGGGCCGACCTGCTGCTGGTGGGCGCGGTCATCGCCGCATCGTTCGGCTACATCTACGGCGCGCAGGTCACGCCGTCGCTGGGTGCCGAGCGGGTGATCTGCTGGGTCTGCGTGATGGGGCTGCCCTTCACGCTGCCGGCCACGCTGGCGCTGTGGCCAACGCAGCCGATCGCCACGGCGTCGTGGCTGGGCTTTGTCTACGTGGGCATGTTCTCGATGTGGATCGGCTTCTTCGCCTGGTACCGGGGCCTCGCCCTCGGCGGCGCGCTGCGCGTGAGCCAGACGCAGCTGCTGCAGCCCTTCCTGTCGATCCTCGCGTCGATCCCCATCCTGGGCGAACCGCTCGATGTGGTGACGCTCGGCTTTGCCATCGCCGTGGTCGCCACCGTGGTCATCGGCAAGCGCCTGTCGCAGCCACCGGCCGCGCCCGCCGCAGCGCCGCTCCCCGCGGGCGCGGCCGGAAGAAGCCGATGACCCCGCCCCTTCGCGCCGGCTGCAACAAAATCCCTGTTGCATCCCTTGGCGACCTGCCATCGAATCTCACCTCACCCGCTTGAAAGAAGAACCACCATGAACTGGAAACTCGCCGCCCGCGCCGCCAAGATGAACCCGTCGGTGCTGCGTGAAATCCTCAAGGTCACCGAACGCCCCGGCATCATCAGCCTGGCCGGTGGCCTGCCCTCGCCCAAGACCTTCCCGATCCAGGCTTTTGCCGATGCCTGCGCCGAAGTGCTGCACAACGACGGCCAGGCCGCGCTGCAGTACGCCGCGAGCGAGGGCTACGCCCCGTTGCGCCAGGCCGTGGCCGACATGCTGCCGTGGAATGTCGATCCTGCGCAGGTGCTCATCACCACCGGCTCGCAGCAGGGTCTCGATCTCGTGGCCAAGGTGCTGATCGATCCGGGCAGCAAGGTGCTGGTCGAGACGCCTACCTACCTCGGCGCGCTGCAGGCCTTCGGCCCGATGGAGCCGAACCCGATGAGCGTGGCGAGCGATGAAGACGGCGTGATCGTCGAGGACCTCGTGGCCAAGGCGAAGGACGCACGCTTCGTCTACCTGCTGCCCAACTTCCAGAACCCGACGGGCCGCACCATGACGGAAGAGCGCCGCGCCGCCGTCTCGGCCGCTGCCGCCGAGGCGGGCCTCCCGATCATCGAAGACAACCCCTACGGCGAACTCTGGTTCGACGAAGCCCCGCCGCTGCCGCTGACCGCGCGCAATCCCGAAGGCTGCATCTACCTGGGTTCGTTCTCGAAGGTGCTGGCGCCGGGCCTGCGCCTGGGCTTCCTGGTCGCGCCGAAGGCCATCTACCCGAAGCTGCTGCAGGCCAAGCAGGCCGTCGACCTGCACACGCCGATCTTCACGCAGCGCATGGTGTCGGCCGTGATGAAGGACGGTTTCCTCGACCGCCACGTGCCCACGATCCGCGCGCTCTACAAGCGCCAGCGCGACGCGATGATCGCCGCGCTCACCCGCGAGATGGCGGGCCTGGACGTGAAGTTCAACGCGCCCAAGGGCGGCATGTTCCTGTGGGCGCGCCTGCCCGAGGGCATCGACACCGTGAAGCTGCTGCCCAAGGCCGTCGAGCGCAACGTGGCCTTCGTGCCCGGCGCGCCGTTCTACGCGGGGCTGGGCGATCCGCGCACGCTGCGCCTGTCGTTCGTGACGGCCAGCGTGGAAGAGATCGACACCGCCATCGCGGCGCTGGCGCTCACGCTGCGCGAAGAGCTGGCGCTGCTCGGCGAGCACAAGCTCGCGCCCGCATCGGTGTGAGGGGACGGGAACGATGATCGGCATCGCGACGCTCTCGCTCTTCCTGCTCGCCGTGCTGGCGCTGTTCCTCTCGCCCGGGCCGAACATGGCCTTCGTGCTCTCGCATGGCGTGGCACACGGTCCGCGCGGCGGGTTCGCGGCGGCGATCGGCATCTCGGCAGCCGACCTGGTGCACACGCTCTTCGCGGCGACCGGCGTTACCGCGCTCGTGGCCGCATGGCCGCCGTCGTTCGACGTGCTGCGCTATGCGGGCGCGCTGTACCTGGTGTGGCTCGCGGTGCAGGCCCTGCGCCATGGCGGCCTTCGCATGGATGCGCAGGCCCAGCCCGCCGGGTTCGGCCGCATCGTGCGCATGGCGCTCCTGAACAACCTCGTCAATCCGAAGGCGCTGCTGTTCTTCATGGTGTTCCTGCCGCAGTTCGTCGATCCGGCGCGCGGCAGCGTGGCGCTGCAGCTGGTGCAACTGGGCGTGGTGCTGTCGGTGGCCGCGCTCGCCTTCAACACGCTGTTGGGCGCCTGCAGCGGACAGGTCGGGCGCTGGCTGCAGCGCCGGCCCGGCGCCGAAAAATTCCAACGGACCCTGCTCGCGCTGGTGATGATCGGCCTGGCCATCCGCCTGCTGATGCTCGACCGACCCGCCGCCTCCGTGGCCGCACTTCCCGCACAAGGACACTGAACCATGCTCAATATCTGGGGCCGCATCAGCTCGATCAACGTCCGCAAGGTGGTGTGGTGCGCGCAGGAGCTCGGGCTCGATTTCCAGCGCACCGAGGCCGGCGGCAAGTTCGGCGTGGTGCAGACGCCCGAATACCTCGCGCTCAATCCGAATGCGATGGTGCCCACCATCGACGACGGCGAAGGCGCCGAGCGCGTGACGCTCTGGGAGTCGAACGTGATCGTGCGCTACCTGTGCGCGAAGCATTCGCACGGCACCTTCTACCCGAGCGAGCTGCCCGCACGCTTCGACGCCGAGCGCTGGATGGACTGGCAGCAGACCACGCTCAACCGCGCGAGCCGCGACGCCTTCATCCAGTGGGTGCGCACGCCGCCTTCGGAGCGCCAGCCGGCATTGATCGAGGCCTCGGTGCGCGAGAGCGAAGCGCTGTTCGCGATGCTCGATGCGCACCTCGCACAGCGCGCCTACATGGGCGGCGACCGCTTCACGATGGCCGACATCCCCATCGGCTGCGAAGCGCACCGCTGGTTCGGGCTGCCCGCCGCCGAATACCACCGGCCCAGTTGGCCGAATGTCGAGCGCTGGTACGCCGATCTCCTCTCCCGCCCGGGCACGCGCGGCGTGCTCGATCAATCCCTCGAATGAATCCGATGAAATCCCGCCCCTTCAAGCAAGTCGACGTCTTCACCGCCACGGCCTACCGCGGCAATCCGCTCGCCGTGGTCATCGACGCGGCGGGTCTGGACGACGCGACGATGCAGCGCTTCGCGCAGTGGACCAACCTGTCCGAGACCACCTTTCTTTTGCCTCCGACCGAACCGACGGCCGACTACCGCGTGCGCATCTTCACGCCCGGCGGCGAGCTGCCCTTTGCAGGCCACCCGACCATCGGCACCTGCCATGCGTGGCTCGAGGCCGGCGGCAAGCCCAAGGTGGCCGGCCGCGTGGTGCAGCAATGCGGCGCGGGCCTCGTGCCGCTGCGCCGCGACGGCGACCGGCTGGCCTTTGCCGCGCCGCCGCTCAAGCGCAGCGCGCCGAGCCCCGCGCTGCTGGCCAAGGTGGCCGGCGCGCTCGGCCTGAAGGCGCAGCAGATCATTGCGGCGCAGGTGCTGGACAACGGCCCGGTCTGGTTCGGCCTGCTGGTCGAGGATGCCGACGCGGTGCTGGCGCTGCAGCCCGACCACCGCATGCTCAAGGAACTGGGCGTGAAGGCCGGCGTGGCGGGCGTGCCCGCGGCGGTCGACATCTCGCCGCTGATCGGCCGCTCGAACCGCGAGGCCCGCGCCTTCGGCAACCGCAAGGCCGCCGAGTACGACGACGGCGCGAGGATCGATCTCGAAGTGCGCGCCTTCGCCGAGCCGATCGGCGTGCAGGAAGACCCGGTCACCGGCAGCCTGAACGCGAGCTTGGCCGAATGGCTGATCGCCGACGGCCACATGCCCGAGCGCTATCTCGCCGCGCAGGGCCAGTGCCTCGGCCGCGCGGGCCGCGTGTACATCGAGCGCGACGCCGAAGGAAAGATCTGGGTCGGCGGCGACGCCGTGACCTGCGTGGACGGCAACGTCACGCTCTGAGAGTCTTTGCCATGCACGCCGAACTCGACCACTTGGTGATCGCCGCCGCTTCGCTGGCCGAGGGTGTGGCGTGGTGCGAAGCAACGCTCGGCGTCACGCCCGGGCCGGGCGGCGCGCATCCGCTGATGGGCACGCACAACCGGCTGCTGAACGTGGCGAGCGATGCGTATCCACGTGTCTATGCGGAAATCATCGCGATCGAGCCCGGCAAGGAACCGTCGCGGCCCGACACGCGCCGCTGGTTCGACCTGGACGATGCGGCGCTGCAGGCGGGTCTGGCGCAGCACGGTCCGCGGCTCATCCACTTCGTGGCGCGCGTGCCCGATGCCGCCACCGCAATCCGCGCGCTGGCCCACGAGGAGCACGCGCACATCGACCGCGGCCAACTGCTCGAAGCCTCGCGCGACACGCCGGCCGGCCGGCTCGAATGGCAGATCACGGTGCGCGACGATGGTCAGCGCCTGTTCTACGGCGCGCTGCCGACGCTGATCCAGTGGGGGCCGGTGCACCCGACCGATGCCATGCCCGCCTCGGGCCTGGCGCTGCGTTCGCTGCATGTCGCGCATCCGCGCGCGCCTGCGCTTGCCGCCGCGCTCTCGGCCATCGGCATGGGCGCCCTGAAGGTGGACGCCGGCCCGCCGAACCTCGTTGCGGTGTTCGACACGCCGCGCGGCCCCGTCACGCTCGAATCCAAAGGACTCTGACCATCATGCTGACCCTGACCGAGATCGCCTGGTTCGCCCTCGCCTCGCTGCTGCTGGCGCTCACGCCGGGCCCGAACATGATCTATTGCGTCTCGCGCACGCTGATCCAGGGCCGCCGCGCGGGAATGATCTCGCTGGGCGGCGTGCTGATGGCCTTCCTGGTGCACCTGTTCGCCGCGGCGCTCGGGCTCACCGCGCTGCTGCTGGCGGTGCCGCTCGCGTTCGATGCGATCCGCATCGCCGGCGCGGCCTACCTGCTGTGGCTCGCGTGGCAAGCGGTGCGGCCCGGCGGCAATGCGCCCTTCGAGGCGCGCGCGCTGCCGGCCGATCCGCCGGGCAAGCTGTTCCGCATGGGCTTTCTCACGAACCTGCTGAACCCGAAGGTGGCGATGTTCTACCTGTCGTTCTTTCCGCAGTTCATCCACCCCGAGCGCGGCTCGGTGCTGCTGCAGAGCATGCAGCTGGGCATGGCGCAGATGGCGACGAGCGCGGCGGTCAACACGGTGATGATCTTCGGCGCCGCGAGCATCACCGCGGTGCTGTCGCAAAGCGCCGGCTGGTTGCGTGCGCAGCGCTACGTGATGGGCAGCGTGCTGGCCGCGCTGGCGGTGCGGGTCGCCCTGACAGAACGCAAATAGACAAGAAAAGGACGCCAGTGAAATTCACCCGCGAAGAGATCGAAGCCGCGCAACGCACCGTGCATGCGGCGATGCCGCCGACCCCGCAATACACCTGGCCGCTGCTGTCGCAGCGCCTGGGCGCAACGCTCTGGGCCAAGCACGAGAACCACACGCCGGTCGGCGCCTTCAAGATCCGCGGCGGCCTGACCTACTTCGAGACCCTCGCGCGCGAACAGCCCGAAGTGCGCCACGTGATCAGCGCGACGCGCGGCAACCACGGCCAGTCGCTCGGCTTCGCGGCGCGGCGGCACGGGCTGGGCGCGACCATCGTGGTGCCGCACGGCAATTCGCAGGAGAAGAACGCCGCGATGCGCGCGCTCGGCGTCACGCTGGTCGAGCATGGCGACGACTTCCAGGCGGCGTCGGAACACGCGGCCCTGCTGGCGGAGCGTGACGCGCTGCACCGGGTGCCGTCGTTCCATCGCGAGCTGGTGCGGGGCGTATCGACCGCGTATGTCGAGTTCTTCAGCGCATTGAAGGACGCACCGCCCGACGTGCTGTTCGTGCCCATCGGCCTGGGCTCCGGCTTTGCCGGCGCGGCCGTGGCGCGCGCGCATTGCGGCGTGGCTACAAAGATCATCGGCGTGGTGTCGGCGCACGCCACGGCGTACCGCGATTCCTTCCGCGCGGGCAAGGCCGTCGAGTCGCCGGTCAGCACGCGACTGGCCGACGGCATGGCCTGCCGCGTGCCGGTGCCCGAATCGGTCGAGGTGATCCTGCGCGAAGCCGACGATGTGATCACCGTCACCGACGACGAGGTGGCCGAGGCGATGCGCATCCTTTTCAGCGACACGCACAACGTGGCCGAAGGCGCCGGGGCCGCCGCATTGGCCGGCGCGCTTCAGCAGCAGGAGCGCTGGCGCGGGAAAACGGTGGGCGTCAGCGTGAGCGGCGGGAATGTCGATTCCGACATGTTCGCCGGGGTGCTCGCGCGCAGCGCTTCTTCCTGAAGACGGATCAGGGAAGCGGCTGGGTGTTGGCCGTGTCCAGCGGCAGGCGCGACACCTCTGCCAGCAGCAGCGCCAGTTGCTGCGCGGCCGCATCGACGACCGCCTGCCCCTTCACCGCCGTCGCCGCGGCCGCGTTGCCGGCCGCGCCCTGCGCGTTGTAGTCCTCCATCGCCCAGCCGAGCTTGGCGCTCTTGCCGTTGCCGAGGATCGCGTAGTCGGCGGCGCGCTGCTCCGAAGTCGATCGGAAATCCTTCGCCTCGTCCATGCGCACAAGTTGCGGGGTCAGCGCCAGCATCATCGAGGTCTCGATCTCGCCCGCGTGCACGCCGAAGCGGTGCTCCCCGGCGCTGAACTGCGCACCCGCGTCGCCCATCGGCAGGTTGAACCAGCTCACGCTGTAGACGATGAGCCCGTGCGCCGCGCGCAGCTCGCGCGCCACGATGTCCATCGCGCCCACATGGCCGCCGTGCGCATTGAAGAGCACCAGCTTCTTCACCCCGGCGCGCGCCACGCCCGCGCCGATGTCGTTCCACATGCGGATCAGGGTCTCGGCCGACAGCGTGAGCGTGCCCGCGAAGCGCGCGTGCTCGGGGCTCAGGCCGATCTGCTGGGTCGGCAGGAACAGCACCGGCAGGTCGGCCGGCAGCAGCGGCAGCGATGCGGCCACGATGCCGTCGGCCAGTACCGTGTCCACGCCCAGCGGCAGGTGCGGCCCGTGCTGCTCGGTGGCGCCCAGCGGCAGCACCGCCACGGTGGCCGCCGCATCGAGCGATGCGAAGTCGCGCGTGGTGAGCTGGGACCAGAAGCGGGGCAAGGGGACCGGTAGTGCGTTCATTCGGGCGATCTTAGGCTGGCGCCTTGCCACGCCCAAGTTGCACCCGCATACAACTTACCCGAAGCCAATGGCCAAACCGAGCTTTAGTTCACATTTCAGCATCTGTGTTGACAATTGTTCACTATTAGCTGACTGCTTCAACTAGAGTCGTTTTTTAAGAACTTTTCCGCCGAGTTTTCAACGGTTTGGAAAGTTTTCCCCTGTGACGGCACAAGAGGTTGCACAGGGGGCGAAGTCACAGGGAGCAGAGTGTCAATCCACCCAAAAGATGGGGACACGGTCACGGCTGGGCGCAAGACAGCGCTCGTCCGTTCGTTGTCGCTATACCTCGCTTGCATCACGCGGGGCCTGCCACCGATGGTCTGCATGCTGGCCCTGGGCGTGTCCCAGGCGCATGCGCAATCCGCCGTCACGAACCCGCCGCCCGCCGCCGAGCGCAGTGCGGTGGCCTACGACCCGCGGCAGCACGACGCATTGATCGCCGAGCGGCGCGCCGGCCGCATCGCGTCCGCACAGGCGCTGCAGCAGTTGAAGGACTGGCTCGCTCTCCCGCAGGGCGCGCTGGACGACGCCGCGCGGCGTCGCCTGGCCTCCGATGCCATCGCCATCGCGGCCGACGACGGCCGGTTCGCCGAAGCCGTGGCGCTGGGCAGGCAGTTCCCGCCCGGCCAGTTGCGTGACTACGCACTGGGTCCGCTGGCCGTTGCGGCACGGCGGACCAGGGACCTCGCATTGCAGGGTGAAACCATCGCCGTCTGGCGCGCAAGGCAACCCGCAGCGCGCGAGCCCCGCATCCATGAGGCCTTCTGGCGCCTGGACAGCGGCGACATCGCCGGCGCAGAGACGCTGTACCGCGAACTCGCGCAACCCATGCCGACCGAATTGGCCGACCGTGTCGCGCTGCTGGAGCTGCGTGGGGCCGTGGCACGGGCGGGCGGCGACACGCTGCAGGCGATGTCCGCCTACTCGGAAGCCAGCACGCTCAGGCCCGAACGGTCCGATCTGCGCCGGGAGACCGACTTCCTGCTGGCCGACAGCGGCGCCGAATCGTCCGCGTTCGAAGACGCCGAAGCGGCCGAGCGCGCGAAGCCGGGCGCCTTTTCGGCCCTCGCGCTGTCCACGCTGCAACAGCGGGCGCTGGGACAGCGGCTGCGCTGGGCCACCAAGGAGCGCGACGAACGGCTGGGCCCCGCGCGCGTGGTCGCCCTGGACCGCGTGCTGGCCGACCAGGAGGTCGCGCTGGGCCGGCTCGATGCGGCGGCCGCTGCCGCCCCGCCCGCCGATGCGCCGGAATGGCACGCGGTGCGCGTTCGCCTCCTGTCGGACCGCCTGCTCGCGCTGGTCGAGCGTGGACGCCCGGCCGACGCCATCGCGCTCTACGGCACGCTGCAGGCCGCCGGCACCGACGTGCCGTCTTACGGCCTTGCAGCCGCCGCTCGCGCCTTCGCGCAGGAGCGCCGCTCGGTCGATGCGGTGCCGCTGTACGAAGCCGCCATCGCCAAGGCCGGCCCCGCGCTGCAGATGCCCGCCGACAGCCATTTCGGGCTGGTCTATGCCTACCAGGACACCGGCCGTTTCGAGGAGGCCGAGGCCCTGCTCAAGCGCATCGAAGACGCCACGCCCGCCTACCTGCGGCTCGCGCCGGAAACCCGGCGGCCCAACAGCCAGTACACCGACGTGAACGGCATGCGCGGCCTGCTGGCGCTCTACGGCGACAAGCCCGCGCTCGCCCAAAAAAGCTTCGCGACGCTGACCGGCGAAGCCCCGCTGAACGCCGGCTACGCCTACGGCGCCGGACTCACCGAACGGTTGCGCGAACACCCCGAGGCTGCCGTCGCGCGCTTCGAGGCGCAGGCCGCCGACGCGCCCTTCGACATCAGCGCGCGCGCCGGCCATGTCGAAGCCCTGCTGGACGCGAGCGAATTCGCCGAAGCGCGCCGGCGCGCCGAATCGCTCGAGGCCGATGCGGGCGACGACGCCGAGGTGCGCAACCTCGCGCGCAAGCGCCGCGCCATCACCGGCCCGCTGCTCGAGGTCGAAGCCGGCGCATCGACCGGCGGCAGCGCCCTCGCGAGCCGCGAATGGCGCGTCGACAGCCGGCTCAGCTCGGGCCTCATCGACGACCAGTGGCGCGTCTTCTACGACCAGTCCCTGGGCCACGGCGACACGTCCATCGGCGACGCGAACCGCGCACGCGCGGGCCTGGGCCTGCGCTGGGAACGCGGCCGCTGGCTCGCCGAAGGCGAGGTGCAGCGCGGCAACGGCGGGCCCTACCGCACCAGCGTCGCCGGCCGTGTGGACTACCGCGCAGGCGACGCCTGGCGCCTCTCGGCCACCTACGACGGCGACAGCAAGGAGCTGCCGTGGAAGGCGAAGGTCACGGGCGTCGGCGCGCGCGAAGCCGGCGCCAGCGTGGGCTACGTGGTGAACGAATCGCGCCGCTTCGACCTCGGGTGGAAGCAGCTGGACTTCAGCGACGGCAACCTGCGAAACGGCGTGGACTTCACCTGGCAGGAGCGCTGGATCAGCACGCCGCGCTTCCAGCTGGAAACGCGCCTGGGCGTCGACGCCAGCCGCAGCCGCGCGCAGGACGTGGCGTACTTCAGCCCGTCCAGCGACGCGACCGCGCAGCTTGCGGTGCGCGCGCAATGGCTCAACTGGAAGAGCGACGAGCGCCAGTTCTTCCAGGCGGTCGAAGTCAGCGGCGGTGGCTACCGGCAGGCGGGCTTCGGCACCGGCCCGCTCTGGAGCGTGCGCTACGAGCACCGCTGGAACCTCGGCCCGCGCATGACGCTGCGCTACGGCGTGAGCATCTCCAGCCATCCCTACGACGGCGTGCGCGAACGACAGCGCGGCGTCTTCCTGAACCTTTCGATGCCCCTGCCGTGAAGCTGCCGATGAACCCTCTCTCCTTCCTGCGCGCGGCCATGCTCTGGCTCCTGGTGGCGCTCGCGCTGCCGGCCCTGGCGCAACCGCTGCCACCCGCCGACACCGACGACGGCGTGAGCTTCCGCGTGCTGTCCTTTCACGACGTGCGCACCAACGTGCGCGCCAGCTTCGAGACCTCGCCCGACGAGACCGCCGTGGACGAACGCTCGCTCGCCGAAGTGTTCGCCTGGCTGCAATACAACGGCTATCACCCGGTCAGCCTGCAGCAGATCGTCGACGCACGCGCGGGCCGCACGCCGCTGCCCGCCAGACCGGTGCTGCTGACCTTCGACGACGGCTACAAGAGCGCCTACACCAAGGTGTTTCCGCTGCTGCAGCGCTACCGGTATCCGGCAGTGCTGGCGCTGGTGACCAGCTGGCTCGAGGTGCCCGCGGGCAGCCTGGTGCACTGGGGCGACAAGCCCGCGCAGCGTGAAGAGTTCCTGCGCTGGAGCGAGGCCGCCGAGATGGCGCGCTCCGGCCTGGTCGAACTCGCGAGCCACAGCGATGCAATGCACACCGGCATCCTGGCCAACCCGCAGGGCAACATGCTGCCCGCCGCGGCCACGCACCGCTACGACGCGACGACCGGCCGCTACGAGGACGACGGTGCCTACGCGCGGCGCGTGGAGGCCGACCTGCGCCGCAGCCGCGAGATCATCGAGGCCCGCACCGGTGCCAAGGTGCGCGCGATGGTGTGGCCCTATGGCGCATACAACGACGCGGCGCTCAAGGCCGCCGAGCGCGCCGGCATGCCCGTGACCTTCACGCTCGACGACGGGCCCAACACCGCGGCCGTGCCCCTCTCGCGCATCCGCCGCGCGCTCGCGGCCTACGACAACGAGGCGCCCGACTACGCGCGCCTTCTGCGCAGCCCCGTGGGCGGCGAGGTGCGCCCGATCAACCGCGTGATGCACGTGGACCTGGACTACGTCTACGACCCCGACCCGGCCCAGCAGGAGCGCAACCTCTCGGCACTGGTGGAGCGCGTGGCCGCGGTGCGCCCGCGCTCGGTGTTCCTGCAGGCCTATGCCGATCCCGACGGCGACGGCGTGGCCGACGCGCTGTACTTTCCCAACCGCCACCTGCCGGTGCGCGCCGACCTGTTCGGCCGCGCGGCCTGGCAACTGCGCAGCCGCGCCGGCGTGAAGGTCTACGCCTGGATGCCGGTGATAGCCTTCCGCCTGCCGGCCTCGAACCCGCTCGCGGCGCACACGGTGCGTACACAGGACGGCAAGGTGCCGCCGGACCGCTACCACCGGCTGTCGCCCTTCGACCCCGCGGTGCGCACGCTGGTCGGCGACCTCTACGAAGACCTGGGCCGCCACGCCTTCTTCGAGGGCCTGCTGTTCCACGACGACGCGATGCTCTCCGACGACGAGGACGCCAGCCCCGCCGCATTGGCCACCTATGCCAGTTGGGGCCTGCCGCCCGACGTGGCCGCCATCCGCGCCGACCCGGCCCTGATGGCGCGCTGGACCACGGCCAAGACGCGCTACCTCACCGGGTTCACGCAGGAACTCGCGGCGCGCATCGGCATGTGGCGACCGGGCCTGGAGACCGCGCGCAACCTCTACGCACGCCCGGTGCTCGACCCCGCGGCGGAGCAGTGGTTCGCGCAGAACTACGAGAACGCGCTCGCCGCCTACGACTACGTGGGCCTGATGGCCATGCCGCGGATGGAACGCGAAGCCAAGAATCGGGCTGAGAGCGATGCATGGCTGGCACGGCTGGCTCGCCGCGCAGCCGAAACGCCGCGCGGCCTCGACGGCACCGTGTTCGAACTGCAGGCGCGCGACTGGCACACCGGCAAGCCGGTGCCCGACGAAGAACTCGCGCGCCAGTGGACGCTGCTTCAGCGCGCCGGCATCCGGCACCTGGGCTACTACCCCGACGACTTCTTGAACAACCAACCCTCGCTGGACGTGGTGCGCCGCGCCATTTCGGTCCGAACCCTGCTGTCGCGCCCCGTGCGCCAGGAAATCCCGTCCCCATCGACGGCAGAAAGAACCGGCTCGCCATGACCACGCTCCAGGCCCTTTCGCAGAACCTGCCGCCGCTGCTGTTCGGCTTCGTCTTCTACTACCCGTTCTTCATGGCCTATGTGTGGATGGCCGGCGGACTCTCGCATGCCTGGGTGTTCGAGCGCGGGAACCATGCGGACCTCGACCCGCTCGAGACGCTCCCCTTCCATCCGCTGGTGACGGTGGTGGTGCCCTGCTTCAACGAGGCGCCGCACCTGCGCGAGGTGATCGAGCAGCTGATGCGCACGCGCTACCCGCACTACGAGGTCATCGCGGTGAACGACGGCAGCACCGACGGCACCGGCGAACTGCTGGATGCGATGACGACGGAATACAGCCGCCTGCGCGTGGTCCACAACGCCAGCAACCAGGGCAAGGCCGTGGGGCTGAACACCGCCTGCCAGCTCGCGCGGGGCGAATACATCCTGGGCATCGACGGCGATGCGCTGGTGGACGCGGACGCCATCGCCTGGATGCTGCAGCCGATGCTCAGCTCCGAGCGCATCGGCGCGGTCACCGGCAACCCGCGCATCCGCACCCGCACCACGCTGCTCGGGCGCATGCAGGTGGGCGAGTTCTCTTCGATCATCGGGCTCATCAAGCGCTCGCAGCAGCTGGTGGGCACGCTGTTCACCGTCTCGGGCGTGCTCGCGATGTTCCGTCGCCGCGCGGTGATCGACGTGGGCTTCTGGAGCCCCGACGTGCTCACCGAGGACATCGACATGAGCTGGAAGCTCCAGCTGGCCGGCTGGAAGCTGCGCTTCGAGCCGCGCGCGCTGTGCTGGATCCTGATGCCCGAGACCTTGCGGGGCCTCTGGAAGCAGCGACTGCGCTGGGCCGTGGGCGGTATCCAGACCATGCTGCGCTACACGCCGCGCATCCTGCGCCCGCGCCACTGGCGCATGTGGCTGGTCTTCGCCGAGTACATGGTCAGCGTCATCTGGGCCTATGCCATGGCGCTGGTGCTGGCGATCGGCCTTGCGCGTCCTTTCCTGCCGGAAGACTCGCCCTGGCATTCGGCACTGTTGCCGCACTGGCAGGGCACGCTGCTGGCCATGACCTGCATCCTGCAGATGCTCGTGAGCCTGTGGATCGACCGCCGCTACGACAAGGACCTGCTGCGCTATTTCGCCGGAACGATCTGGTACCCGATCGCTTTCTGGACCATCACGATGGCGGCCACCGTCGTCGCTTTACCCAAAGCTCTGATACGCCGTCGCGGCAAGCGCGCAGTGTGGACGAGCCCTGACCGAGGAGTCTCCGATGTCCCGTGAATCCAATGCCCATGCGATCGATCTTCAAGCCGACGCCTATGCCGACGCGCCGCCCCCGACGCGCAGCCGGTCGTGGGGTCAGCCGAAGGGCGAAGCGCCCATCATCGACGCCGCGCGCATGCCGCTGCGCGCCTACGGCAACAGCCGCTCGCCGGCACGCACGCTGGCCATGTACCTGTGGCTGCGCGTGCTGCGGCCGGCGCTCACCGTCGCCATCTGGTTCTGCGCCGTCTGGTACGCGTGGCCCTACGTGCTGGGTGCGCGCTCGCAGCCCGAGGTGCTGCACCTGCTGGCCCTGTACGCCGTGGTGATCGGCCTGATCCTGGGCGCGATGCTGATGATGGCGCCGCTGCGCTCGCGCCAGCAGGAACGCGAGGCCTCTCCCGACCAGGAGCAGTCGTCATTGTTCGCGCTGGCTTCCTACATCGAGGTGCCGCCCGCGCGCCTCTCGGCCTGGCAACGCGCGCGACAGTTGCTGGCGCACCACGACCACCACGGCCAGTTGCGCGACGCGGTCGACACCGCGCACGGCGCGCTGGAGCCCGAGGCGCCGCCGCGCCGCGCCAGCGCAGCGCGCTGACCCGGAGGACAGCCACGTCCGTGCAGGGGTTTCGCTGCGGTGCTTCAATCGCCGCCGGCAAGTCGTTTCAACACCACCCCTCCAAGGACTTTCATGGATCTCCAGCTCCAGGACCAGCACGTTCTCATCACCGGCGGCAGCAAGGGCATTGGCTTGGCCTGCGCGCTGGGTTTCTTGCGCGAGGGCGCACGCGTGAGCCTCGTCTCGCGCGACCTGCAGAACCTGGAGCAGGGCCGCAAGACGCTGGTCGAGGCGTTTGTCGAGGCCGAAGGCCGGGTCTCCGTGCATGCCGCCGACCTCAAGGATCCGGCCAGCGCCGTGGCCGCACTCGATGCCGCCGAGAAGGCGTTCGGGCCGGTCGACGTGCTCGTCAACTCGGCCGGCGCCGCGCGCCGCACCCCGCCCGACGACCTGACCCCCACCGCATGGCACGACGCGATGGACGCGAAGTACTTCACCTACATCCACATGATCGACCCGGTGGTCAAGCGCATGGGCCAGCGAGGCCGCGGCGCGATCGTCAACGTGATCGGCCAGGGCGGCAAGGTCGCGAGCCCCGTGCACATGGCCGGCGGCGCGGCCAATGCGGCGCTGATGCTGGTGAGCGCCGGTATGGCGGCCGCCTATGCGGCTAAAGGCGTGCGCGTGAACGCGGTGAACCCCGGCCTCACACTGACCGCGCGGCTGCAGGAAGGCATGAAGGCCGATGCGAAGCTGCAGGGCATCGACACCGACGAGGCTTTGAAGCGCGCCACCGCGCGGCTGCCGCTGGGGCGCATCGCGACACCGGAAGAGATCGCCAACACGGTCGTGTTCCTCGCATCGCCGAGGGCCAGCTACGTGACGGGTGCCACCGTCGCGATGGATGGTGCGGTCACGCCGCTGATCTGAGGAAAGCCCGCGCGCTTTCGACCGCTGCCCCCTCACCCCAACCCTCTCCCCA
The DNA here is from genome assembly GCF_017161115.1 of Variovorax sp. RKNM96. GTDB lineage: Bacteria > Pseudomonadota > Gammaproteobacteria > Burkholderiales > Burkholderiaceae_C > Variovorax. The sequence goes on along the minus strand of NZ_CP046508.1, from coordinate 826,744 downwards.
AGGGGAGAGGGAGCAAATCCCAGGCCGAGCGAAGCAAAGGCCCGAACAAAAAAGAGGCCGAGCGCAGCGATGGCCCGTCGGTCTCCAAAGCCCTTCTGGCTGCGCCGAGGAGCGCAGCGTTTCGCGGATCAGGGCTCGCAGCTGTTTGAGCGAAGCGAGTTCTGCGAGACCCCGCGAAACGCGAGCACCGCAGGTTGCCCGCAGCGAAGCGGAGGGACGCAGACAGCAGGGTCGCCTTTCTTTTGCCTACTTTTCTTTGGCGAAGCAAAGAAAAGTAGGTCGCCCGCCGGGGCGAGACCCGGCCAGCAGCCTCAAAAAATCAAACCCCAACCTTCAGCCCCTCGAACTTCATCGCAAGAAAGTCGACAAACGCCCGCACCCGAGCCGGCACAAACCGCCCGCTAGGCAGCAGCGCATGCAGCGGATAAGGCTCCGTCTGCCAGTCCGTCATGAGATGCACCAGCCGCCCGCTGCGAATGTCATCACGCACATCAAGCGCCGACTTCAGCGTGATGCCATACCCCGCCACAGCCCACTCGCGTGCAAGCGAGGCGTCGTCCACGCTGCGATTGCCATTCACCCGCACTTCCGTCCACTGCCCGTTCTGCGCAAACCGCCAGACCCGATGCCGCCGCCCACCCCGATTGAAGATCAGGCAGTTGTGGTGCACCAGTTCCTGCGGCGTCTTCGGCGCGGAATGGCGGCGCAGGTACTCGGGCGAAGCGGTCAACAGCGGATTCGTCATCGCGAACGGCCGCGCCACCAGCCGCGAATCGGCCAGCGCGCCGTAGCGCAACGCCACGTCGACCTCGTCGCGCATCACGTCCAGCGGCCGGTCGCCCACCGAAAGCGAGAGCTGCACGCCGCTGTTCAGCGCGAGGAATTCGTCGAACCAGGGCAGCAGCGTGCTGCGCGTCAAGTCCGAGGGTGCGGCGACACGCAGCGTGCCGACCAGCTCGCCGCGGTCCGCCGTGACCAGCGACTCGCCTTCGTCGAGCAGCTCGAAGGCCCGCACCGCATAGTCCAGCAGCGTCTGCCCCTGCGGCGTGAGGCGCATCGCGCGCGTGGAGCGCTCGAACAGGCGCGCGCCGAGCTGCGTTTCCAGCCGCTTGAGCGTGGCGCTGGCGGCCGCAGGCGTGATGCCCAGCGCATGGGCGGCCGCCGTGAGCGTGCCGCCGCGCGCCGTGTGCACGAGCACCTGCAGGTCCGATGTATTTTCAATCTTCATTTGAAAGTGTTGCTGTTCACGGCCTACTTATCAAATGGCCGTTGCCATCCTACAGTTCGGACATCGTTTCAGAAAGGTCCCCGTCATGAAAGCCATCGGTTACTACCAGCCCCTCCCCATCGACAACGCCGAATCGCTGCAGGACATCGAACTGCCCGCGCCCGTCGCCGGCACGCGCGACCTGCTGGTGCGCGTGAAGGCGGTGTCGGTCAACCCGGTCGACACCAAGGTCCGCAAGAACGCCGCGCCCGAAGCCGGGCAGGCCAAGGTGCTGGGCTGGGACGCGGTCGGCATCGTCGAAGCCATCGGCAGCGGCGTTGCGAACTTCAAGGTCGGTGACCGCGTGTACTACGCCGGCTCGATCATTCGCCCCGGCGCCAATTCGGAACTGCACACGGTGGACGAACGCATCGCCGCCATCGCGCCCAGGAGCCTGGACGACGCGCAGGCCGCCGCGCTGCCGCTGACCACCATCACCGCGTATGAACTGCTGTTCGACCGCCTGAAGGTGCCCAAGGGCGGCGGCGCGGGCCAGACGCTCTTGATCACCGGCGGCGCCGGCGGCGTGGGCTCGATCCTGATCCAGCTCGCCCGCCAGCTCACGCAACTGCGCGTGATCGCCACCGCCTCGCGCCCCGAAACGCGCGAGTGGTGCCTGGCGCTCGGCGCGCACGCGGTCATCGACCATTCGAAGCCGCTGGCCGCCGAGCTCAAGGCCGCCGGCATCGGCGAGGTCGACATGGTCGCCAGCCTCACGCAGACCGAGCAGCACTACGCGCAGATCATCGAGAGCCTCAAGCCCCAGGGCCAACTCGCGGTGATCGACGACATGAAGGTGCTCGACGCGATGCCGCTGAAGACCAAGTGCATCTCGCTGCACTGGGAAATGATGTTCACGCGCTCGCGCTTCACCACGCCCGACATCGCCGAACAGGGCGCGCTGCTCGCGGAAGTGGCCGCGCTGGTCGATGCGGGCCGCGTGCGCACGACGGCGAATGCGAGCTTCGGCACCATCAACGCCGCGAATTTGAAGAAGGCGCATGCGCTCATCGAGAGCGGCAAGGCGCAAGGCAAGGTGGTGCTCGCGGGGTTCTGAGCACAATCGGTCGCATGACCGACGAAAGCACACCCACCCTCCTCATCGAATTCGACACCCCGCGCCTTCGGCTGCGTCAATGGCGCGAGAGCGATCGTTCGCCATTCGCAGCGATGGCGGCAGACCCGCAGGTGATGGAATTTTTGCTGCCCCTGCCCACGCGCGCCGACAGCGACGCGTCGGTCGAACGTGCCAGGACGCGCATCGCCGAGAACGGCTGGGGCTTCTGGGCCGTCGAGCACAAGGCCACGGGCGAATTCATCGGCTTCACGGGGCTCAACGTGCCACTGGCCACGCTGCCGTTCTCACCCTGCGTGGAGATCGGCTGGCGGTTTGCGCGCCACACATGGGGCCAGGGCTTCGCGACCGAAGCCGCGCGCGGTGCTCTGCAAGTCGGATTCGAGCGACTGGGGTTCGACGAGATCGTGGCCTTCACCGCGGTCGGCAACCTGCGCTCGGCCGCGGTGATGGAACGCCTCGGCATGCACGAGGATGTGGCTGGCGCGTTCGATCACCCGGTGGTGCCCGAAGGCCACACGCTGCGAGCGCATCGCCTCTACCGGCTGGGCCGCGCGGCATGGGCGGCCACGCTCCGCACCTCAGAATGAATGCAGCAGCAGCGCCAGGCCCGAGACGATCGCAAAGACCTGCACGAAGATCCGCAAGACACGTCCGTTGACGTGGCGATGCACCACGCGGCTGAGCACCGCGCCCACCGCCAGCGCGGGCAATAGCAGGGCCGCGGCGCGCAACTGCGAGCCGTCGATGCGGCCGGTCGCCATCAGCGTGGCCAGCGACACCAGTTCACCGACCAGGAAGCACAGCGCGATGGTCGAGCGCATGGTGGGCGCGCGCTCGTGCTGGTAGACCAGCGCCAGCGGCGGCCCGCCGATGCCGGTCGCCGTCTCGGTGATGCCGGTGACCAGACCCGCCGCCACGAAGGCAGAACGCCCCGGCGAGAAGGCCGGCATCGCCAGCGTGACCAGCGCCGCCGCGATGGTCGATGCGCCGACGAACAGCGACAGCTGGCCCGCGCTCAGTGCCGCCAGCACCCACAGGCCGCCGGCGGTGCCCAGCACGCGGCCGCCGGTGATCCAGCCGGCGCCGGTGCGGTCGATCGCGCCGCGCTCGCGCCACATCACATAGAAGTTGAGCGGCAGCATCAGCACCAGCACGCACACCGGCAGCAGGTCGGGGCGAACGATGCCGATCACCGGCGCGGCGATGAGCGCGAAGCCGACACCGGTCGCGCCCTGCACGAAGGCGGCAATCAACACGGCGAGCGAGACGAGGAGAAGGTGCTGCGCGCTCACTGGATGTTCCGTGCGCCGGCGGCGCGGTCCATGGACAGGCGGCGATGCTCAGCCGCCGTGGGATGCAGGCGCACGATGGGCGCGCGCTCGATGGCTGCATGCGCGAT